>JALHTE010000220.1 GCA_022865595.1 Steroidobacteraceae bacterium | reverse complement strand
GGCGGCTTCGGCGGGGCCTCCGACATCAACCAGGCACGCGGTTTCCTGCTGCTCGCGCCGTGGAATGAGCGAGAGCGCGGGGCGGAGGAGATTGCTCAGTCGGTTCGTATGCAGCTGAACCAGATTCCCGGCGTCCGCTCCAGCGTGGGCGTAATCGGCGGCTGGACCCGGGGCGGCGGCAGCTCGCCAGTGCAGGTGGTGCTCGGCGGCACCGATTACAAGGATCTGGCGCAGTGGCGCGACCAGCTGATGCAGCGAATGAGGGACAACCCGGGGCTCGACAACGTCCAGTCGAACTACGAGGAGCGCAAGCCCGAGCTGCGCGTCGCCGTTGATCGGGATCGCGCCGCCGACCTTGGCATCTCGCTGCAGACTGTCGGCCGGACACTGGAGACGGTGCTCGGTTCGCGCATCGTCACCACCTACATCGACCGCGATCGCGAGTACAACGTGATCCTGCAGGGCCGCGCCGAGGACCGGGCCACGCCGACGGACCTCGACAACCTCTACGTTCGCTCCGATCGTACCGGCGCGCTGATTCCGCTCTCGAACCTGGTCCGGCTGACCGAGACGGCCGGGCCCATGCGCTTGAACCGCTTCGACCGGCTGCGTGCCATCACGGTGAGCGCGTCGCTCGCGCCAGGCTACACGCTCGGTGAGGCACTCACCTACGTCGAGAAAGTGGTCAAGGACGAGTTGCCCGGTTCGGTGCGCCTCGAATTCGACGGCCAGTCGCGCGAATTCAAGGAGTCCGGCGGCCAGCTGTACATGATGTTCCTGCTAGCGATGGTGGTCGTGTTCCTGGTGCTCGCGGCGCAGTTCGAGAGTTTCCTCCACCCGTTCGTGATCATGACGACGGTGCCGCTCGCCGTGATCGGCGCGCTGGTCGGCCTGTGGATGTACGGCGTGTCCATCAATGTCTTCAGCCAGATCGCGTCGATCATGCTGGTGGGTCTCGCTGCCAAGAACGGCATCCTGATCGTCGAATTCGCCAACCAGCTTCGCGACCGCGGCGTCGAGTTCCGGGAGGCGGTGATCGGGGCCGCAGCGATCCGGCTGCGTCCGGTGCTGATGACCAGTTTCTGCACGGCATTCGGCGCACTGCCGCTGCTGCTCGCCACCGGTGCCGGCGCCGAATCGCGGCAGTCGATAGGCGTGGTGGTCTTCTACGGCGTGATCATCTCGGTGTTCCTGACGCTGGTTGTCGTGCCGGCCGTCTACCTGATCGTCGCGCGCAACACCCGCTCGCCACAGGCGATCTCGAAGATGATCGACAGGCTGCGAGCCCCGGTGGCTGCCAGGGACGCCGAGCGTCCCGCGGCCGATTAGTAACGTTGTTTAGTTTCGAGATATATTTCGTAAGCAGCTGAAATAAAAGTAAAAATAGACGCAATGCGATTGATGGCAGGCGTCCGCGTCCGGTCCGCTTGCTAGAATCGCGGGGCCCGAAGCGGCCTCTGCGCGGGTATCGACGATGGCATCCACCCCATACCAGCAGCTTGAGCAGGAGTTCCGCCGACTCCACGCGATTCGCGGAGCCGCGAGCCTGCTGCGCTGGGACGCGGCAGTGATGATGCCGCGCGGCAGCGCCGACGTGCGCGGCGAGCAGCTTGCTGCGCTCGACTCGGAGTGCCACGTGCTGCTGACCACGCCAAAGCTGTCGCGGCTCATCGAGCGGTCGCAGGCGATGGAATCACAGCTGGAGGAATGGCAGCTGGCGAATCTCCGCGAGATGCGCCGCGAGCGCGACCACGCAATCGCCACCCCGCTGTCACTGGTGACCCGCCTGGCGCGCGCGACTGCCATCGCCGAGGTTCGCTGGCTCGAGGCGAAGCAGGAGAGCAACTTCGCGCTGTTCGCGCCGCACCTGGAGGAGGTCGTTGCGCTGACGCGCGACAAGGCGCAGGTGCTGTCGCAGGCCCTCGGCCTGGCGCCGTACGACGCGCTGATCGACGAGTTCAGCCCGGGATTCGTGTGCGCAGAGATCGACCAGTTGTTCAACGCGGTTTCACGTCGCCTGCCGCAGATGATTCGCGAGGCCATCGAGCTGCAGGCCGCGCGCCCGCCGCTGCCCGTGCTTGGCAAGGTAAGCGTCGCGAAGCCAAGATCGCTGGCGGTCGCGGTGATGCGCGCGCTCGGCTTTCCGTTCGATCGCGGCCGCCTGGACGAGAGTGACCACCCGTCCACCGAGGGTGTCTGGGGCGACCTGCGCGTGACCACGCGATTCGACATGAAGGATCCGTTCGCCGGGCTGATGGGTGTGCTGCACGAAACCGGCCAGGCCATGTACGACCTCGGCCTGCCCGTGGCATGGCGCGACCAGCCGGTCGGGCGGGACCGCGGCATGGCGCTTGAGGAGAGCCAGTCGCTGCTGCTCGAGGTGTTCATTGGGCGCAGCCGGCCGTTTCTCACCTGGCTGCGTCCGCTGCTCGAGAAGCACTATGGCGCGACCGGACCCGAGTGGGAGGTTGAAAACCTCTACCAGACACTGATCCGCGTGCGGCGCGGCGCGATCCGCTCCGAAGCAGACGAGCTGACGTATCCGGTGCACATCATGCTGCGCTACGAACTGGAGAAGCGCATCTTCGACGGCAGCCTGCCGGTGCGCGACCTGCCGGAGGCCTGGCGCGACGGATTCGAGCAGCGCCTCGGCCTGCGGCCCGCGAACGACGCCGAAGGCTGCCTGCAGGACGTGCACTGGGCCATAGGCTCGTTTGGTTTCGTGCCTTCGTATGTGCTCGGTGGACTCATCGCCGCGCAGTTGTACGAGACACTGCGTCGCGACCATGCCGACCTCGACCGCGAGATCGAGGGCGGCCGCTTCGGCGCGCTGTTCGACTGGCTGCGCGCAAACGTGCACGGCGTGGGCGCAAGCCTGAGCGCACAGGAACTGATCAGGAATGCGACGAGCAGGCCGCTCACGGCTGCGCCCTGGCTGCGTCACGCGGAGGCAAAGTACCTCGAAGGGATCGGCTGACCAATGTCCGCGGTCCTCGAGCGAACCTCGAACAATTTCCGGCGACTGCAGGCCAGGTTGCGCGGGCAGGTCGGCAAGGCGATCGACGATTACTCGATGATCAGCGAGGGCGACCGGGTGATGGTCTGCCTGTCCGGCGGAAAGGATTCCTACACGCTGCTCGACGTGCTGCTCTCGCTCCAGCGCAAGGCGCCGGTTCGCTTCGAACTCATCGCGGTCAACCTCGACCAGAAGCAGCCGGGTTTTCCGGCCCAGGTGCTGCCCGACTACCTGGGCGCTCTCGGCGTCCCGTTCGAGATCCTCGAGCAGGACACCTACAGCGTGGTCAAGCGCGTGATACCGGAAGGCAGGACCATGTGCGGCCTGTGCTCGCGGCTCAGACGCGGGCGTCTGTATCGCTACGCGGCCGAGAACGGCATCACGAAGATCGCGCTCGGGCACCATCGGGACGACATCGTCGAGACGATGTTCCTGAACATGTTCTTCGGCGGCAAGCTGAAGGGCATGCCGCCCAAGCTGCTCTCGGAAGACGGCCGGCACATCGTGATCCGACCGCTCGCGTACGTGCCGGAGCGCGAGATCGAACGATACGCGAACGCCCGCCGTTTCCCGCTCATCCCCTGCAAGCTGTGCGGCTCTCAGGAGAGCCTGCAGCGCGTGGCGGTGAAGCGGATGCTGGCTGAGTGGGAGCGCGAGTTCCCGGGCCGGACGGAGACGATCTTCTCGGCGATGCGGGATGTCGCCGCGTCGCACCTCGCCGACCCGGCGCTGTTCGACTTCGCGGCGCTCGAAGCGCGGCGCGCGGCAGGTGGTACGACGCCGGAGAGCGACGCCGAGCCCTGGGACGAAAGCTAGGTCCTGTACCCGATAAGCGTCCGGCCGGGACGCCGTAAATCCATCCCTGGAGGCTCGCGCGCGGCGTCCATGCCGCGCGACGCCCGTCCGCACGCTTACCGGGTACAGGGCCTGGCCGCAGCGTATCAGCCTCGCGCCGTCACCCGCGCGCGACTGTGCCAGTACCCGTAACCGAAGTAGATCGCGGCGCCGGCCAGCGACCAGATCAGGAGCCGGATCCACGTGTCGTGCGGCAGGAACCACGTGAGCGACAGGCACACGATCACTCCGGCGGTGCAGGTGACCGACGCCATCGGCACGCGAAATGCCCGCGGCGCGTCCGGCATCGTGCGACGCAGCACCAGCACCCCGATGCAGATCGCCGTGAACGCGAGCAGGATCCCGATGGACACCAGTTCGCCGAGTACGTCGATCGGGAATACGCCGGCGAAGAATGCGGCGTTCACTCCGGTGATGATCGTTGCGATGGACGGCGTGTGGTATTTCGGGTGCACCTTCTGCAACTGCGGCGGCAGCAGTCCGTCGCGAGCCATCGCCATGAAGATGCGCGGTTGCCCGAGGATCGACATCAGGATCACCGAGGTCATGCCGATGATCGCGCCGATCTTGACCGGCAGGCCCAGCCACTTCAGGGCCGGGTGCGCATCGAGCGCTACTGCAACCGGAGCCGCGACGTCGAGTTGCCGGTAATCGACCATGCCGGTCATGACGGCGCCCATGGCGATATAGAGCACGGTCGAGATCAGCAGCGCCCCGATGATGCCCGTCGGCACGTCCCTTTGCGGGTCGCGCGCCTCCTGCGCCGTCGTGGCCGCGGTGTCGAAGCCGATGTAGGCGAAGTAAATGATGGCCGCGCCCTGCATCACGCCGCTGAAACCGAAGTGGCCGAACTCACCGTTGTTGGTCGGCAGGTACGGGTGCCAGAGCGAGGTGTCGATGTATGACACGCCGACCACGATGAACAGCACGATGATTGCGACCTTGATGACGACCATCAGGTTGTTCAAGCTTGCCGACTGGCGGATGCCGATGTAGCAGAGCCAGGTGAGTGCCACGACGATCAGCACGGCAGGCAGGTTGACTATCGCGCCCGTGGCGGCCAGCGTGTGTTCCGCGGTCTTGCCGACCGGGGCGTTCACCAGTGCCGGCGGCAGGTGCAACCCGAATTCTTCCAGCAGGTTGATCACGTAGCCGGACCAGCCAACGGCGACCGTGGCCGCCGACATCATGTATTCGAGCGCCAGGTTCCAGCCGACGAACCAGGCGACGCCCTCGCCGAGCGTGGCGTAGGTATAGCTATAGGCGCTGCCAGCCACCGGGATCAGCGACGCGAGCTCCGCGTAGCAGATCGCAGCCAGTCCGCAACCGATTGCCGCGACCAGGAAGGCGAGGGTAACGGCCGGCCCGGTGTGGTTCGCGGCGACCGTGCCCGAGAGCACGAACACGCCGCTGCCGATCATGGAACCGAGGCCGATCGCGATCAGCGTCCGTGCCGTCAGGACCCGGGCCAGCCGGGGACCCTCCTCGACTTCCTGCATGATCCGGGCGACCGGCTTGCGGGCCGCGAGTTGTCTGAGCACCTTCGAATACCCCCTGGACCGGCTTTTGCGGCAAGTCTCTCATAGCGACGCGACGGCCGGCAGCCTCCGTTTCAGCTGCCGTATCATTCGCAGCATGAGCGGACCTGCCAATCAACCTGACCATCGCGAATCGGGGCTGCCGATCCCGGAGACCTACTGGGTCGCCCCAGGCAGGGTCCTGGCAGGCGAGTATCCGGGTTCGGCGTCGCGGGCGGCCGCCATGGACCGACTGCGCCAGTTCCTCCGCGCCGGCGTGACCGCCTTCGTCGATCTCACGGAGCCGGGCGAACTCACGTCCTACGAGCCACTGCTGCCGATGCAGGCGCCGGACGGGCGCAGGATCGAGTACCTGCGCGAACCGATTCCCGACCATGGTGTTCCGTCGAACCGCGAGGCAATGCGGCAGATTCTCGCCACCATCGATGGCGCGCTCGAGGCCGGCCACGTCGTGTACATCCACTGTCGCGCCGGTCTCGGTCGCAGCGCAACGGTCGCAGGCTGCTGGCTTGCCGATCACGGCGATCCGGCAACTGATCCTCTCGACCAGCTGCAGCGCTGCTGGCAGCAGTCCGCGAAGTCGCGGACCTGGTCGACCGTACCGGAGACGACAGAGCAGGCGACGTTCGTGCGGGAATGGCGATCGCCGAAGCCCAACGCCATGCGCGCGCGGACCGTGGCTGGCGACGCTGCGGATCGCGTGCGCGGCGCGCTGCTCGGGCTTGCGGCCGGCGATGCGGCTGGCTTCGCGCACCGGTGCGGCCGGCCCGACGACGGCCGGTGGACCCAGCACACGGCGCTCGCGCTCTGCCTGGCGGAGAGCCTGCTCGAGCTCAACGGCCCGGACCCTCGCGACCAGATCGAGCGCTACGTAAGGTGGCAGCGCGATGGTCACCTGTCGGCGAAGGGATCGCCATCGACGCCCACGCCGGATGTCGCGAAGGCACTCGCAAACTACCAGTGGCGCGGCCAGCGCATGGCGGGCCGGCACGATCCGCGAGACCGCAGCACGGCCGCCCTGCCGCGAGTGCTGTCGGCCGTCGCGTGGGCCGCCGCGGAGCCTGACGCGGCAGTTCATCTCGCAGGCGAGTCCGCGCGGACCACGCATCAGTCGCCGTTCGTGGTAGATGCCTGCCGGTTCCTCGGCGCAATGCTGACGGGTGCGTTGCACGGTGCCTCGCCTGCTGAACTCTGCGAGGGCCTGTACGAGCCGGTTGCCGGGCTGTGGTCTGCGAAGCCGTTGAAGCCATCGGTTGCGGCTGCGTTTCGCGCGGCCGGCAAGCAACGGTCCGATGCCGTCGCCGCGAGCACGGGGCCGGCGGACGCGGTCCAGGCGGTGGTGCGTGCCAGGTCAGCCCTGTCGGACGGCTTCGAGCAGACCGTGCGCAGGGCCTGCGTCGGCGCGTTCGAGCCAGCGCTCGAGGCAGCGCTGGCTGGCGCGCTGGCCGGCGCGGTGTTTGGCGCAGGTTCCATTCCGGCCGGGCAGTTGTCACGCCTTGCTCGGCTCGACCTGCTCGAGTCGTTCGCATCGCGCCTCGCGCTGGCGGCCGCGGCTCCACGGGTCGCCGGGGGTGGGACGTGACGACAGGGCGGAGCAGCGCGAAGCCGGTGAGCGGTAGCGCGAAGTCCGCCGCGCCGGTGCGACGCGAACCCGCCTGGACCCGACTCGACGACGAAGCGCTGCTCGACAAGCGCTTCTGTGACCTCAGGCTCAAGCTCTCCGGAACTTGGCTGGAGGACGGAATCAACCGCCTTTACGGTGAACTCGACGCCAAGGGTATCGGCTTCCGCCCGCATTTCTGGTTGTCGGAGGAATGGTTTTCGCCGGACGGCGTGCCCGGTATCGCGATCCCGTTCTACCTCGTGCATCAACGCCTGATGCGGCTTGAGCGTCGCTTCATGCACCAGGTCGAGGGTGGAAACGAGAAGTGGTTGATGCGCATCCTGCGTCACGAGGCGGGCCACGCGATCGATACTGCCTACGGGCTGCGCCGGCGCAAGGCGTGGCGGGAGACTTTCGGCAAGGCGTCGCGGCGCTATCCGAACCGTTATTTCCCGCGTCCCGCCAGTCGGAACTTCGTGCTGCACCTCGGTCACTGGTATGCACAGAGCCACCCGACCGAGGATTTCGCCGAGACTTTTGCGGTCTGGCTGCCGAGGCGTGCTCGCTGGCGCAGCCGCTACCAGGGCTGGCCCGCGCTAGCCAAGCTGGAGTTCGTCGACCAGACGGTGCGCGCGCTCGAGGGACGCCGGGCCGTGCGCGACGACCGCCACACCATCGAGCCGCTCGAGGAAAATCTCCGCTCGCTGCGCGAGCATTACCGTCGCAAGCAGGCCCGCTACGAGGTGGACACCACGCGCTCCTACGACCGCAGGCTCCTGAAGTTGTTTGCGCCCGCCGACGAGAGCCCGGACGGATTACCGGCCAGCCGCTTCCTCAGGGAAACTAAGCCGCTGTTGCGCCGCCAGCTGGTCAGCAGCGCCCGCATGCATCCCTACATGGTGAGTCACGTGCTGCGCACCGCGACGCTGCGCGCCCGGCTGCTCGACCTGAGGCTGAAAGGC
>JALHTE010000219.1 GCA_022865595.1 Steroidobacteraceae bacterium | reverse complement strand
GGACGGCACGGGATTCGAGGTTGTGCACGAGTTCACGGCGATCGCGGCCGAGAGTCCATTTGAAAACGAGGACGGCGCCACTCCGCTGGTAGGCCTGACCGACGGCGGGGATGGGTTCCTGTATGGCGTAGCGACTGCAGGCGGACAGAATGGCGCTGGCACAGTGTTCTCGATCGATCCCAACAGCCTGCTGTTTACGGTGCTGCACGATTTCGAGACGCCGAATGGCGCGAACCCGTCCGGCGAGTTGATCGTCGCCAGTGATTCGCGGCTGTACGGCACCACTGCCGCCGGCGGTACCGACTCGAGTGGTACCACGACCAGTTTCGGCACCATCTACTCGATCGCACGCGACGGCACGGGCTTTGAAAAGCTCTACAGCTTCAACGGAAGCGAGGGGTCGGCCCCGAACGGCCCGCTGCTGCAACTGGACGCGACCACGTTCGTAGGGGTTACTTTCTCTGGCGGAAGATGCGGACAGGGAACGCTGTTCCAGTACAGCTCGATCGGGGAAAAGGTTGAGGGCAATACCGGCTGCGGCCAGAAGAAGAAGAACCAGAGCGGTGGCGGTGCGTTCCCGCCGGTGATGCTGCTGCTGCTCGGCGGACTCGCGCTCGCAGGCCGGCGCCGCCGGCGCTGACCGAGGTCCCGGCGAACGCGGCGATGGCTGAACGACTGCTGCATCACCGCACGTGCCCGATCTGCGAGGCGATGTGCGGAATCGTCATCGAGCACCGCGGCGGTGAAGTGCTGTCGATAAAGCCTGACCGCGACGACGTGTTGAGCCGGGGACACATCTGCCCGAAGGCGGTGGCGCTGAAGGATATTCACGAGGATCCGGATCGGCTGCGCCGGCCGATGCGGCGCACCGCAAATGGCTGGAAGGAAGTCTCCTGGCCGGAAGCCTTCGCCGAGGTCGAGCGCCGCATCGGCGAGGTGCGTTCCGCCCATGGCAACGACTCTGTTGCCATCTATGCCGGAAACCCGGTCGTACACAATCTCGGCGCGATGCTCGGTATCGGCAACTTCATCCGCGCCGTGCGCACGCGGAACCTGTATTCGGCCACCAGCGTCGACCAGTTGCCGCACATGATGGCGTCGCAGCAGATGTTCGGTCATCAGTTCCTGGTGCCGGTACCCGACGTGGACCGCACCCAGCTCTTCGTGTGCATCGGTGGCAACCCGGTGGCCTCCGGCGGCTCGATCATGGGCGCGCCGGGCTTTGCGCGTCGCATCGAAGCGCTCAGGGCGCGCGGCGGGCGGTTCGTGGTGGTTGATCCACGCAGGACCGAGTCGGCCCGTATCGCAGACGACTACTTGCCGATACGGCCAGGCACTGATGTGTTTCTCCTGCTTGCCCTGTTGAAGCACGTATTCGAGGCAGGCGCCGTGGACACGGGACACCTCGCGGCGCAAATCGACGGCGTGGAGCTGCTTCGCGAGGCGGTCGCTGCATTTGCTGCTGACGAACTCGCGGAGCGAACCGGTATCGAGCCCGGGCGCATCTCAGAGCTTGCCGGCCAGATCGCAACAGAGCCACGTGCGCTGGTATACGGGCGAGTAGGCGCCTGCACCCAGCAGTTCGGTGGCCTGACGATGTGGCTGATCTATTGCCTCAACCTGCTCACGCGCCACATGGATGCGGAGGGCGGGATGATGTTCGCCGAGCCGGCCGTGGACCTGACGCGCGCCTACGGCTCGACCGGGCATTACGACCGCTATCGCTCGCGAGTGCGGGGATTGCCCGAATTCGGCAACGAGCTGCCCGTCGCCGCGCTGGCCGAGGAAATCCTCACCGGCGGTCCCGGCCAGGTTCGAGCGCTGTTCACGGTCGCCGGCAACCCGGTGTTGTCGACGCCCAACGGGCGGCGGCTGGACCGCGCTCTCGAAGATCTCGAGTTCATGGTGTCGATCGATCCCTACATCAACGAGACCACGCGCCACGCACACCTGGTGCTGCCGCCAACGAGCCCGCTGGAGCACGGTCACTACGATGTCGCGCTCGCCGGATTCGCGGTGCGGAATGTCGCGAAGTACTCGCCAGCGCTCTTCGCTCCGCCGGCGGGCTCGATGCACGACCACGAGATCCTTGCCGAACTCGCACTTCGGCTGCAGATGCGATCCGGGCTCGAGAGGAATGTCGCGACCGCACGCGAAATGGTCGCGCGTCGGCTTGGTCCGGACGGCGCGATTGACTGGATGCTGCGTACCGGCCGATACGGGCAGGAAAACCGCGGCCCTCTGAAGCTGCTCGCACGCCTTCCTGGCTTTTCCGGAATGCGCCGGCAGCTGGAGGCTCCGGACCGCCGCCCGGAGGGCCTCAGTGTCGCGCGCCTCCGCGAATCGCCCCACGGTGTCGACCTGGGGCCGCTCGAGCCCTGCCTGTCGCGGCGGCTCGCGACGCCCGACAGGCGCATCCGGTTGGTGCCGCAGGTGTTTGTCGCGGACCTGCCACGAGCCGCACAAGGCCTGGCCGAGCCCGTCCCTGACCTGGTGCTGATCGGCCGCCGGCACGTTCGCAGCAACAATTCATGG
>JALHTE010000218.1 GCA_022865595.1 Steroidobacteraceae bacterium | reverse complement strand
GCTGGAGGCCCAGGATGCGGGCCTGCGCACAGTCCTGCTCGGCGCGGACACGCCGCTCGACGACGTCGCCATCGCGCTCCAGCGTTCCGGCTGCGACGCAGTGGTGCTTGCCTCGTCCGTTGATCCGCCCGAGGGATTGCTGGACCGCGAGCTGCCGCGCCTGGTGCGCCTGGTGAGTGTTCCGGTTTTCGTCGGTGGCGGGGCTGCGTTGCGGCATCGCGCCGCGATTACCGCGGCCGGCGCCACCGCCCTCGGCGCGACGCCGGAGGAAGGCGTACGCCTGATCACAACTGCATTGACCCCAGGGAAGCCACGTACATGAGCCAGGCCACGCGATTCGCCATCAACTGGGTCGAGCAGGGATTCGTCCCCGACACCGTCATCCGCGCGGGTATTCGCCGCCTGTGCGACCAGCGCCTGTTCGAGATCGGCGCGGGCGATTGCGAGACCGGCTCGTTCGCTTCCGAGGCCTTCGCACGCGCGATGGAATCATCCGAGATCGCCCCGGTGCCGCACCTGGCGAACACGCAGCATTACGAAGTCCCTGCCGACTTCTTTGCCCTGGCACTTGGTCCGCACCGCAAGTACAGCAGCGCCTGGTGGCCCGCGGGAGCGGAAAACCTGGAGCAGGCCGAGGCCGTGGCCCTGGCGAAAACCTGCGAGCACGCGGATCTCGCCGATGGCCAGTCGATCCTGGAACTGGGTTGCGGCTGGGGATCGCTGACGCTCTGGATGGCGGCAAAATATCCGCGGAGCCGGATCACCGCCGTGTCGAACTCGCATTCACAGCGCACCTGGATCCTCGACGAGGCCGAGCGACGCGGGCTCCGCAACGTACAGATCATCACTGCCGACATGAACCAGTTCTCGACCGGGAGAAGCTTCGACCGTGTCGTATCGGTGGAAATGTTCGAACACATGCGCAACTGGCCGGCGCTGTTCGCGCGCGTGCACGACTGGCTGAAGCCCGGCGGGCGCTTCTTCATGCACGTGTTCTGCCACCGCTCGACGCCGTACGCGTTCGTCGATGGCGGGCCGTCGGACTGGATGAGCCGGCACTTCTTCTCGGGCGGCATGATGCCCAGCGACGAACTTGCGCTGCGGTTCCAGCGGCACCTGCGTTTCATCCAGCGCTGGCGCTGGGACGGCCGGCACTACGAGAAGACCGCCAATGCGTGGCTCGCGAACGTGGACGCCCGCAAGGCCGACGTGCTGGCCGTCATGGCGCGGACCTATGGCGAGTCGGCCGCCCAGGTCTGGCTGCAGCGCTGGCGAATCTTCTTCATGGCCTGTGCGGAAATGTTCGGCTACCGCAACGGCCAGGAGTGGTGGGTCAGCCACTACCTGTTCGAGCGCCCGGAGGCCTCACCGCCTTCGCTCGCAGCCCCGCGGGACCGCGACGACGCCCTGCCCGACGCAGCGCCCGATGCAGCAGGAGACTCGTGATGCGCGCAGTGCTGCTGATCGCGGCGTTGCTCGCGGCACCGCTGGCCACCGCCAGCGATGCCTGGAATTTCCGAGTGCTGCTCGACGATCGCGAGATCGGCGAGCACCGCTATGCGCTTACCAACACCGGCGACGGGCGGCAGTTGCGCAGCGAGGCCCGGTTCGATGTCCGCGTGCTGTTCCTGAGCGCCTATCGCTACCAGCACGAGGCGATCGAGCGCTGGGACGGGAACTGCCTTCGTGCGCTGGCCGCGCAAACCGACGACAACGGCCGTCGTGAGTAGGTCACCGCCGCGGAGCGCGACGGCCGCCTGCTGGTGCAACGGGCAAAGGGGCCGGACGAACACACCGGCTGTGTCATGAGTTTCGCGTACTGGAATCCCCGCATCCTCGACGCGCGACAACTGCTGAACGCGCAGACCGGCGAACTGCTACCGGTCACCGTGACGGCCCTCGGCGACGAAACCGTGGCCGTGCAGGGTCGGCAGCAGGTCGCGCAGCGCCATCGCATCGTCGGGCCCGGCCTGCAGATCGACCTGTGGTACGCCGGTGAGCGCTGGGTCGCGCTCGAAGCCCCGGCCGCCGGCGGCCGGCGTCTACGCTATGAACTGATGTGAGCCAGAGATATGTCCATGAAACTACCTGCCGTCCTTTCCGCCGCTTTGCTGCTCGCCGGCTGCCAGAGCACCCCGTTGCCGCCGCTCGCCCAGGCGAGCGCGGTCGACCTCGAACGGTTCATGGGGGACTGGTACGTCATCGCGTCCATCCCGACCTGGATCGAGCGCGATGCCTACAACGCGATCGAGTCTTACCGACTGGCGCCCGACGGGTCGATCGAGACCACCTTCACCTTCGTGAAGGGAGGGTTCGACGGCAAGCCCCGCCGCTACACGCCGCGTGGCTTCGTCGTGGACCGCGAATCGAACGCGGTCTGGGGCATGCAGTTCGTATGGCCGATCAAGGCTGACTATCGAATCTCTTACCTGTCAGAAGACTATGGACAGACCGTGATCGCCCGCACCAGCCGTGACTACGTCTGGATCATGGCGCGCACGCCGGAGATTCCCGACGCCGACTACCAGCGCCTCGTGCAGTTCGTCGCAGACCAGGGCTACGACGTCTCGCTGCTGAGGCTGGTTCCGCAACGCTGGGATGCAAGTGCACCGGCCGCGGCAGCCCCAGTGCCATGATTCGCCGGCTGACACTAGCGCTGCGTCGCTGGTTCGACAGCAGTGCCGCGGAGCCCTCGACCGCGCCTGGCCAGGACCGTCGCATCGACTGGCCGCGAGTGGTGCCCTTCGTGCTGCTGCACCTCGGTTGCCTCGGCGTGCTGTGGACCGGCGTGAGCACCTTCGCGGTCGCGGTCGCGATCGGGCTTTACGGGCTGCGCATGTTCGCGATAACCGCGTTCTACCACCGCTACTTCTCCCACCGCAGCTTCAGCACTTCTCGTGCGGCGCAGTTCGCGTTCGCATTGCTCGGCGCCTCGGCGGTGCAGCGTGGACCGATCTGGTGGGCATCGCACCACCGGCACCACCACCGACACTCGGACCGCCCGGCTGACGGCCATTCGCCCCGGCAGCACGGCTTCCTGTGGAGCCACGTCGGCTGGTTTCTCGCCACCGAGAACTTCCCGGCCAAGCCGTCGCTGGTCCCGGACCTGGTCCGGTATCCGGAACTGCGCTGGCTGGACCGCTACGACGCAGCCGTGCCCGCGGTGCTCGCCGTGATGCTGTACGCCCTCGGCGCCGGGCTGGAGCACTGGGCGCCCGCGCTCGGGACCAGCGGGGCGCAACTGCTGGTGTGGGGGTTCTGCATCTCGACCGTCGCCGTCTACCACGTGACATTCACCATCAACTCGCTCGCACACCGCTACGGCAGCAGGCGCTACGCCACGCGCGACGACTCCCGCAACAACCCGTGGCTCGCGCTGCTCACGCTCGGCGAGGGCTGGCACAACAACCACCACCATTACCCGAGCGCCGCACGCCAGGGCTTCTACTGGTGGGAGATCGACGCCAGTTACTACGCTCTCCGGCTGCTGGCCGCGCTCGGCGTGGTCTGGGACCTGCGACCGGTGCCGGTTGCGATACGCGAGCGGCATGCCGTTCGCGCCGCGGGGACGCCGGCATGAAAGTCGCAGTCATCGGCGGTGGCATTGCCGGCAACGTTGTCGCGCACCGGCTGCACCGGGAGCACGACATCACGCTCTACGAGGCGGCGAGTCACCTCGGGGGCCACACGCACACGCACACCGTCGAGCAGGCCGGCCGCAGCTGGCAGGTGGACACCGGTTTCATCGTATTCAACGACCGCACCTACCCGAATTTCATCCGGCTGCTGGAGGAACTGGGTGTCGCCTCCCGGCAGAGCAGCATGAGCTTCTCGGTGCGGGACGAGGCGAGCGGCCTGGAAGACAACGGCACCAGCCTGAAGTCGCTGTGCGCGCAGCGACGCAACCTGCTTCGCCCGCGATTCCTCGGGATGATTCGCGACATCCTGCGCTTCAACCGCGAGGCACCGGCGCTGCTCGACGAGCCCGGTGGCGAGATGCCGCTCGGCGAGCTG
>JALHTE010000217.1 GCA_022865595.1 Steroidobacteraceae bacterium | reverse complement strand
GGTCAGTTCCGCCGAACGCACGTCCATCACGATCAGGCGCTCACGGTTGCGCGTGAACGGATCGTAGAGGGTCTTCAGCAGTTCGGCCGTGCGGGGGTTGTCGGTGCCGACCACGACGCGGTCCGGCTTCATAAAGTCGGCGACCGCAGCGCCCTCCTTCAGGAACTCGGGATTCGAGACCACGTCGAACTCGACCTTCGCGCCACGCTCGCCGAGCGTCTGCTCGATGCGCTCGCGCACCTTGTCGGCCGTGCCAACCGGCACCGTGGACTTGTCCACGACGATCCGGTACTCGTTCATGTGCAGGCCGATGGTCTCGGCCACCGAGAGCACGTGCGAGAGGTCGGCCGAGCCGTCCTCCTCGGGCGGCGTGCCGACCGCGATGAACTGGAACAGCCCGTGCTCGATGCCTTCCTTCGGGTCGGTCGTGAACGTCAGGCGCCCCTTCTCGACGTTGCGGCGGACGATGACGTCGAGGCCCGGCTCGTGAATCGGGATCTCGCCCTGCTTGAGCCGCTCGACCTTGCCGGCGTCGATGTCCACGCAGATGACGTTGTTGCCTGCCTCAGCGAAGCACGCACCGGTCACGAGGCCGACGTAGCCAGAACCAAATACTGTAACTTTCACGCGTAAACCTTTGAGTTAATTTACTTAATCAGCGCGAGTGCAGCGCGTGCGCAGCGGCGATTCTAGCAGAGGAACCCCTCGCCTGACCTATCCGCACGGAGCGCAGGGTATCCCGATCGGGAATCGCGCGATTGAGGTGAAATTCTCAATTTGAACGGCACGACCTGCCGCACCACAGTCGCACTCCCGACAGTCGAACTTGCGCCAGGGACTCGCATGAACCAAACTAAGTTGGACTAACTTGTAATGCGGCGGCCAGCATGGGCACGATGATCAACATTCACGAGGCGAAAACGCACCTGTCGCGCATCGTCGACGATGTCGCCGCCGGCGCCGAAGTCGTCATCGCCAAGGCGGGCAAGCCGGTCGCGCGCCTGGTGCCGCTGGAGAAGGCACCGCGTCGCAAGACGCTGGGCATCCTGAAGGGCCGACTGAAGGTGGCTGACGATTTCAATGCCCAGTTGCCGCCCGATGTCCTCGCCGATTTCGAAGTACGTTGAGCATGCGTGTCCTGCTCGATACGCACCTGCTGCTCTGGGCGTTGTCATCGCCCTCGAGGCTGCCTCCCCGAGCGCGCCGAATCATCGATGACGAAGACGTGTACGTCAGCGCTGCCTCGATCTGGGAGATGAGCATCAAGGTCGCCCTTGGAAAGTTGACCGGAGATCCAGTCGACGTGGTCGCGGCGCTTGGCCCCGCCGGCTTTGGGTCGCTGGCGATCACGATTGAGCACGCCGCCCGGGTCCAGAGCCTGCCGCAATTACACAAGGATCCATTCGATCGCATGCTGATCGCGCAAGCGCTCTCGGAACCGATGATCCTGCTGACCAACGATGCGGCCCTCGCCGGCTACGGCGACATCGTCAAGCTGGTCTAACCAAGTCGCCTGGCTTTACAGGCCTGCCCGACGCTTCAGGGACGCCACGCAGCGCCCGGCGGTCATGCCATCCCACAGGGCAGGCCGGCGACCGGTTGCCCAGCGCCCGGCCAGGACGTCCTGGACCTGCTCGTACAGCCGTTCCGGCTTCACCAGGCGGTTGGATCCCTCACTGACGGTAATCGGCCTTTCGGTATTCTCACGCAGTGTCAGGCACGGAATGCCGAGGTAGGTGCTCTCCTCCTGCACGCCGCCGGAGTCCGTGATGACGGCGCGCGCGCTGCGGACGAGGTTCATGAACTGGATGTAGCCCAGCGGCTCGGTCAGCGAGATTTGACGCGCGCCGGCAAGCACGTCCATCAGCCCGAATTCCTCGAGCTTCTTGCGCGTGCGGGGATGCACTGCAAACACCAGCGGCAGATCGCGCGCGACCGCGACGAGCTGCTGCACGAGCGGCTCGAGAACCTCCCGCTGGTCCACGTTCGACGGACGGTGCAGCGTTACCACCGCGTAGTTGTCGGGCGTGAGGCCCATGCTGTCGCGCGTGCCATCGGCCTCTATCGTGGAGCGCATCATCTCGAACGAGTCGATCATGATGTTGCCGACCCGGTCGATCTTCGATTCAGGCACACCTTCGCGGGCCAGGTTTTCGTCTGCATCCGGCGATGGCGTCCACAGCACGTCGCAGATGGCATCCGTCACCATCCGGTTGATCTCTTCCGGCATGCGACGATCGCCGCTCCTGAGACCTGCTTCGAGGTGAACGACCGGGATCCACAGCTTCGTGCCGACCATCGCGCAGGCAGCCGTGGAGTTGACGTCACCGACCACGACGATCCAGTCCGGCTTCTCGCGCATCGCCACCTTCTCGTACGCAATCATCACCCCGCCGGTCTGTTCAGCATGCGTGCCGCTGCCGACCTCGAGGTGAAAATGCGGCGCCGGGAGCTTCAGGTCGCGGAAGAACGCATCCGACATGTTCGCGTCGTAGTGCTGCCCGGTGTGCACGATCTGCGGACGGCACCAGCTCTCGCGGGCGAGCGCGTGGTAGAGCGGCGCGATCTTCATGAAGTTCGGGCGCGCAGCGGCGATGAGGTGGACGGAAATAGCGGGCTTCGGGTTCACGTGGGTCTTCCTGGCCACAGTGCGGCGGTATTTTCCGAAAATAGGTGCCTGGCACCTATTTTCAGCCGAGGTTCGTTACCTTCGGGTCCGACGGACCGCCGTCCTTGTAGTACTCGAGGTACCAGTCGACGAAGGCGCGGATGCCCTGCTCCACGGGGGTTGCCGGCGTGTAGCCGACGTCGCGGGTGAGGTCCTCGATGTCGGCCCAGGTGTCCGGGACGTCGCCCGCCTGCAGCGGCAGCATGTTCATCTGCGCCTTCCGGCCCAGGCACTGCTCGAGCACCTCGATGTAATGCAGCAGTTCCACCGGCTGGTTGTTGCCGATGTTGTAGAGGCGGTACGGCGCGCGGCTCGAGCCCGGGTCGGGCCGGTCGCTGTCCCAATCGGCATTGCCGGTCGCGACGCGGTCGCAGGCGCGCACCACACCCTCGGCGATGTCGCCGACGTAGGTGAAATCGCGGCGGTGACGGCCGTAATTGAACACGTCGATCGGCTTGCCTTCGAGGATGTTCCGCGTGAACAGGAACAGCGCCATGTCCGGCCGGCCCCACGGACCATAGACCGTGAAGAAGCGCAGGCCCGTCACCGGCAGCGAGTAGTGGTGTGCGTAGGTGTGCGCCATCAGCTCGTTGGCTTTCTTGGTCGCCGCGTAGAACGACAGCGGGTGGTCCACGTTCTGGTGCACCGAGAACGGCATGTTGGTGTTCGCGCCGTACACGGAACTCGTGGACGCATAGACCAGGTGCTCGACGCCGTTGTGCCGGCAGCCCTCGAGCACGTTTGTCGTACCAACGAGGTTGCTGTCCACGTAGGCCAATGGATTCTGGATCGAGTAGCGCACGCCCGCCTGCGCGCCGAGGTGAATCACTCGTTCGAACTTCTCGGCGGCGAAGAGTTTCGCCATGCCCTCGCGATCGGCGAGATCGAGCTTTACGAAACGGAATCCCGGCAGCTTGCCGAGCAGCTCGAGCCGCGCCTGCTTGATCCTAACGTCGTAGTAATCGTTGAGGTTGTCGAGGCCGACCACCTCGTCGCCGCGCTCGAGCAGCTTGCGGGCCGTGTGGTAGCCAATGAACCCGGCAGCGCCGGTGACGAGAATTTTCATGGACTACAGCCTACCGTCAACCTCATCCGCCTTGAACACGTACTTTATGTCGTAGAGCACATGAACCTTGCGACCGAGCTCGCGGACGCCCGCTATGCCCATTTGCCGGAATTCGTCGTGGGCGACGCCCATCACGATCGCGTCGTAGGATCCAGGCCTGGGCCGCCGCACCGGACGCACCTGGTACTCGTGCAGGGCTTCGGCCGTGTCGGCCCAGGGGTCGCAGACATCCACCTTCGCGCCGTATTTCTCCAGCTCGCGCACCACGTCCACGATCTTCGAATTGCGGATGTCCGGGCAGTTTTCCTTGAACGTCAGCCCCATGACCAGGATGCGGGCGTCTTTCACCTGGATGCGGCGGCCGATCATCAGCTGGGCCACCTGCTGAGCCACGTACATGCCCATGTTGTCGTTGATGCGCCGCCCGGCCAGGATCATCTCCGGGTGGTAACCGATCGCCTGCGCCTTGTGCGTCAGGTAGTACGGGTCCACGCCGATGCAGTGCCCGCCCACCAGTCCGGGCCTGAAGGGCAGGAAGTTCCACTTGCTGCCCGCGGCCTTCAGCACTTCCTCGGTGTCGATGCCGAGCCGGTTGAAGATGAGCGCCAGTTCGTTGATCAGCGCGATGTTGACGTCGCGCTGCGTGTTCTCGATCACCTTGGCGGCCTCGGCCACCCTGATGCTGGAAGCCTTGTGCGTGCCCACCGTCACGATCGAGCGGTACAGCGAGTCCACGAATTCCGCCACCGCAGGCGTCGAGCCCGAGGTCACCTTGCGGATCGTGGACAGCCTGTGCTCCTTGTCGCCCGGGTTGATGCGTTCCGGGCTGTAGCCCGCAAAGAAGTCCCGGTTGAACTTGAGCCCAGACACGCGCTCCAGGATCGGCACGCAGACTTCCTCGGTGCAGCCCGGGTACACCGTGGACTCGTAGACCACCACGTCGCCTTTCTTGAGCACCTGGCCCAGCGACTCGCTTGCTTTTACCAGGGGCGTGAGGTCGGGGCGCTTGTACTCGTCGATCGGGGTCGGCACCGTCACGATGAATACTCGACAGGACTTCAGGTCGGCGAGTTTCGTCGTGTAAGTGAGCTTCGTGGCGGAGGCGAGCTCGGCGTCGTCAGCCTCCAGCGTGCTGTCGTGGCCGCGCCGGAGTTCCTCCACGCGTGCAGCCTTGACGTCAAAACCGACGGTGTTGAAGCGCTTGCCGAATTCGACGGCGAGCGGCAGCCCGACATAGCCGAGTCCGACGACGCCGATACGGAGGTTGCGGAGGTTGAAACGTGGCATGGGATAAGGCTTTCTGATTTGTGAAAAGGTGTGGGCCGCCCGGTCGGTGGCACGGTCAACGCGGCCAAGGATGCCACAGGAGACGACGCGTAAATGAGACAGGGATCAAACTGCCGCGCGCGGCCTCGGTCCGTGCCGGCTACAGCAGGTGCATCACCGCCCACAGCCCCACGCTGGTCATCACCACGAAATACGGGAAAGCCATCCAGATCATGCGCGCGTAGCCCAGCCGGATCAGCGGCGCCAGCGTCGAGGTGAGCATGAACAGGAATGCCGCCTGTCCGTTCGGCGTTGCGACGCTCGGGATGTTGGTGCCGGTATTGATCGCGACGGCTGCCATCTCGAACTGCTCGCGCGACATCAGCCCCTGCATGAACGCCGCCTTCATCTCGGTGATATAGATGGACGCCACGAACACGTTGTCGCTGATCGCGGACAGCACGCCGGTGGCCGCATAGAGCATGGCTGCCTGGGTCCTCCCGTCGGCGGCAATCACCTTGCGCATCAGCGGCTCGAACAGGTGCTGCTCGTGGATTGCCGCGACGATGACGAAGAACACCACCAGCAGCGCCGTGAATGGCAACGCGGCCTCGAATGCCTTGCCGAGGCGCTGTTCCTCCACGATGCCCGTAAAGCTGGTCGCGAGGATGATCACGAGGAGGCCGATCAGCCCGACCTCGGCGAGGTGGAACGCGAGGCCAAGCACCAGCGTCAGCGCCACCAGCGCCTGCACGATCAGCACCTGCCGGTCGCGCGCCGTGGCACGCGACGACAGGTGTTCGGCGTGGTCACGCAGCACCGACCGCACCGAGTCTGGCAGTCCGGCGCCGTAGCTGAACAGCCGGAACCGGTCGATTACCCAGCAGGTCGCGAGACCGGCGATCGCGACCGGCACCGATACGGGCGCGACCTTCAAGAAGAACTCCACGAACGTCCACCCGGCCTGCTCCGCTATCAGCAGGTTCTGCGGTTCGCCGACCTGGGTCATCACGCCGCCGATCGCCGTGCCGACCGCGCTGTGCATCATCAGGCCGCGCAGGAAAGCCCGGAACTGCTCGAGGTCCTCGCGATGCAGGGTATGCACGCCGTCGTCGTGGGCCGCGTCGTGCTCTGCGTCGTAGTGCTTTCCCGAGGCCACGCGATGGTAGACCTCGTAGAACCCGGCGCCGACCGTGATTGCGACTGCCACCACCGTCAACGCGTCCAGGAATGCCGAGAGCACCGCGGCAGAGGCGCAGAACAGCACCGACAACGTGGACGAGGTGTGCACCTTGAGCAGCAGCCGCGCGAATACATAGAGCAGCAGGTCGCGCAGGAAATAGATGCCGGCGACCATGAAGATCAGCAGCAGGATCACCGGGAACGCGCCGGTTACTTCCTGGTAGACGCCCTCGGGGCTCGTGAGTCCCATCAGCACGGACTGGATCGCGAGCAGGCCGCCCGGCTGCAGCGGGTAGCAGCGCAGCGCCATGGCCAGCGTGAAGATGAACTCCGCAAGCAGCGCCCAGCCCGTGAAGACCGGCCCCGCCATGATCAGCAGGATCGGATTCACCACCAGGAAGCCGATGATGACCAGCTTGTACCAGCCGGGTGCATGGCCAAGAAAGTTGCGCGCAAATGCCTGGGCGAGCGTGGTGTTCATGGTGCCTGCTCGAAAGTCCGCCACACCGCCTGCCCGCCGCACGCCTTGTCGAGGGCCTTGAGCCGCAGTTCATGGGCGATGAGCTCGTCCTCGTTCGCCCTGCGGACCAGCAGTGCGCCGCGCGGCCGCTTCGCGCGTTTCGCCTTCGCCTGGGTCTCCGTCGCCTGCTCGCCATCGCTGAACCCAAGCGCACCCTGCCCGCCCGACATCGCGAGGTCCACCCCGAGCAGCAGCTCTGCGTCGAGCAGGGCACCGTGCAGGTCGCGCTGCGAGTTGTCGACCGAATAGCGCTTGCAGAGCGCATCGAGGCTGTTGCGCTGGCCGGGGTGCATGCGCCGCGCCATCTGCAGCGTGTCGAGCACCGCGCAATGCCCGGCGATCGCGCCGCCTTCCGGAAGGCGCGCGAGTTCGGCGTCGAGGAACGCAACGTCGAACGGGGCGTTGTGGATGATCAGCTCACCCCCGCGGACGAACTCGAGAAATTCGGCTGCGATATCCGCAAACCGCGGCTGGCCCTTCAGGAACTCGGCGGTCAGGCCGTGGACCTGCAGCGCGCCAGGGTCGATCTCGCGGTCGGGACAGACGTAGCGATGGAAATTCCGCCCGGTGCGGCGACGATTGACCAGCTCGATGCAGCCGACCTCGATGATTCGATGGCCCAGTTCGGGCTCGAGGCCGGTGGTCTCGGTGTCGAGGACGACCTGGCGCATCAATCCCCCACTGCCTCCGCCAGTGCCGCCACCACGCTGGCCTGCTGTTCTTCGGCCAGGTACGGGTGCATGGGAAGGCTGATGACGCGCCGCGCCGCGGCCTCCGACACCGGGAAGCTCCCGGCGGGCTGGTCGAGATACGAGAATACCGGCTGCTGGTGCAGCGACATGGGGTAGTGAACCGCTGTGGGTATGCCTGCGGTCTTCATGCGCGTCTCGACGATGTCGCGCCGATCCACTTCGACGGTGTACTGGGCG
>JALHTE010000216.1 GCA_022865595.1 Steroidobacteraceae bacterium | reverse complement strand
TGCACCTCGCGCTGCTCAACCGTGGCTGCCTGATTGCCCCGTTCCACAACATGATGCTGGTGAGTCCCGTGACGACCGATGAGCAGGTCGAGGCGCTGGGCCGGGCATTCTTCGAAGCGGCCGGCCGACTGGCCGCAGACTGAACCGGACTCGATCTGCAGGAGCGCGTTCGCGAGACACCCATGAAAGACCGATGCAGCGTCCTGATCCGCAATGCGCTCGTCTTCGACGGCACCGGCGTCCCGCCGACACGGGAGGACGTCGCGATCCTCGATGGCCGCATTGCGGCGCGCGGCCCCGCCCTCGATGCGTCGCGCGCCGAACGCGTCCTTGACGCCGGCGGCCTGTGGCTGATGCCGGGGCTCCTCGACATCCACACGCACCTGGACCTCGAGCTTGAACTCGCACCCGGCCTCCCGGAGTCGGTTCGCCACGGCACGACGACCGTGGTCGTGGGCAACTGCAGCCTGGGCACCGCCTTCGGATCACAGCGCAGGAACGGCGATGACCCTATCCTCGACTGCTTCGCACGCGTCGAGAACGTCCCGAAATCGGTACTCGGCAAGGTCGTGGACCGCATGGACTGGAACACCACCGCCGGCTACCTCGCGCACCTCGACTCGCTGCCGCTCGGTCCGAACGTGGTCCCGCTCGTCCCTCACTCCATGCTGCGTATCGAGGTGATGGGCACGACGGCGGCAGTAAGCCGCCCGCCGACAGCTGCGGAACTCCGACGTATGCAAGAGCTGCTCGAGTCCGCAATGCAGCAGGGCTACGCGGGCTTCTCTACCGATGCCATCCCGTTCCATTACCTCGCGAACGCGCCGCACACCGACAAGCGTATTCCGACCCAGAACGCGACGCGGTCGGAACTGAGATCGCTGCTCGATATCGAGCGACGCTACGACCGTGTCTGGCAGTGCACGCCCGACATCGCAAACCGGTTGAGGACGTTCCTGCGCT
The DNA here is from genome assembly GCA_022865595.1 of Steroidobacteraceae bacterium. Lineage (GTDB taxonomy): Bacteria > Pseudomonadota > Gammaproteobacteria > Steroidobacterales > Steroidobacteraceae > RPQJ01. The sequence goes on along the minus strand of JALHTE010000216.1, from coordinate 4,984 downwards.
TCTTCTTCACCAGTGGACGCCTGTACGGCGCACCGTTGCGCACCTCGGCACTTACGGCCGTCGACCTGCCGCACGAGCGGCGAACATGGAAACTGTTTCCAGCGATCGCGAACCTGCTGAATTCGAGGCTCGTGAACGGCCGCTTCCACTTCCAGGTGCTCGGTACGCCGTTCCGGATGTACGCCGAAGGCGCCATTTGCCCGATCTTCGAGGAGTTTGCCTCGACGCGCCAGCTGATGTCGCTCGACATCGAGGACACCGCCGGGCGCCGCGCGATCATGGCGACGAACGAGTTCGGCAAGCTCTTCGTTCACGAATGGCACGACCCGGGCGCAGTCGCGACGTTCAATCGGGACCTGGACGCGCTTCGCGTGGAACGCTGCCCCGTCGCCGTGTGGTGCGGAGAGAGCTTCGGCGCGATCCTGCGACGGCTGCGAGAGTTCCAGTCCGGTCGCGCCGATGCAGCCCGCAGCGCTGAAGAGTCTGCGGCGCTCGCATCGTTTCCGAGCCCCATTGGCTGCGACGGCGCGTTCCTGCTGCACCTGTTGCGCCGCTGCGATCGGGAGCTCCGCTGGTGGTTCGTGGTCGCGAATGATCGGCCGGAGATCCTGAAGCGCCTGCTGTTCCACGAGCACATGCTGCCCGGGTTCAACGACAGCGGAGCGCACCTGATCAACCTCGCTTTCTTCGACGGCAACCTGCTCACGCTGCAGGTGGCTGCGCGGGATTCCGTCGCACTCGTGGCGCGCGCGGTCCAGCGCCTGACTCGCGAACCAGCTGAGTTCTTCGGCATCGATGCCGGGCGTCTCGATCCGGGTGCGCAGGCCGACCTCGTGCTGATCGACCCCGCGGCGCTCAAGCGCTATGACACCGACGCGAACCGGCAGATGATTCGCCGCGACATCTTCGAGCACGAGCAGCTCGTGAACCGGTCGGACGGTGTCGTAAGCGCTGTCTTCATCGCAGGCGAAGAGGTCTGGAACGGGCAGGATTTCACGCCGGCGCTCGGCACACGCAAGCTCGGGCGCGCGCTGAGCGCAGGCGCGAACGGCCAGAGCTGGCGGCCAGGCGAACTCCGTACCGGGTGATGGCGCGGGGCGTCGCGCGGGACTGATGCCACGCGTGGCATCAATCCCGCAGCTCCGCTACAGCGCCCCCACCGCCCTCGCCAACCTGAGCTTCGCGAGCCCCGCGTCGAGGCCAGCATCGTCGCGGTTTCGCAGCGCCCGCACGCGAAGGGTTTCCGCCTCGAGCAGCTGCGTCTGCGTGCCAAGCCCCGCGCCATAGCGTTCGCGGGCAATGCGAAGATTTTCCTCGGCCTGTTCGACGGCACCCATCGCGACGACCACGCGCTCGCGGGTCTCACCGACGTCCAGCCAGGTCTGCCGCACCTGCAGCTCGATCATCGATGCCGCGTCGGCACGTTGCTGCTCGGCGGCACGTCGCGTCCTGTCGAGCGCAGCGGCACGCTTGCGTGTCTGGCCGCCGTCGAACACCGACCATTGCACGCCGATTCCCACCGACGCGAAGTCCTGGTCATCCAGGAAGGTGTTCTCGAGGTAGTTGTAGGCGCCCGTAACGTTGAACTGCGGCAGCGCACGAGCACGTTCTGCCTTGGCGAGTTGCCCGTATGCGGTTGCCTGTTCGTCGAGTGCCTTCAGTTCGGCGCGGCGCTCGACGGCCTCCTCGACCAGTTCATCCAGTGCGCCCGGCAGCCCCTGCGGGACCGGCAACTGCTCGTCGAGATCGACCGGACGGGACAAGGGCTCGCCCAGACGGCGGTTGTAAGAGGCCACCGCAAGCTCGACCGCGTTCGCTGCCTTGAGCCGGGCCTGCCGGGCATCTGCAAGCGCAACCTGCACTGCCAACAGGTCGTTCTTCGGCACCAGCTCGCGCTCGAACATCGCGCCCACGTCGCCTTCCATGGACTCGAGCGTCCCGACGTTACTGTCGGCGACAACAAGCGCCTTGCGCGCTCTCAGCACGCCGACGTAGGCCTCGGCCACCGCGAGCTTCACGTCCTCCTGTGCGCCACGGGCCTGCTCACCCGCGCCTCGTCCACGCGCTTCTGCCGCCGCGATGCTCGACGAGATCCGCCCGCTGGTGAAAAGCGGCACCGTCAGCGTAGCGGCTCCCATCCAGAAATCATCACCTCCGAACAGCTCGGGCGGCGCGATCGGAAGTCCTGTGAAACCGAAATCGAAGGCAGGTGAATCATCGAGCCGCGTGTACGCGCCACCGACCGCGAGTGACGGCCAGCGCTGCGCCCGCGCCGCACCGGCGTCGAGTTCGGCAGCCTCCGCCTGGCTGCGGACCGCCGCGAGACCGCTGTCCTGCGCATCGGCAAGCGCCCAGGCCTCGGCGAGCGTTTCCGCTGCCGCAGTGTTCGCGAGAACCAGCGCCCCCGCCACCACCAACCCGACGCCCCAGTCTGCCGGTCTCATCCGCACACCTCCGTTACTGCTTCAGCGACTCGATTCCGATGGTACTGAGCACGTACTTCTCGTAGATCGGCGCGACCGAGCCGGTCTTCACCTTGCGCAGGAAGTACTTCTCGAACGCCACCTTGGCGACGTGCACCCACTTGCCCTGCTTCGCCCAGGTGACGTTGCGCGGCGGTATCTGCGGCAGTGCCACGAAGGCCGCGCCAGTGTCGCCGAAGTCGGCAAGGCAGATCGCGTTCCAGGTGCCCCGCGCGGTAGCCGGCTTGCCGGCGATATCCGCCGCGACGTTCTCGCAGATCGCGCTGACCATCGACTCGATCATGTAACCGGTCTTCGGTGCGCCGGTACCGACCGGCGTCACCTCGACCGGGGGGATGGCCACGCACACGCCGGCCGAGAAGATGTTGCGGTACTTCTTCGACCGCTGGTGCTCGTCGATCAGCACGAATCCGCGCGGATTGCAGAGCTCCGGCACGGCCGCGACCGGGTCCACGCCCTTGAATGCCGGCAGCACCATCGAATACCTGAAGGGCAGCTTGTGCTCCTTCTTCACGGTGCCGTCCTCGTTGTGCTCGGCCACCGTCATCATGCCGTCCTCGACACCGGTCACCTTGGCGTTCGTGATCCAGGTGATGTGCCGCTGGCGCAATTCCGACTCCATCAGCCCCTTGCTGTCGCCCACACCGCCCAGCCCCATGTGACCGATGTAGGGCTCCGGCGTCACGTAGGTCATCGGCACGCGGTCGCGTATCTTGCGCCTGCGCAGGTCGGTATCCAGGATCATCGCCGTCTCGTAGCCCGGGCCGAAGCAGCTCGCCCCGGCAGCGGCGCCTACGATGATTGGCCCAGGCTCCTTCACGAACTGCTGGTAGCGCTCCCAGGCCTGCAACGAGTGGCCGTGGGTGCAGACCGACTGCGTGAAGCCCTTCGGTCCCAGTCCCGGAACTTCCTCGAACGCGAGCTTCGGCCCGGTGCTGATGACCAGATAGTCGTAGGCGAGCGTCGAGCCGTCGTCGAGCGTGAGTGTCGAGCCCGGCGCGTCGATCGACTGCACCAGCTTCGGAACGAATGCGATGTCCTTGGCCGCGAGCGGCCTGGCGAGATCGACGCGTGTCTGCGGTGCCGTCCGCCAGCCGACCATCATCCAGGGATTGGATGGCGTGAACTCAAAAAACGGGCTGCTGCCGACCAGCGTGACCTTGTGGGTCTTGCCGACTTTCTTCTTCATCTCGTATGCGCAGGCGACGCCGCCGAGGCCCGCACCCATCACCACGATGTTCGCCATGTCTACCCCTCCGCCGCCGTCATGCGGGCTGCTTTCTGTGTCGATAGCTGAAGTAAAGGATCGGGATCAGCACCAGCGTCAGTGCCGTCGAGACCAGGATGCCGAAGATGAGCGACACCGCGAGTCCGTTGAAAATGGGATCGTCGAGTATGAAGAACGCGCCGATCATGGCGGCCACTGCCGTGAGCGCGATCGGGCGGGCGCGCACCGCCGCCGCACCGATCACGGCATCGGCCAGGCTGCAGCCACGCGCGATCTCCCCGTTGATGAAGTCGACCAGCAGGATCGAGTTGCGCACGATGATGCCGGCAAGCGCGATCATCCCGATCATCGACGTGGCCGTGAACTGTGCGCCGAGCAACGCGTGGCCCGGCATCACGCCGATGATGGTGAGCGGAATCGGCGCCATGATCACCAGCGGCACCGCGTACGACCGGAACTGCGCGACGACCAGCAGGTAGATCAGCACGAGCCCGACTGAGTAAGCGAGCCCCATGTCGCGGAAGGTCTCGAAGGTGATCTGCCACTCGCCGTCCCATTTCAGCGTCGGCGTGTACGGATCGTCCGGCGCGCTGAAGAAGCGCTGCTCGAGTTCGAGCCCCTCGGGCAGGCCCTTTTTCAACTCGCCCACCACCTCGAACATCCCGTACAGCGGGCTGTCCGTGGTGCCTACCGCGTCTGCGCTGACCCAGGTGAGCGGCAGCAGGTCCTTGTGGTAGACCGGGCCGTCCCATGGCTTCTCCTCCACTGTCGCGATCTCGGAGAGCTGGATCCGCGAGCCGCTCCTCGAGCGCACCTGCAGGGCCAGCACGTCGGAGATCCGCGCCTTCTCGGGCACGTCGAGCTCCAGCCTCACCGGGATCGGGTCGGTCTCGTGCCCGGCCTTGATATAGGTCGCATCGAGGCCGCCGAGACCGGCGGCCAGCACCCTGACCGCCTCGGCCTGGTCGACACCGAGCAGCGCCGCCTTCTGGCGGTCGATCGCTACCACCAGCCGCGTGCTCGAGGACACGAGACTGTCGTCTACGTCGACGATGTCGGGCTGGGCGTCGAACTTCTCGCGCACGAGCCGCGTCAACCGCTGCTGTACGTCGCGAAACGGCCCGTAGATCTCCGCCACCAGCGGCGCCTGGACCGGCGGCCCGGGCGGTACCTCGACGACCTTTACGGCCGCGCCGTTGCTGCGCCCGATCTCGGCCAGTGCCGGCCGGATCGCGAGCGCGATCTCGTGGCTCTTTCGGTCGCGGTGGTGCTT
>JALHTE010000215.1 GCA_022865595.1 Steroidobacteraceae bacterium | reverse complement strand
GGCCCCCGCCCTGCAATCTTGTAAAAAGGCGGTCCGCCGGCCGCCCGGGAGTACCTGGAATGATCATCGCCCTGCTGCTTTTCGTCGCGCTCGTCGTCGTCGCATCGATCTACTTCGTGCGCATCTACAACGGCCTCGTCGTGCTGCGCGAGAACGTGCGCAAGGCATGGGCGAACATCGACGTGCTGCTGACGCAGAGGCACGACGAGCTGCCGAAGCTGGTCGAGACCTGCAAGCGCTACATGTCATACGAGCGCGAGACGCTCGAGCGGGTCATGCAGGCCCGCGCGTCTGTGTTCCAGGCGCAGGGCAAGCAGGACGTCGCGGCCGTGGGTGCCGCGGAACAGCAGCTTCGCGAGGGGCTTGGCCGCCTGTTCGCGGTCGCCGAGAACTACCCGGACCTGAAGGCCGACGAAAGCTTCCGGCACCTGCAGGGCCGCATCACGGGGCTCGAGGAGAGCATCGCCGACCGGCGCGAGCTGTACAACGAGGCCGTGAACCTCAACAACATCCGCATCGGGACCTTCCCCGACTTGATCGTCGCGGGACTATTCGACTTCAAGCCGGCGTCGCTGCTTGAATTCACCGAGGAGCAGAAACGCGACGTGGACCTGGGCCCGCTCTTTGACTGACCCGTCCGATTCGTTTTTCTGGATCCTGACGTTCGCATTCGCCGCCGTGGGCGGCGGCTGGTTGTCGCTGCGCTGGCTCAAGATCGCACGCGCGATCGAGGACACGCCGACCTCGCGCATTCGATCTGCAGCCCAGGGCTACGTCGAACTGGCTGGACGCTGCCGGGCGCTGGACGGCACGCAGAGCCTTGCCCCGCTCACCCAGAGGCCATGCGTCTGGTGGCAATTCCGGATCCAGCAGAAGGCGGAGTCCAGCCTGCAAGGGAAGCGGCGCCAGTCCTGGAAGACCATCAATTCAGGCCGCTCCGAGCTGCCGTTCCTGCTCGACGACGGAACGGGCCAGTGCATCGTCCAGCCGACCGGTGCGGAAGTGCTCACCGGCGAAACGACGACCTGGTACGGCAGCACGCCATGGCCTACGCAGGCCGCCGGCGCCAGCCTGCTGCGGCCCCAGCAGCACCGCTACCGCTACGTCGAGGAGCGCATCTATGAACACGAGCAGGTCTGCCTGCTCGGCCAGTTCCGGTCGCACACGTCGACCGGCAGCACCGACACGCAGGCCGAGGTCGCCTCCCTGCTGGCGGAATGGAAGCAGGACCAGGCGGCGATGGTCGAACGATTCGACGCCGACCGCGACGGCCACGTAAGCGTGGCGGAGTGGGAGCGCGCCCGCGCGGAGGCGAAGCGTGCGGTCGCCGATCGCCGGGCCGAGCGCCCGGTCACTCCGGCGCTGCACGTGCTGAACCGGCCGGACAGCGGGCAACTGTTCCTGATCGCGGCCTTCCCGGAACGAGACGTGGCGAGGCGATACAAGCGGCGGGCCGTGCTCGCATTCTCGGGATTCGTGATAGCGACCTCGGCGCTCGGATGGCTGCTGCAGGAAATGTCCCGCTGAGCCAGAATACGCGTTCGTTCACGAGGATCGGACGGGCGCGATGACCAACCCCCTGCTGCAGCAATACGAGCTTCCCCGCTTTTCGGCCATCGAGCCAGCACACGTCGAACCCGCCATCCGGCAATTGCTGGACGACAACCGCCGCGAGCTTGCCGCGCTGCTCGACGGCGGCGCGGAAGGCTGGGACGACCTGGTCGCGCCGATCGAGCGCATGCACCACAGGCTTTCCTGCTCCTGGTCGCCGATCGGACACCTGAATGGCGTGTTGAACAGCGACGAGCTGCGCTCTGCATACAACGCGTGCCTGCCGCTGCTGAGCGCCTACCACACGGAGATCGCGCAGAACGAGCGGCTGTGTGCGGCCTACCAGAGGGTCGCGGATCTCGAGGGTAGCCGCCTCGACACGGCCCAGAAGACTCTGGTCGAGCACGCGCTACGTGACTTCCGCCTCTCGGGCGTCTCGCTGCCCGAGGACCGCAAGCAGCGCTTCGGCCAGGTCATGGAGCGCCTCTCGACCGTGCAGTCGAAGTTCGACGAGAACGTACTGGACGCAACCAACGCCTGGTCGCGGCGCGTAGACGACCCGGCCGAGCTCGCCGGCCTGCCTGAGACCACCGTGCGCCGTGCCCGCAAGGCCGCCGAGGACGCCGGTCACGACGGGTGGCTGCTTGCGCTCGATGCGCCTAACTACCAGGCCGTCCTTACACACGCGGAGCAGGAAGGCCTGCGCCGCGAATTCTACGAGGCCTGGACGACGCGCGCCTCCGAGCAGGGGCTGCACGCCGGGCGCTGGGACAACACGCCGCTGATGGCGGAGATCCTGGAGCTGCGGCACGAGGCGGCGAACCTCGTCGGCTACGCGGACTACGCGCAGTACTCGCTCGCGACCAAGATGGCGCAGAGGACCGGCGAAGTGCTCGACTTCCTGCGTGAGCTCGCGCGCGTGAGTCGTCCTGCGGCGCAACGGGAATTCGCCGAGCTCGAGCACTACGCCGGACGCAAGCTCGATTCCTGGGACGTCGCGTTTTATTCCGAGCGACTGAAGCGCGAGCGGCTCAACGTGTCGGAGGAGGAGCTGCGCCCCTACTTCCCGCTGCCGCGTGTTATCGCCGGACTCTTCACGGTCGTCACCAGGCTCTACGACGTGCGCATGGTCGCGCGGGAGGACGTGGACCTGTACCACCCCGACGTGCGCTACTTCGACATCGTGGATCGCGATGGATCGCCGCGCGGCGGCTTCTACCTCGACCTGTACGCCCGCCCGAAAAAGCGCGGCGGCGCGTGGATGGACGATTGCGTGGGGCGTATCCGGCTCGGCGAGGCGAACGCGCTGCCGGTCGCGTACCTGGTCTGCAATTTCACGCCGCCGGTGGCTGATCGCCCGTCATTGCTCACGCACGAGGACGTGCTGACGCTGTTCCACGAGTTCGGGCACGGGCTGCACCACATGCTGACACGTGTCGACTACCCGGGCGTCGCGGGCATCAACGGCGTGCCCTGGGACGCGGTCGAGCTGCCCAGCCAGTTCATGGAAAATTTTGCCTGGCGCAGGGAAGTACTACCGCTGATTTCCGCGCACGTTGAGACCGGCGAGCCGCTGCCGGCCGAAATGCTGGCGAAGCTGCAGGCGACGCGCACCTTCCAGGCCGGGATGCACACGCTGCGTCAGCTCGAGTTCGCGTTGTTCGACTTCCGCCTGCACGCGGAATTCACGCCGGGATCTCCGCCGCGCATCGCGGAGACGCTGGAAGACGTGCGCAGTGAAGTCTCGGTGCTGCGTCCGCCCGCGTTCAATCGCTTCCCGAACAGCTTCCAGCACATCTTTTCGGGCGGATACGCGGCCGGGTACTACAGCTACAAGTGGGCCGAGGTGCTGTCAGCCGACGCGTTCGGCGCCTTCGAGGAGAAGGGCGTATTCGATCGCGCCACGGCGCGGCGGTTCCTGCGCTCTATCCTCGAGCGTGGCGGAAGCCGCGATGCCATGGAGGCATTCGTCGAGTTCCGCGGCCGCAAGCCCGATATCGAACCGCTGCTGCGACAGATGGGCCTCGCGGCCTGACCGGCCAGCTGTAGCGTCCGGCAAGAGGCACGGCCATGCTCATCGCCACCTGGAACGTCAATTCGCTGCGCGTCCGGCTCCCACAACTGAAGGTCTGGCTGGCAGACAATCCAGTGGACGTCATCGCGCTGCAGGAAACCAAGCTGCCTGACGCGGATTTCCCGCTGGATGAAATTCGCGAGCTCGGAATGCATGCCGTATTCAGCGGTCAGCGTACCTACAACGGCGTCGCGATCCTGTCGAAGCAAGAACCGACCGACGTGGTCGCCGGCATCCCCGGATTCGAGGACGAGCAGCGGCGAGTGCTCTCCGCAATGGTGTCTGGGGTGCGCGTGATCGACGTCTACGTGCCGAACGGGCAGACGGTCGACTCTGAGAAGTTCCAGTACAAGCTGCGCTGGCTCGAAGCGTTGCGTGCCTACGTGACCGCCGAACTCGCACAACATCCGCGGCTCGTCATGCTGGGCGACTACAACATCGCACCGGAAGACCGCGACGTGCACGATCCGAAGGCATGGGAGGGCTCGGTGCACGTGAGCGAGCCCGAACGCGCCGCCCTGCGCTCACTCACCGAGACCGGAATGGTGGATTGCTTCCGCCTGTTCGAGCAGGCCGAGAAGTCGTATTCGTGGTGGGACTACCGGATGATGGCTTTCCGGCGCAACGCAGGTCTCAGAATCGACCTGATCCTCGCGAGCACGGAACTGGCGAAAAAGTGCGGGGAAAGTCGCATCGACAAGACTCCGCGGCGCAACGAGCGGCCCTCGGACCACACTCCGGTACTCGCTGCTTTTGACATATAGGCCCCGCGGCCATGGTGTCGGATTTCTTTACTCTGGCGTTCCGGGCGCGAAGGACTAAACTCGCGCGAATTGGACATGTGCGCGACGAAGCGCGCCCCTGAGAAAAAGAAACCGGACATGCGATACCGACGCAGCGATTTCGACGTAACGAACACCGTGCAGGTGAGTTCCGTCGCGTCGGTCCGGCGCGCTGTCGAGGAGATCTTCTCCCAGGCATGGCCCTCCGGCCAGGTAGATCGCGTCTCGGCGGCATTCGGGGATTTCGAGCGGCTGTTCACCGGACAGTTCCCCGGCTACTTCGGTTGCGACACCGTCTATCACGACCTGCAGCACTCGCTCGACGACACGCTCGCGATGGCGCGACTGCTCGCGGGCTATGACCGCTCGCACTCGGCCGACCAGCGCCTCGGCCCGGAACGCGCCGCGATGGGAATCGTCACCGCGCTGTTCCACGACTCGGGCTACATCCGCCAGACCGATGACACGCAGCATCGTAACGGCGCGGAGTTCACGCGTACGCACGTCGGACGCAGCGCGCAATTCCTCTCGAGATACCTGCCGACGATCGGCATGGCGGAGTGGGTGCCGGTTGCGACGCAGATCGTGCATTTCACCGGCTATGAATTGCCGTTTGACCAGATCCGCCTCGACGAGGCGCGCGACCGGAAGGTTGGGCACCTGCTCGGAACGGCCGACATGATCGCGCAGATGTCGGATCGCTGTTACCTGGAGAAGTGCCGCGACCGGCTATATCCCGAGTTCGTGCTCGGCGGCGTGGCGCTATCGAGCAGCGAGGAAGGCGGGCTGAAGGTCGTCTACGGTTCTGGCCTCGACATCCTCAGACACACGCCGGAGTTTGCGGCGGACACGATGCGCACGCGCCTCGACGGCGAATTCGGCGGCGCCTACCGCTACGTCGAGCCGCTCTTCGGCGGCCGTAATCCGTACATGGAAGCCATCGAGCGAAACCTCGAGTACCTGGAGCAGGTGCTGCACACCAAGCGATGGTCGATGCTGCGTCGCGAACCGCCGTGCTTCACCTGGGAAAAGAACCCGCTGCAGAACATGCGGACGCTGGTCATCGATCGCCTGAAGGCCACTGTCGCCGCCGCCTGAAAAATAGGTGCCAGGCACCTATTTTCGAGCCCTACATCAGTTCGTCGAGCAGGGCCGCGTGGTCGCTGCCGACCCTGAGCAGCGCGCGGTGCTGGGGCTTCACGAAGCCGGAAGTGACGGCACGATCCAGGTAAGCCACCAGGTCGTCGTAATACCCATTTACGTTCAG
>JALHTE010000214.1 GCA_022865595.1 Steroidobacteraceae bacterium | reverse complement strand
CGAGCCCTTCCTCCAGCCGCGCCACCAGCCGGGTCACCGCGGATGCGGATACGCCGAGCCGCTGCGCCGCCGGCGCGAATCCGCGGGCATCGGCCACGGTCACGAAGGCTTTCATTGCGGAAAAACGGTCCATGCTTTTCTTGCTATTACCGCAATTATCAATTGCTTTCAAACTATATTATCGCGCCACTCGCCCTAATACACACTGTGCCCGTGGACAGCACTGCGCTGCTCGCAGGACAAACCAGCCACTTACCCAGGAGATCACTGTCATGTCCCGTATCAACTTCCCGGCCAGCGTCGAGACCGCTCCCGCCGCCTCCCAGCCGCTGCTGGAGGGCGTCAAGGCCAGGCTCGGCAGCGCGCCGAACCTCTTCCGCCTCGTCGCCCTCAGCCCGGCCGCGCTCGAGGGATACCTCGGACTGAGCGGGGCCCTGGGCAAGGGCTCGCTCGACGCGCGCACCCGCGAGCGCATCGCCCTCGCCGTCGCCGAGTACAACGGCTGCGGGTACTGCACGTCCGCGCACTCGTTCATCGGCAAGAACATGGCGGGCCTCACCGACGGCGAGATCGCCGCGAATCGCGACGGCACCTCGACCGACGCCAAGGCGGCCGCAGCGGTCGAGTTTGCGACAAAGGTGGTCGACAGGCGTGGCCATGTTTCGGACGCCGACCTCGCAGCAGTGAAGCTCGCCGGCTACTCGGACGCCGACGTGATCGAGATCGTGCTGCACGTGGCGCTCAATACGCTCACGAACTACGTCAACGAGGTCGCGCAGACCACGATCGACTTTCCGGTCGCCCGCGCGCGCAACGCAGCGTGACCGGCGATCGTACATACCCCAGCGATATCGCCTTCACGCCCGCGGTGAAGGCGATCCAGGAGCGCAAGGGCTCGCGCGAATCGTATGCGCGAATGGAGGCGGGGCGGGGCTGGTCGACGGCGATCACCCCCGACCTCGCCGAGTTCATCGCGGCGCAGACCAGCATCTTCCTTGGCACAGTCAACGCGGACGGGCAGCCCTACATACAGCATCGCGGCGGGCCGCCTGGATTCCTGCGCGTGCTCGACGAGCGCACGCTCGCCTTCGCCGACTACCGCGGCAACCGTCAATACATTTCGCAGGGCAACCTGGCCGAAATCCCCAAGGCCTTCCTGTTCCTCATCGACTATGCGCGCCGCCAGCGCATCAAGCTCTGGGGAGAGTCTCGCGTGGTCGAGGACGACCCGGATCTCGTTCGATCCCTGATGCCCGAGGGTTACAAGGCCCGCCCGGAGCAGGCAATCGTCTTCACGGTGTCCGCGTGGGACGCGAACTGCCCGCAGCACATTCCGCAGCGTTTCGAGGCGGCCGACGTGGCAGCGGCGATCGAGGAGCGCGATCGCAAGATCGCCGAACTTACCCGGCGGCTCGAGGACCTGGAGCGCCGGGCAGAGGGGCTGGTGTGTCAGCCCCTTGAGTGGCGCCGCGCCAGCCAGTAGCCGACAAGTGCCCAGACGAAGGCGATGCCCGCACCGACCAGCGCGAGCGAGGCAACCGTCATTTCGCTCGCTCGCAGGCCACCGCGCAGCTGCGCCGAGAGCGCGTCGCCGCCCCGGTAGACGACCACGTCGATCAGGTTCTTCGCCTTGTACTTGGCCTCGGTATCGACCGACGTGAACAGGATCTCCCGCCCCGGCCTCGTCAACGCGTACTCGCCGGCCCGCCGCACGATCATCACGATGGCCAGCACCCAGAAATTGGCGACCACGGCCAGCGCCAGGAAGCCGCCCATCATCGCGATCGGCACCGAGCACAACAGCACCGCAATGCCGAGCCGGCGCGCGATGGCGCCTGTGAAGAGCAGCTGGGTTGCGAGCGTCAGCGCCTGCACCGTGAAGTCGATGCGCGCGAAGACCTGCGTCCGCTGGTTCTCGTCCGGAAACGTCTCGGTCACCAGACGTAATTGCTCGAAATACAGGAAGGTCGTGGTCGAGGCCAGCAACAGCACGAACGCACAGAACCCGAGCAGGTACGGTGAGCGCAGCACCAGGGTGATGCCGGCAAACGGGTTGCCGCCGATCGGCCGCTCGAGGCCGACCGAACGCGCGGCTGCCGGATCCCGGCGCAGGTGGCGGAGCAGCATTGCCTGGCAAAGGATGGCGACACCGAACAGGCAGGCCGAGACGACAAGAATCCCGGTGCGGCCGATGGGTACGATCAGCAGGTCCGTGGCGACCGGGGCCACGAGGCCGCCAGTGGTTCCGCCCGCCGCGACGATACCGAACAACCGCCGCGCGCGTTCGTCGTCCATCCGGTCGACCATCAATGTCCAGAACACGGACACGACGAACAGGTTGAATACGCTGATCCACACGTAGAAGAATTTTGCGGCGGCAAGGTCCCCTGGATCTGCCTGCATGACCATGGCCAGCACCAGCAGCGACACGCCGAAAATGCCGTAGACGGAGGCCAGCACGGTCGCACGCGGCAGCCGGGCGCAGGCCCAGCCGTACAGCGGGACCAAGGCGATCGACGCCAGCGCTGTGGCGACGAACAGGTCCTCGACCTCGCCCTCGCCAAGCACAGTGCCGATCGTCTCGCGCACCGGCCGCAACATGAAGTAGCCGCATAGCACACAGAAGAAGAGCAGGAACGCGGCGGCAACCGTCACCCGTTCCTCCGGCCTGATCGCCAGGCGGCCGAGCCAGGTCTCCATCAGAGCGAGGCTAGGTAGTTCGCCATTCGCTCGCGCATTTCCCCATCGGGCATCCGCCCATGGCCGGCCGCAGCATTGTCGCGCATGTGCCGTGGCTTGGAGGTCGCCGGTATGACGCAGGTGACCGACGGGTGGCCAACAATGAACTTGAGGAAGAACTGCGCCCAGGACTCGCAGTCGATCTCGGCTGCCCAGGCCGGCAGCGCCTGGCCACGCACGCGATTGAAGAGCGCGCCGTCCTCGAACGGCCGATTCACCAGCACCGCCACCTTGCGCTCCGCGGCCAGCGGCAGCAGTCGCTCCTCGGCCTCACGCGTACCGATCGAGTAGTTGAACTGGACGAAATCCAGCTGTACCTTTTTCAGGACGCGCTCGAGCTCATCGTGGGACGCCACGGTGTAGTGCGTGACGCCGATGTAACGCACGCGTCCCTGCTCTTTCAGTCCACGCAATGTCGCGAGCTGCGTGTCCAGGTCCACAAGGTTGTGGACCTGCACCAGGTCGAGCTTTGGCGACCGAAGAAGCTTCATCGACGTCTCGATCTGCTCGAGGCCGGCCTCGCGCCCCCGCGTCCAGACCTTTGTGGCCAGGAACATGCGCGACCTGAGCTGCTCGGCCGCGATGAGGCCACCCGCGACCTCCTCGGCACGCCCGTACATGGGTGAGGTGTCCAGCAGCGAGCCGCCGGACCCTATGAGGATGTCGAGCACCTCCCGCAGCGGCGCGCGCTCGCCAGGATCCGTGCCCACGTCGAACACACCCGAGGTCCCGAGCCCAATGACCGGGAGACGCTCGCCGGTGGACGGAATGGGGCGCGTGAGCATGCCGGCAGGATCGGCCTCGCCGCGCACAGGCGCGATGGCGGCAAGTGCTGCGGCGGCGCCGATCGCCTGGCAGAAGGTCCGACGGTCATATCGGTGATTCATCAACTCCCCTCCTCCATGACCTGATGCTCCGAACATTACCAAGCCTCGTTGATTCCGGCACACAGGGTGGCGCCAGCCTGCAGCGTGGTCAATGCCCGGACGGGCAAGCGATAGTCCAATAGAATCCCTGCATCCGACGGACCAGGCGGTCCGCAATCCCGACCCGCCGGACCGGCTGACGGAGTCACGACCTGCAGGGCGACGCGACATGGAAACACGCCAGACCGACTCCACGACCGACCTGCTGTCGGGACTGCCCGATTCGCCGGATTCGTATCCGCAGAAGCTTGACCTCATTCGTTCCTGCGTCCTGCAGATCGCGCTCGATGAATCCGCTTACCGGGCGGCCAGTTTTCTAGACGACCGGATACTTACGCCCGGCACCAGGGGCGCCTGGCAACCGCTCGAGAGCGTGATCGCCGGCGCGCGGCTCGTGCAGGTCCCCCGGCCACTGCACTACATCCTGCACACCGGGCATGTGGGCTCGACGCTGCTCAGCCGGCTGCTCGACACGACCGGCTCGGTGCTGTCGCTGCGGGAACCGCTGCCGTTGCGGACGCTGGCTGACGCAGGCGACGCGCTGGGACAGCCGGAGTCACTGTTGAGCGAGTCGCAGTTCGAGCGTGTGCTCGACACACTGGTCCGCCTGTGGAGTCGTGGATACGCTTCAACACGCTGCGTGGTGGTCAAGGCCACCAGCGTCGCCGCACGCATGGCACCACGGTTGCTGCAGTGCCGGGACTCGTCGCGCGCGGTCTACCTGAACCTGCGCGCCGAGCCTTACCTCGCCACACTGCTCGCCGGACAGAATTCGCAGGCGGACCTGCGCGGCCACGGGGTGGAGCGCATGCGTCGCCTGCGCTCGCACATAGCGACGCCGGTCGGCCCGCTGCATGCGCTGTCGCCCGGGGAACTTGCAGCGATGAGCTGGCTCGCCGAATCGTTGACCCGCCGGAAGATCCTCGACCAGTACCCCGAACGGCTGCTGGCCGTGGACTTCGATACGTTGCTGGCCGGGATCGGGCCGGAAATGCAACGGATCACCAGTCACTTCGACTTGCCGGTCACCGCAGACTGGCTGGCTCGGCTGGGCTCGAATCCGGCCCTGGCGCGCTACTCCAAGTCACCCGACTACGACTACAGCCCGGCGCTGCGCACGCAGCTGCTGAACCAGGCGCGACGCGATCATCGCGAAGAGATTGGCCGGGGCATGCGTTGGCTGGAGGCACTGTCACGCACCGAGGCCACCATCGCCCGGGTTCTGGATGAAGACGCGAGCTAGCTTGTCGACCACATCCGCAACAGGTTCTGGCGCACGACCTCGAGTCGCACCCGGTTCTCCCATTTCATGTTGAGCCCTTCGAGCGCGGCGACCTCGCTCAACTCGTGTACCTGGCTGCGCTGGTGCTGGTCGGCGACAAGGCTCTCGACGAAAGTGATCGCGACCAGCCGCTCACCCGAACGCACCGGCAGCACTTCGTGCTGGGTCGTGGACGGATAGACGATAGCTTCCCCAGGGGCACCTTTGAACGTCAGCGTCTGGTTGCCGAGGACGATCGCGAGCTCCCCACCCTCGTAGGCCGCCGGGTCCGAGACGAACACGGTGCAGGAAATGTCGGAGCGCAGACGGCCGCCAGGCAGCTGGAGAATCGCTGCGTCGGCGTGAGCCCCGTAATTCATGCCCGGTTCGTAGCGGCACAACAGCGGAGCCGCGAGGCGCTTCGGCAGCGTGAAGTCGACGAACTCCCGGCAACGCACCAGG
>JALHTE010000213.1 GCA_022865595.1 Steroidobacteraceae bacterium | reverse complement strand
GTCGAGGAATCGCCGCACTGGTCCCGGGAGATCGTAGGGCAGGTAGCAGTGGCGGACCTCGTCGCCGAAGATCGTCCGCGCACGCGCGGCGCCGGTCTCGGTTACCGTGGTGAGCACGATCTCGAGCCCAGGTACGCGCTGCTTCAATTCGCGTACCAGCGCAGCCGCGGCCTGCACCTCACCCACCGAAACGGCGTGAACCCAGGCGCAACCCGGTTTCGACTGCGGCGTCACGAACCCGAGGCGCTGCTTCACGCGCCCGCGTTGCGTCGGATCGCGCAGCTCACGCCAGCCTTCAACCGCGATCACGATCGGGGCGACGAGGTGAGTGAGCAGCAGGTAGAGAAAGCGCAATCGATTCACCCGCCGCTTACGCTGCTGACGCCGCCGATCCCGTCGCCGCCGTTGACACCGGCGACGCCGTCGAGCAGCCACTGCCACTCTGCATCGCCAAAGTGGCCCGACGGTACGCCGCTGGTGACTTTGTCGAGCGACCTGCGCAGTCGCGTTAGCACCCGGTCTTCCCAGGCTCCGCGCGCGCGGATGCGCCCACGGTCGAAATCCAGCACGTAGACCTCGCCGCCGGCGCCGAGCAACAGGTTGTGCGCGTTCAGGTCCGCGTGCTGCACGCCACGCGCGTGCAGGCCCGCGATGCAGCGGCCGATGGCGCGCCATGTGACCGGCTCGAGCGGGCCGGATGCCAACGCCTGGGCCAGCGTCAGCCGCGTCGGCAGTTCCTCGGTGAGCAGGTCGGCGCGATACACGAGCCCGGCACGCTGGTAGCGCGCGGCGACCGGCACCGGGACCGGCAGGTTCCACTCGCGCAGCCGACGCAGCAGACGGAATTCGGCATGGGCTCGCGTGCGGGCCTCGCCCGTGTAGAGGTAGGTGTCGTCGAGGAAGCGTGCGACCAATCCACCGCGCCGGTAGTGGCGGAGCACCCAGCGCCGGTCGCCGTCGTGGATGAATGCGACGGTCCCGCGACCACCCGCGACCTCCTCCAGCACGCCACGCTGGCGCCAGTGGTCGCGCTCGAAGCCATCGGAGCCCGGCTGGTCCATGCGCGACGCATCGTATAGCATCGCGCCGCACGCGATGCGCAGTTCGAGTTCCGGGCCTGCGCTCACCGAGTTCATGGCTCCTTTCGAGTCCGGCACGGATTGTTCACCATCGGATCGCCGCTGCCTACCATTCCATCGCCATCCACCAGCCATTACCTCGCCAACCCGCTGCCGATCCCCCGTCAAGCCCCCGCAGATCCGTCGCCATTGCCCCACACGCAGCCACCATTGCCGCCATTGTTCAATTCGCCGCCCGACAGCATCTGCGTGCTCCGACTGTCGGCGCTGGGCGACGTCTGCCACGTGCTTCCGGTGGTGCGCAGCATCCAGGACCAATGGCCCGGCACCCGGATCACCTGGGTCCTCGGCGGGCTGGAGCACCGACTGCTGGGACACATACCCGGCATCGAATTCATCGTATTCGACAAGAAGGCGGGCGCGGCCGGCTACCGCGACCTGCGGCGGCGGATGGCTGGCCGGCGGTTTGATGCCCTGCTGCACATGCAGCTCGCGCTGCGGGCAAGCCTTGCAGCCGCGGTCATCCCGGCCCGGGTGAAGCTCGGGTTCGACCGCGCGCGGGCGCGCGAGGCTCAGTGGCTCGTCACGACGGATCGCATCGAGGCGCGCAGCCGTGAGCACGTGCTGGACAGCCTGTTCGGCTTCGCTGGGCGGCTGGGCATCCGCGGCCGCTCGATGCGCTGGGACATCCCGCTGCCGGAATCGGCGCTGGAGCACGCGAGGCGCGTGGTCCCGGACGGGCAGCCGACGCTGGTCTTGAGCCCCTGCTCGAGCCACGCGCTGCGTAACTGGAGCGCCGAACGCTACTCGGCGCTGGCCGATCATGCCGCGGCCCGACACGGCCTGCGGACTGTCGTCTGCGGCGGGCGGAGTCCGCTCGAGCTGGAATACGGCGCGCGTATCGAGCAACTGATGCGGGGCCCGTGTATCAACCTGGTCGGCAAGGACACGCTGCTGGAACTGCTCGCAACGCTCGCTCGGGCGACCGTGCTGGTCTCTCCTGACTCCGGGCCTGCCCACATGGCCACAACCGTGGGCACACCGGTGGTCGGGCTGTATGCGGCCACCAACCCGGCCCGCAGCGGCCCCTACTACAGCCGGCCGCACTGCGTGGATCGCTACGATGACGCGGCCATGCAGTATCTCGGCAAGCCGGCCGCCGAAATCCCGTGGACCACCAAGATCGAGCGCCCCGGGGTGATGGAACTGGTCACGGTTGACGATGCAGTGCAGCGCCTGGACGCGCTGTTGGCGGCCGGTGCACCACGAACTCCGACTGGCTGAAAAATTGCCGGCGGCAGATATCCCCTGGCGCCGCTCGAGAAACGGCGCATTGGCTGGCGGCGCCGCGCTTCGGCTGACGGCGTGACGCACCTCGGCGATAATGCACGACCAGATCCAAATCCAGGTACGCGCCGTGACGGCAGAAACCAGCGACAAGCTCATCCAGCCGAACGCCCAGAACCACTACGAGGTGACACGGGACGACTTGCCGCTGTCGTGCCCGATGCCGGGGATGCAGCTGTGGAACTCGCATCCGCGCGTATTCCTGGCGATCGATCCGCGCGTATTCCTGGCGATCGAAAAGACCGGCTGGGCGATGTGTCCCTACTGCTCCGCGGAATTCACGCTGAAGAAGTGAGCAGAAATCGCGTTCGCCATGCGAACGCGGCCCCGTACAGCAGATGCAGCCCGCCGCCATCTCGCGGCGGGCCAGA
Organism: Steroidobacteraceae bacterium; assembly: GCA_022865595.1. Lineage (GTDB taxonomy): Bacteria > Pseudomonadota > Gammaproteobacteria > Steroidobacterales > Steroidobacteraceae > RPQJ01. The sequence continues at coordinate 20,972 of JALHTE010000213.1, read as the reverse complement.
GCAGGCGCCTGGCGGCGCCTACTTGTTCAGCTTCGTGATCTTGTTGCCCTGGATGCCGATGCCGGCCATCAGGCCTTTCTGCCCGAACACGATGGCGTAAACGTCGTCGGTCATGTTCTTGGTCGTCAGGTTCTTGCCCACGCCCTCGTCGATGACCACGACGCTCGGACCGATACCGACTTCGAAGCCCTCGGCGGAGTTCAGCGACTCGACCGCCGCCCTGGTCATGAAGAACATCGCGTAACCGTATTGCTGGGCCCCGATCTGCAGGCCGTAAGACGCTCCCGCCGTGTTGTAGTAGCCCACCGGCTTGCCGCGCTCATAGAGCACGCCCTCGCCGTACTGCCCGCCGACCATGAAGCCGGCCTTCGTGATGCTGGGAAACACCAGCACGGCGACTGCCTTGCCGTTCAACGTGGCAGCGACGGGCGCCTCCGCGAGCAGCCTGTCGAGCGCTGCTTTCGAAGAAGCGTTGAGCTCCGACTTGGACGCCCCGAGTGCCGACGACGGCAGCACAAGCGGCAATGCAACCGCCAGCGTGACGAGAAGATTCTTGAGGAAAGCGGTGTTCATGGCGGCTCCTGGTGCCTGCTATTTTTAACTGCGCGAACCGGCCCCTTCGGCCGCTACGGCGCGCGACATGGTTCAAGTCTACCCTGTGTCCATTGGCGGCGCGGGAGGATTGGGATTGGCGCCGGTGCTGCGGTATTCGGTATTGGGGTATTGGGGTATTGGGGTATTGGTGCCAGTGCTTCGGTTTATCGGAGCAGGGAACAACCCGAGATCGGCCGGCACACCACAGGTTACGGGGTGCCCGGCCGGCGGTATTCCGCGTAACTCTTCTCTTCAACCAGCGTCGAGCCGAGTCGGGAATTGATGCGCTTCTTGATCACGGCGCGCTCGTCGTTGGTGACGTACACAGCGCGGGCGAGCTCAATGAAGCCAGCGTCGAACGCCGCCTCACGCTCCTTGTCGCGGATGCGATCCTCGATGTCCCACAGCTGTTCGTTGACCGAACGCAGCGCCTTCCAGTCCGCATCGACGTCGCTGGACGCAAACGGGGAGGCCCGCCAGGTCGCGGTCAGCAGCTCCAGCTCGGTGCGGACGTTCGCGAGCTTGCTCGCATCCGACATGCGCTGCGACTTGATCTCGAGGATCGTGATCTTGTCAATCAGCTCGCCGGGGGAGATCGGTACCATCAGTTCGCGCATCTGGCGATTATAGGAAAAATAGGTGCCAGGCACCTATTTTGTCCCCTACTCGATGGTGGCGGTCCAGATGGCGGTCACCTGTGCCCGCTCCTCAGCGAATTCGGTCTCGGGCACTACAGTTGCCTCGCCGTCCAGCGACAGGCGGTGGATGCGCTGGCGGTACGCGCGGTAGATGCCGGTCAGAACGTCCACGGTCGCCTGCGGCACCAGGTCGATCGACGCGAGGCTCTCGAGCTGCCGGATGTTGTCCGAGTAGGTTGCGAGTTCCGGGTGGCGGTCGCACCAGAGCAGTGTCCAGTACTGCCCCAGGAACTCGATGTCGGTGATCCCGCCCGCATCGCGCTTCAGGTCGAACTGGCCCGGCTCAGGATTGGACAGCTCGGCGCGCATGCGCTCGCGCATCTTGCGCACTTCCTCGCGCAAGCTGTCGCGGCGCACACCGGTTCGGAGCAGTTCCAGGCGAACCGCCTCGAACCGCGCTCGCAGCGCCGGCGGCCCGGCGACCGCGCGTGCCCGCAGCAGGGCCTGGTGCTCCCAGGTCCACGCCTCGCCGCGCTGGTAGTCACGAAAGCCGTCGAGACTCTGCACCAGCAACCCGCCCTTGCCGCTCGGCCGGAGCCTGGTGTCCACCTCGTACAACCGCCCTGCGGCAGAGTGCAACGTCAGCAGGTGCACCATGCGCTGCACCAGGCGCAGGAAGAACACGCCGTTCTCGATGACCGCCGGGCCCTGGGTGTGCTGTATCCCGCCGGCCGAGTCGTGCAGGAACACAAGGTCAAGGTCCGAGCCATAGCCGAGCTCGATGCCGCCAAACTTCCCATAGGCCACGACAATCATGCCGGCATCGTGCAGCCCCGGTCCCGGAACGTTCGGATCAGGCTCGACGTCGCCGCACTGCGGAACACCGTGCCGCGCGACGATCTGGCCCCACGACAGCTCCAGCGCCTCCATGACGATGAACTCGGCAATGTCCGTCAGCCGGTCGCTCACTTTCATCACCGGCAGTCGCCCGGTGAGGTCCGGCACGGCGACGCGGAACATCGCGGCGCGCTGGAACTGCCGCAGCAGGTCCACCTGCCGCTCGGGGTCCCCGGCATCGGCACCGGCCATGCGCTCGCGCAGGTCGATCGCGAAGTCGGCGCGCGACGGCTCGGACTCGAACAGGCGCTCGTCGAGCAGTTCGTCCAGCAGCAGCGGAAACGCAGCGATCTGGTCGGTGAGGAACTGCGAATGCGCGCAGAGCTCGACGAACCGGTCGCGCGCCGTTGCATTCTCGTTCAGCAGCGCGAGGTAGACCGTGCGGCCGCCGATACGCTCGAGCACGTGCAGCAGGCGCGACAGCGCCACCGCTTCGGACCCGCCGCCGGCGATCGCCTGAAGCAATCGCGGCAGCAGCGTCTGCAGACGTTGGCGACCGGCCTCGTCGAGCCGCCGGTAGTAAGTGCTCTCGCGCAGCAACTCGATGCGCTCGAGCACGGCCTCCGCGTCCGACATGCCGGCAGCCTGCAATGCCTGCAGGCGCGCGCCATCGCCGACGTGTTCGAGCAGCATCTCCAGCGCCCGCGCGTTCGCATCGACCGCGCCCGGCTGGTCCGGCGCAAACAGCACGCGCTGGAAATGCACACTGACCCGCTCGCAGTGATCCACGATCATGGGCTCCAGCGCAGCCCAGTCGCTCACGCCCATCGCGAATGCGAGCCTTGCGCGACCCACCTCGTCGCGCGGCAGTTCGTGGGTCTGCTCGTCGTTGCGCTCCTGCAGCCGGTTCTCGACGCGGCGCAGGAACCGGTACGATTCGGCAAGCTCTTCCACGGTCGCGTCCGGCAGCAGCTTCTTGCGTGCGAGTAGCGGCAATGCCTCGAGCAGGCTGCGCGTCTGCAGGCGCGGGTTGGCGCCGCCGCGAATCAGCTGGTAGGCCTGCACGATGAACTCGATCTCGCGGATCCCACCGGGCCCAAGCTTTACGTTGCCCTTGAGCTCGCGCCGCTCGACCTCGCGCGAGATCAGCGTCTTCATTTCGCGCAACGACTCGAACACGCGGAAATCCAGATAGCGCCGGTAGACGAACGGCCTGAGCACGTTGCGATACAGCTCGTCGAAACGCGCCGCCCCGATCACCGGCCGGGCCTTCACATAGGCATAGCGCTCCCAGTCGCGACCATGCTGCTGCAGGTAGTCCTCGAACGCGTCGAAGCTGACGACCAGCGGCCCGGACTCGCCGAAAGGCCGCAGCCTCAGGTCCACGCGGTACACGAAGCCCTCGGACGTCACGGTGCCGAGCAGCTGCGCGATGCGCCTGCCGAGTCGCGTGAAGAATTCCTCGTGCTCCAGCGGCCGCTTGCCGTCGGTCTCGCCGTGCTCCGGAAACAGGAAGACCAGGTCGATGTCAGAGGAGAAATTCAGCTCGCCGCCGCCGAGCTTGCCCATGCCGAGGACCATGAGCTCGAGTTCACTGCCGTCCTGTCCACGAGGAGTGCCGAAGCGCGCGCGCAGGTCGCGAATCGCGTAATCGCGGGCCGCGCCGATGCAGACATCAGCGAGCAGCGACAGCTCGCGCAGCACCGGCTCGACATCCTCGAACTGCGCGAGATCGCGCCAGGCGATCCGCGCAAGCTGCCGGCGACGGAACCGCCGCAAGCCGTCCATGAAGCTGGCTTCGACCGGGTCAGCGCCGATCTCGGCGGCTAGGCCGGCCTCCAGCCACTCGCGCGTCGATGCCTCGTGGAGACGACCCGCGTCGGCGAGCCACGGCAGCAGCCGCGGATCCCGCCGGCAGGCGTCGGCGACGAAATCGCTGCACGCCCAGACCATCGGCAGGCTGCGCACCACGTCTTCCGCCACCTTGCCGCTGCTCGGCGGTCCACCCTGCGCCCCGAGCGACTCGAGGTGCCCGGCGAGCGCGAGGCGCAGTGGCTCAGGTACGGCCGAGAGGTCTAATTCCACTGGTTTCATCCGTTCGGGTGACATGCGCAGCCAGCAGCGCGCCCGCTGCGAGCAGGAAGGCGGCGAGAAGATAGGCGGCACCCGGCAGGTGCAGGCGCGCACCGTCGCCAATGAAGTAGGCGAATGTCCCCGCAAAAAGCCCCGGTCCGATCATCGTCGCCACACCCATGATGCTGCCGATCGCCCCCTGCAACGCACCCTGCTCCGACGGCCCGATCCGCTGCGACATCAGCGCCTGGGCAGAGGGCGATGCCAGGCCCCACAGCGCGACCACCGGCACTGCGCACATGAACCCGAAGCCCGATCGTGCGAGGCCGTATGTCGAAAATCCGACCGCTCCCGCAAGCAACCCGGCGATCAGAACCCGTCGCTCGCCGAAGCGCCGCGTCAGCGGTCCGACGAGTGTGCCCTGTACGACTGCGGAACTCACGCCGACGCCGGCGAGCGCCAGGCCCACCGCCTGGGTGTCCCAGCCGTAGCGATAGCCCGCGTACAGCACGAAAGTGGCCGGCAATGCTGCGTGTGCGACATTGCTGAGGAAGGCCACACCCGCGAGTCCGCCCAGCGCCGGGTGAGAGCGCAGCAGTCGCAGCGAGCCGAGCGGGCTGGCACGGCGCCACTCGAACGGTCGACGCTTGTCGGGCGGCAGTGACTCGGGGAGCACGAACAGCCCGTAGCAGGCGTTCGCCATGCTGAATGCCGCCGCAGCCCAGAACGGCAGGCGCGGGTCCACGCTGCCGAGTAGTCCGCCGATCGCGGGCCCGAGCACGAAGCCGAGACCGAATGCGACACCGATCAACCCGAAGGCGCCGGCGCGCCTCTCCGACGGCGTCACGTCCGCGACGTATGCCATTGCCGTGCTGACGCTGGCCGCCGTGATGCCCGAAATCACCCGGCCGACGAACAGCCAGACAAGATTGGGCGCAAGCGCCATCAGCACGTAGTCGAGGGCCAGTCCGAAATTCGATGCCAGCACGACCGGCCGGCGACCGAAGCGGTCCGAAAGTGCGCCCGCGATCGGCATGGACAGGAACTGCATCAGGGCCCAGACGGTGCCGAACACGCCGTACATGATCGCGGCTCGCGCGGTATCGCCGCCGAGGAAGTCCTCGATCAGTAGCGGCAGGACCGGCACGATGATGCCGAGCGCCAGGATGTCCAGCAACACGGTGATGAAGATGAACCCCAGGGCGGCACGACGTCGGCCAGGCGGGGACTCGGAGGCGTTCACGGGCGCGTCAGTCGTACCTGATCACCGAGCGTGCGGCGTGGCCCTCGCAGCTGAATCCCGGTACGAAGCCGAGGTCGATCAGCACACCCATGCCACGCAGCTCATACCCGGCTGCGCGCACCAGCGTGACCGACGCGGAGAGCGTGCCGCCGGTCGCGAGCACGTCGTCGACGAGTAGCAGGCGACCGCTGCCCTTCTGCATTTCGAGCACTCCGGTTCCGTACTCGAGTTTGTAATCCACATCGACCACCGGCGGCGGCAGCTTGCCCTTCTTGCGGATCGGGACCACGCCCTTGCGGTGCCGTTCGGCCAGCGCGGCGGCGAAAATGAACCCCCGCGACTCGATGCCCGAGACCACGTCCACCGACTCCCATTCCTGGTCGGAGAACAACGCGTCGACCGCCGTGATGGTCGCGTGGAACCGCTGCCTCAGCAACGGACTGATGTCTCGGAAGAGGATGCCGGGCTTCGGGAAGTCCGGAATCTCGACCACCAGGTCTTTCAAATCCTGCATGCTCACCTCGCGCTGCGATACGGAATCGGCTAACGCTTTCCGGGGGAAACGGGCTGAGCCAACTTGTCCGCAAGCCACAGCTTGATGAGCGACTGCCTTGTTACGCCCATCCGGTGAGCTTCCCGATCCAGCGAATCTACCATCCAGGCAGGGAAATCAACGTTCACTCGCTTGGGATCTGTACCAACACGCCGAGCCTTGCCCAGGTCAAGTTGATCCACGACCTTGCCGCCTGCATCGAACTTGCGATCAAAAGTCTTGGCTTTCATAAATTGCTACCTCCTCATCCCGCGACCGCCTCACGGAGATCAGTCGCACATTCTCGCCCCGGCGGGTTATCACCGCAGACCAGTGCTTCTGGCCGATCTTCCCGATCAATAGCCATCTCGGTTCATCTGTCGTCCGGGCCGGAATCTCCAACAGCTCGAAATCAGCCCAAAGCGCCTGTGCTTCGTCAAAATCAATTCCGTGCTTTCGCTTGTTCTCGGCGCTCTTGTCGATGTCATATTCGAATGCCATGAGAGTCGAGATCGCGAGGCACTAGGTATAATAAAGGTATAATAACTATACCAATCGAGAAGCACCTACACAATGACGCCTGATGGAGTCAGGGCTGTTGCTGCCACACTCCCGCGGCACCCCAGAGGATGGAAGATGAACGTCACCGAAGCTGTCGAATCGCGGATGAGCTGCCGCGCCTACCTGCCCACACCCGTGCCCGGGGCGACGCTGCGCGCGATCCTGGACTCGGCGCGTCGATCACCGTCCGGCGGCAACCTGCAGCCCTGGAACGTGTACGCGCTCACCGGCAAGCCGCTGGCCGAACTACTGGCCGCGGTGCGCGGCAAGCTGTTCGAGCATCCCCGCGGCGAAGGATTCGAGTACGACATTTATCCGTCCGGGCTTGCAGAGCCTTATCGCTCGCGTCGCTTCAAGTGCGGGGAGGACATGTACGCGACGATCGGCGTAGCGCGCGAGGACAAGCCGGCGCGCCTGCGGCAGTTCGCGCAGAACTACGCGATGTTCGGTGCGCCGGTCGGGCTGTTCTTTTTCATCGACCGGCAGATGGGATCGCCGCAATGGTCGGACCTCGGCATGTACATGCAGACCGTGATGCTGCTAGCCCGCGAGCACGGACTCGACACCTGCGCGCAGGAAGCGTGGTCGGCGTGGCATCGCACGGTCGGCGAATGCCTGCAGGTGCCGCCCGAACTGATGCTGTTCGCCGGCATGGCGCTGGGATATCGGGATGACGCAGCGCCGATCAATCGCCTGGTCACCGATCGCGCGCCACTCGACGAATTCGCGGTGCTGCGGGGGTTTTGAAGGCCGGCGCCCTGCTGTCGGAAAACCTGACACATCCCAGGCGCCGCCCAGGCCTGCTTATGTGCTGTCTGGGTGTGCTTATGTCGGCGAACGGCACAACTCGCGTGCCGCGATGTGACGTCGGTCACGAAATGGGCGCGGTGTTGGCCGGACGCAACGTTTCTCGGCTGTCGCGGCATTTTACGGCGGCGATTAGCCTCGCGCGCATGTAGCCCCGTCACAACGGCGTAATCATTGACCATCCAGCTCACGCGCACGGATGGCACGCATCCTGCAGCCAATCACACAGGCGCTGCCGCGCCGGTAATGGAGTTGACCACATGAGTCTCAGCTGGATCGCGAACCGAAGCCTCAAGTTCTCACCCAGGCTCCGACTGGTGGACGATGCCGAGGCCGCCGCCCTGCGGCAGAAGATCGAGTCGCTCGACTTCAGGCCCTCGAACGGATTCCTCAGGGACCAGTTCGACGAAAAGCCGCAGATGGGCGCGTCACGCTCCGAGCAGGCAGCCTGACAGGAACCTCAGTCGCGCTCGCGCCGGCGCACGTCCATCGGGTGCTCGACCCGGCGTAGCTTATCGAGCACGTGGAGCAGGCTGAGCCATGGATGGCGCAGCGGCATGCGTGGCCCCGCATAGCGCATGACCTCGCGCGCCATCTCCCGCTGCGCCGGCTTGTAGCAGTGGATGGGGCACTTCGCGCAGGTCGGCTTGTCGTCGCCGTAGGGGCACTTCTCGAGCCGACGCTGCACATACACCAGGAACTCGGCGCATTCTGCACAGGCCTGCCCGCGCGGCGACCCGTGCCGATCAGCGCAGTGGAGTTCCACCATGCGCTGCATGGTGAGGAATTCGCGTCCCAGCCGACCGCTGCCTGGTGTTGCCGGTCCAGTGTCGACTGATGAATTGTTATCGGAGGGCCCTGTCAACATCAGGAAATGATGGGGCCGCGGCCTGTCCGTGGCTCCTGTGGCTTTCCGAGAGACAGCCAGGCAGCGGCGACTGCCACGCGCGCGCCGGTTAATTGTGGCGAATACGAGTTCAGGCCGACAAGCCGCATCGCCTTGCATGACATCTGCGAGAATGTCTGCCCGCGAGATCTCGAGTCATGCCCCGACGCGCCACGATGGCCGCATCTCCCAACCCGCCGACTGTCGCCGCGCCGCATTCGCCTGCCCGCGCCGGCCTGGCCGCCGCCGTCAGCGCATTCGCGATCTGGGGCGTCTTCCCTCTGTATCTCAAGCCGCTGTCCAGCGTGCCCGCGCTGCAGGTCATGAGCCATCGCATCGTATGGTGCTGCCTGGTCGTGTTCGCATGGCTTGCGCTGCGCGGCGAGGCCGGCGCGGTTCGAACTGCGCTTGCGAATGCAGGCACGCGTCGGCGGCTGATGGCGTCCTCCCTATTCATCAGTGTCAACTGGCTTGTCTATGTATGGGCCGTGGCCAACGGTCACGTGATCGAGGCGAGTCTCGGCTACTTCATCAATCCGTTGTTCAGCGTCGTGCTTGGCGTGTTCGTGCTGGGCGAGCAGCTGAACCGCGCGCAGTGGGCGGCGGTCGGGCTTGCCGCGGCCGGCGTGCTGTTCCTGGCCGTCGTGGCGGGGCACGCACCGTGGATTGCATTGGTGCTGGCGTTCAGCTTCGGCATGTACGGGCTGATCCGCAAGGTTGTTGCCGTCGAGGCCGTGCCAGGCCTGGCGACGGAAACGCTGCTGCTGTCGCCGTTCGCGCTCGCGTTCCTCGCCTGGTCGCAGTGGCAGGGCACAGGCGCGCTGGGGCATTCCAGCGTGACGGTCGATGTGCTGCTGGTCGGAAGCGGACTGGTGACTGCGATGCCGCTCGCGCTCTTTGCCTACGGCGCGCGTCGCATTCCCCTGTCCATGGTCGGGATCGTGCAGTACATCGGGCCGACGATCCAGTTCCTCATCGGCGTGCTGGTATTCCACGAAGCATTCCCGCGCACGCGCGCCGTCGGATTCGTGATGATATGGGCGGCGCTCGCGATCTATGCGGCAGACGGGCTGTGGAGGCGAAACCGGATGAGGCGCCTGGCGTGAGAGGTAGACACCCTTTCGGCACGGCGGGTGGGCCCGATGGCTGGCGCATCCGCGGTCGGGCGTATCCGGATCGGCCGCAGAGGGTTACGCTAGCATTCCGGCTAAGCCCTTCCTGAGGCCGAGCGCACATGCCGTCATTCAAGTCCACGAGCCGCACCGACCGGCTGCTTCTGCATTACCAGATTCGGGGCAAGGCCTACCCTGCGCCGCGCTACTGGGAACGGCTGTCGCAGATGCTCGAAGAGGAGGCGGAGAAGCGCGGCAAGACTCCGCCCCCGCCGCCGCTCACGCACGGGCTTGAGAGTGACCCGACGGACGAGGACAAGACCGAGCGACTGCACGAGCAGATCGCGTGGGCGGACCGCAACCAGTTGCTGCACAGGGTGCAGATGTTCTTCGAGGCGATGCCGCCCTCGGGCTGGGTGCGGGGCGAAAGGAAATAGCCTCGACGGGCGAAGGGAAGTAGCCGCCGCTGCGCATAGCGCAACCAAAGCGAGGAGGACACCGCCAGTGACTGGCCCATTTCCGGTCGTGATCCATCACAACCCCGCCTGCGGCACGTCGCGCAACGTACTCGCGATCATCGAGGCCGCCGGGTACTCGCCGGTCGTCATCGAATACCTCGCGACCGGCTGGACCCGCTCGCAATTGCTCGGGTTGTTCGCGGCCGCAGGCCTCACGCCGCGCGACGCACTCAGGACGAAGAACTCGCCGGCCGAGGAACTAGGCCTGCTTGATCCTTCGGTCGATGACGAGGCACTGATCGCCGCGATGGTGGAGTACCCGGTACTGGTCAACCGCCCGATCGTGTGCACGCCGAAGGGCGTTCGGCTTTGCCGGCCGAGCGAAGTCGTCCTCGACCTGCTCGAGCGCCTGCCACCCGGATCATTCGCCAGGGAAGACGGCGAACTGCTTATCGACACCCACGGCCACCGCATCGTGAAGTAAGCGAAAAAAAGCAAACGTCTCTCGTTCGCAACTGCAGCCGGCGTGCGAGCCGGCACGGCCGGTCCTTATGTCAACCACCGTTGGTATTGCTGCGCTGCTTTGTGATTGCATTCCCATTGCGAACTCAAAAACCCAGGGGATGCAGTCATGGCTCAAAGTAAAAAGGTTCTTTGGACACTTGGCCTCGTGGCCCTCTCCGGCGTAGCGGTCACCGCAACGGTGCAGGCGAAACAACCTGGCGCCAGTCCGTGGACCAAACACGAGAACCTTCCGACAGTCGTCGGCGCCGACGGCCAGGACCACACGGCCACGTGCTCGGGATATCCAGGTACCGACCCGAAGTTCAGTTTCTGGGAGAAGCGAGGCACGTCGAAGAACCTCGTTGTGTTCTTCGAGGGCGGCGGCGCGTGCTGGGACGCGTACTCCTGCTCCTATCCAAACCAGTTCTACACTTCGGCGATCCCGTCGAATGCAGATCCGGCCAACTACGAGGGCATCTTCAAGCTGGATAACGCTGCGAATCCTGTCAAGGACTGGACCTTCGTGTACATCCCGTACTGCACGGGAGACGTGCATGTGGGATCGGCCGACAAGACGTACTACCCCGGTTTGACGCTCCATCACCGCGGCTACGACAACTTCATGGTGGTCCTCGACTGGATCAGGAACCACGTGGATGCGCCGAAGAACATCCTGGTGACCGGCTCCAGCGCCGGAGGCTACGGCGCCACGGCGCACTTCCCCTGGCTGGCCGAGGCCTACCCCAACGCGCACATGTACGTGATCGCCGACGCAAGCCAGGGCGTGAGCACCACGACTTGGGACACCTACGGCCGCGTGTCGTGGAACCCGCAGCTGCCGCAGTGGATCTTCGGACCACCTCCGACTTCCGCACCGGGTTCCGAATTCCTGTCCAGGGCGGCGGCAACGTATCCGCACGCCAAGGTCTCGCAGTTCACGACAGCTGTGGATAGCGTGCAGGTCTCCTTCTATGGAGCCATGCTGGCTCTCGGCTACGGCCCCGGTGTCAGCTGCCTGACGAGCCCGGTCGTGGACTGGAACCAGCAAATGCTGGGGACCCTCGGCACGTACGCAAGCGAATCGAAGAACTTCCGCTACTACGTGGCGAACGGCACCTACCACACGATCATGCGGTCGCCGGGTTTCTACACCGAGAATTCGGCCGGCATCATCTACAGCAATTGGGTCACCGCCATGCTGCAGAACCGCGGCGGCACCGGAGGCTCCGGCGGCGGCGACTGGAAAGACGCCGCCTGCCCGACATGCTTGATGCCATTGACCTGCCCGTGAGTGAGCGCACGCCGCCGCACCGCCGGTAGCAAGTCCTGACACAACAACGCCCCATTTCGGGGCGTTGTTTTTTTGGAGAATGTCACCTATCGGCGGTTCACCAGCCACAGGCCGGCGATGCACATCGCCAGCCCAACTGCATTGGCCAGGCTCAGCCGCTCGCGGAATACGGCGACTCCGACGAACAGCAGCAGCAGCGCTGCCGCAGACTGGGTGACCAGCGCGCCCAGGCTGACCGCATATCCGCTGCGATAGAGGAACAGGAACCCGAGGTCCAGGCCGACGATCGCGACGGCCAGCGCCACGGCGGTCCAGTTGAGCAGGCGGATCTCCTGCCGCCACTCGAATGCACCGGGAGCAGCCAGCAGCAGCGCGCCGAACAGCGTGGCCACCGCCGCGTAGGTCACGAGCAGCGACAACAGGGGATTCGCGCCGGCCGGCGTGAGCTTCAGCACGATGTGATAGGCCACCGTGCAGGCGATGGCGAGCGACAGCCATGCGAGTTGCATGCCCGGAGGATAGCGGACGTATGCCGTCAGGCGTATATAGTCCCGGTCTCGCAACGAGAAAAAAGGGGAACAAACATGTCACCTGCACCGTCGTTTACAGTCGCCCTGGCATGCGGCGCCGCAATGGCGCTGGGCTTTGCCGCGAACGCGCATGCCTGCGACTCGCCCGGCAAGAAGGTCATGATCAAGGTGAAGGTAGAGAATGACCAGCCGGTCGTGGACCCGGAAACCGTCAACGCCTGCGTGAGTGACACGATCCACTGGGTGTTCGCTGGATCGGGCGCCAAGGAATTCATGGTGAAATTCATCGACGGCGACTCGCCGTTCGACTGGTCCGACAAGAAGGGCGCCAGCGTCGAGGGAACGGTCAAGGCCGGCGCGACAAAGAACGGCCAATCGACGTCGTACGAGTACGAAGTCGAAGTGGACGGAGTCGCGCTCGACCCGAGGATCATCATCGATCACTGATCGACGTCGATCGTGCGGGCATGAAAAAGGGCCGGCATCGCTGCCGGCCCTCTTCTTTCACTTGGTCTCCAGGCACGTGCCGCCACGCGCCCGGCGAGCGGTCGGCATTACATGCCCATGCCGCCCATGCCGCCCATGCCGCCCATGTCACCCATGTCCGGCATGCCGCCGTGCTTGTCGTCGTCCTTCGGGGACTCGGCCACCATCACTTCGGTCGTGAGCAGCAGGCCGGCCACCGAAGCGGCGTTCTGCAGCGCAAGGCGCGTGACCTTGGTCGGGTCCAGGATGCCCATGTCGAGCATGTCGCCGTAGACGCCCGTCGCGGCGTTGTAGCCGTACGTGCCCTTGCCCTTCTTGACGTCGGCCAGCACGACCGCGGCGTCTTCGCCCGCATTCGCGACGATCTGGCGCAGCGGCTCCTCGATGGCGCGGGAGAGGATCTTGATGCCGATGGCCTGGTCCTCGTTCGAACCTTCGAGCTTCTCGAGTGCCCGCTGGGCACGGATCAGGGCGACGCCGCCGCCGGCGACCACACCCTCCTCGACCGCCGCACGAGTGGCGTGAAGTGCGTCCTCGACGCGGGCCTTCTTCTCCTTCATCTCGATCTCGGTCGCGGCACCGACCTTGATCACGGCGACGCCGCCGGAGAGCTTCGCCATGCGCTCCTGGAGCTTCTCCTTGTCGTAGTCGGAGGTCGCTTCCTCGATCTGCTGCTTGATCTGCGCGATGCGCGACTTGATCTCCGCGGTCTTGCCGTGGCCGTCGATGATCGTGGTGTTTTCCTTCTCCACGACGATCTTCTTCGCCTGGCCCATGTCGGCCAGCGTGGCCTTCTCGAGCGTGAGGCCGACTTCCTCGGCGATCACGGTGCCGCCCGTCAGCACGGCGATGTCGTTCAGCATGGCCTTGCGGCGGTCGCCGAAGCCCGGAGCCTTGACGGCCGCGACCTTGACGATGCCACGGATGGTGTTGACGACCAGCGTCGCCAGTGCCTCGCCCTCGACGTCTTCGGCGATGACCAGCAACGGCCGGCCGGCCTTGGCGATGCCCTCGAGCAGCGGCAGCATTTCGCGCACGTTCGAGACTTTCTTGTCGTACAGCAGGATGTACGGGTTCTCGAGATCGGCCGACTGGCTGGTCTGATTGTTGATGAAGTACGGCGAGAGGTAGCCGCGGTCGAACTGCATGCCCTCGACGACGTCGAGCTCGTTCTGCAGGCCCGAGCCCTCTTCGACCGTGATCACGCCTTCCTTGCCGACCTTCTCCATCGCGTCGGCGATCGTCTTGCCGATCGACTCGTCGCTGTTCGCGGAGATGGTGCCGACCTGGGCAATCGCCTTGTTGTCCTTGCAGGGCTTGGACAGCTTGCGCAACTCGTCGGTGACCGTCTCGACCGCCTTGTCGATGCCGCGCTTGATGTCCATCGGGTTCGCGCCGGCTGCGACGGCCTTCAGGCCCTCGCGCACGATCGCCTGGGCCAGGACCGTGGCGGTCGTGGTGCCGTCACCGGCCTCGTCGGAGGTGTTGGAAGCAACTTCCTTCACCATCTGCGCACCCATGTTCTCGAACTTGTCCTTCAGCTCGATTTCCTTCGCCACGCTCACGCCGTCCTTGGTGACGGTGGGGGCGCCGAAGCTCTTGTCGAGTACCGCGTTACGGCCCTTGGGGCCGAGGGTCACCTTGACCGCATTCGCGAGGATGTTAACGCCGCGCATCATCCGCGACCGGGCGTCATCGCCAAAACGTACGTCTTTCGCTGCCATTGCAGTGTTCTCCAGGATTCGTTGGGTTTTCTTAAGGGCGGGCGATTACTTCTCGAGCACCGCCATCACGTCTTCCTCGCGCATGACGAGGTATTCCTCGCCATCGACCTTCACCTCGGTTCCGCTGTACTTGCCGAACAGGATGCGGTCGCCGACCTTCACGTCGAGCGGGCGGACGTTGCCGTTTTCCAGGATCTTGCCCTTGCCCACCGCGACGACCTTGCCGCGGATCGGCTTCTCGGCGGCGGAGTCGGGGATCACGATGCCGCCGGGGGACTTGGTCTCGGCGTCGAGCCGCTGGATGATCACGCGGTCGTGCAGCGGACGAATCTTCAACTTGTCAGCCATTGCTGAAATCTCCGTGTTGGTAGCTTTGTTCAGCTGTAAAGGAAATCGCGGAGGAGTGTTAGCACTCACCCCGGTTGACTGCTAATAATAGGTGGTGTCGGGCCGAATTCAAGTGCGCTGGGCTGAAATAGCTGCGAGAACCCCCGATAAGCTGACCCGCGAGCCGGGTTTCAGACCGCTCCCCGGCTGACGGGCGTCTGGGTGCCGGAGCTGCAGGCGGCCCGTTTTTTGAACATAAATCCCGGAATCCGGTCCATATCTGGCCAGCCACGGGTCGCGGTCGGTGGCGCGGCCGGGCATGATGCGCACCTCGCTCGGGGGCTGCCGCGACCCCCAGACCGGCTCCGGGCCGGCTGCGCCAGCGACCGCCGTGGACACCCATTGGATAGATGACCGCAGTTCGCCCATGAAAAGATTCGCACCCGTCGCCGCCCTCCTGCTCTCCCTGCTCGCGCTGCCCTGGTTCGCCAGCGTCCCGGCCAGCGCGCAGGAGCAGGACCTGCTGCCCGCGAAGCAGGCATACAAATACACGGCGACGGTTTCGGGCGACGAAGTCGTCGTGCGCTACGACATCGCCAAGGGCTACTACCTGTACCGCGACCGCATGTCGCTTGGCTCGACGACGCCGGGGGTCACCGTCGGCGACGCGCGCATGCCGGCCGGAGAGGACCACGAAGACGAGTACTTCGGACGGCAGGTCATCTACCGCGGTCCGATCACGGTGGCGGCGAAGCTCACGTTCGACGGCGCACCGCGCGCATTCGACCTGCAACTGAAGCTGCAGGGCTGTGCGGACGCCGGCCTGTGCTACCCGCCCCAGACCTGGACCACGCGCATCGACATGGCGGGCGCCGGGATGACGGGAACCGGGACCCCCGGCGCGGGAGGAACGGCTACCGAAACCAGGCAGGGCGCCTTCAATCTCAAGCGCCTTTTTGGCGGCGGCCCGCTGTCTGAAAGCGACCTGCTGCCTGCAGACCAGGCATTCGTGCTGACTGCCAGCAGCGACAGCCCCGACCGCATCACGCTGCACTGGGACATCGCGGATGGCTACTACCTCTACCGCGACAAGGTGAAAGTCGCGATCGCTGCAGGTGACGCACAGCTTGGTACACCGTCGATTCCCGGCGGCGAAGTCCAGCATGACGAATATTTCGGCGACCAGGTCGTGTTCTTCGACCAGATGGATGCCGATGTGCCGGTCGCCGCGGCCGCGGACAGCCGTGCCGTCACGCTCGACGTCGGCTACCAGGGATGCGCCGAGGCTGGCCTCTGCTACCCGCCAACCCACAAGACAGTGCAGGTCCAGCTCGCGGCACCCGGCGCGTCGCCCGCACCGCGCAACCGCGGCTTCGCAGACACGGGCCCGATGCGATCGACCCAGGACGCGCTGGCGGACAAGATCCGCAGCGGCAGCCTGCTCGCCGTGCTCGCGACGTTCTTCGGTGCGGGACTGCTGCTCGCGTTCACGCCCTGCGTGCTGCCGATGGTCCCGATCCTGTCTGGAATCATCGTGGGAGCCGGGCGCGACCGGCCCGTGTCACGCGGTCGCGCATTCTCGCTGTCGCTCGCCTACGTGCTCGGCATGGCGCTTACCTACACGGTAGCCGGCGCAGCGTTCGCGGCTGCGGGCCGGCAGGCGCAGGCATTCTTCCAGCAACCGTGGATCATCGTCGTGTTCGCGGCGCTGTTCGTGCTGCTGGCGCTCGGCATGTTCGGGGTGTTCAACCTGCAGGTTCCCGCCGCGTTCCAGGAACGCGTCACGGGCCTGAGCAACCGCCAGAAACAGGGCACGCTGGTCGGTACTGCGGTGATGGGCGCACTCTCGTCGCTGATCGTAACGGCCTGCGTGGCACCGCCACTGGTCGCAGCGCTGGCGGTGATCGGGCAGAGCGGCAACGTGTTCCGCGGCGGCGCTGCGCTGTTCGCGCTGAGCCTGGGCATGGGCGCGCCACTGTTGCTGGTCGGCGCGTCGGCCGGACGGCTGCTGCCGAAGGCCGGCGCCTGGATGGACGCGGTCAAGTCTGCGTTCGGCGTGATGATGCTGGGCGTCGCGATCTGGATGCTCGGTCGCATCCTGCCCGGGCCCCTGACGCTGGCACTGTGGGCTGCGCTCGCGTTCGTCTCGGGCTACTGCCTGCTGACGATGGGCGACAAGGACCCGAAGCGGGCAGCCGTCGCCGTGCGTCGCGGGCTCGGCGTGCTGGCGCTCGTGTATGGCGTGCTGATGCTGGTCGGCGCACTCGCCGGCCGCAACGACCCGCTGCAGCCGCTCGCGGGCGTGGTCGGCCACGCTGGCGGCGAAGCCGCCGAGCGGCGGCTTGCGCTGAAGCGAATCAAGTCGGTCGCCGACTTCGAGCGCGAACTTGCCGCGGCACAGGCAGCCGGTCGGCCGTTGATGCTCGATTTCTATGCGGACTGGTGCGTGTCCTGCAAGGAAATGGAAGACCAGACCTTCACCGACCCCGGCGTGCAGGCCGAACTTGCGGCCGCCGTGTTGCTGCAGGCCGACGTCACCGCGAACGACGACGTGGACCAGGCGCTGCTCGAGCACTTCGGCATCCTGGGCCCGCCGACCATCGTGTTCTTCGCGGCCGAAGGAACCGAGCGCCGGGATTTCCGCGTCGTCGGCTTCCAACCGGCGAGCGAGTTCCGCGACCACGCGGCACGGGCGCTCGGCGGTAGCGGCACATGAACCGGCTGGCGATTGCCGCGCTGGTGATCGGCACTGCGGCCGCGGGTGCGGTCGCCTACCTGGCATTCGAGAAGCGTGCGCAGCCACCGGCGGCCACGTCGGCGCCGGCGGAATCGCAGACCGCCGCGCCGGGCTCGACCGAGCCACAACCCGCGGTGCTTGCCGAGCGGGTGCCCGAGTTCCAGCTCGCCGACCGCGACGGAACGATGCGCTCGCTGGCCGACTGGCAGGGCAAGTCGCTGATCGTGAACTTCTGGGCCACCTGGTGCGCGCCCTGCCGCCGCGAGATCCCGCTGCTCGGCGAACTGCAGCAGCAGTACGGGCCCGCCGGCTTCCAGGTGATCGGCGTCGCGGCGGACTACCGCGACAAGGTCATCGCCTACGCCGAAAAGTCCGGCATCAAGTACCCGCTGCTGATCGGCGAGCAGGACGCCCTGGACGCAGCCGCGGCCTTCGGCGTCGAGATCGTCGGCTTCCCGTTCACCGTGTTCTCGGACAGCCAGGGCCGGGTCATCACCTGCCACGTCGGCGAGTTGACGAGGCCGCAGGCCGAGGTCATTCTCGGCGCCATTGAACGGGTCAACAGCGGTGTGGTGTCCCCCGACCAGGCCAGGTCAGAGATCACCGCCGGCATCGACCGACTGAAGGTCGAGGGCGTCAACGAAAGCTGACCCCCCCACGTTAGAGGCCGCGCACCCAGGGACGAGCGGCCCTGTCAGGCCGGTACCCCTGGCCAGAGTCTGGGGCCCAGACCCGCCTGGGTGCCCTGGGAGCCACCCTGCACGATAGCCCCCCAAATGAGGGGAAATGCGCAATCGTGCGTTGATTGGCGTTAAACTTGCGCCCTTCTCCGGGGACTCGGCACCTCCAATGTCACATATTCTGCTGCTCAACGGGCCGAACCTGAACCTGCTTGGCGCCCGCGAACCCGGCCTCTACGGGAAAGTCACGCTCGAGCAGGTTCACGAACGCGCTGCGCACCTCGCCGCCGAGGCGGGACACCACCTGACCGCGTTCCAGAGCAACTCGGAGTCGGAACTGATCGCACGGATCCACGAGGCACCTGCAAGTCACGTGGCGTTCATCGTGTTCAACCCTGCCGGCTTCACCCATACCAGCGTGGCGCTGCGAGACGCGCTGCTCGCGGTGCAGATCCCGTTCATCGAGGTGCACCTGAGCAACGTTCATGCCCGGGAAGCCTTCCGGCACCAGTCCTATTTCTCAGACATCGCGGTCGGCTCGATCACGGGCCTCGGCGCTGTCGGCTACGAACTTGCCCTGCGCGCGGCGTCCGAGTACCTCGCCGCCCGTCCGCGCGGACAAGCCTGACAGACACAGATCCAGGGGAATCCCGAATGGACATTCGCAAGGTCAAGAAACTGATCGAGCTTCTCGAGGAATCGGGCATCTCTGAAATCGAGATCAAGGAAGGCGAGGAATCGGTTCGTATCAGCCGTCACCCGACGGGGCCGATTACCATGCAGGCGCCGGTCACCTACGCGGCGCCCGCCGCCATGGCCCACGGTGCAGCGGCGCCGGCGGCAGGGGGGCATGCCGCGACCACCAAGCCCGCGCCGGCTCCCGACCACTCGGTGACCGCACCGATGGTCGGTACGTTCTACGCAGCATCCGCCCCGGGCGCGAAGCCGTTCGTCGAACTCGGCAGCGAAGTGAAGCCCGGCGACGTGCTCTGCATCATCGAGGCGATGAAGATGATGAACCAGATCGAGTCCGACAAGGCCGGCCGCGTCGTCTCCATCCTCGTGAAGAACGGCGACCCCGTGGAATTCGACCAGCCCCTGTTCGTGATTGAGTGATGCTCGACAAGGTCGTCATCGCCAACCGGGGCGAGATCGCGCTCCGCATCCTCAGGGCCTGCAGGGAACTGGGGATCAAGACCGTCGCGGTCCATTCGACGGCCGACCGGAACCTGAAACACGTGCTGCTTTCCGACGAGAGCGTCTGTATCGGCCCGCCGCAGTCGAGGGACAGCTACCTCAACATGCCGGCCATCATCAGCGCCGCGGAGGTCACCGACGCCGTGGCCATCCACCCCGGCTACGGATTCCTGTCCGAGAACGCGGATTTCGCCGAGCGCGTCGAGAAGAGCGGCTTCACGTTCATCGGACCACGGGCGGAGACCATCCGCCTGATGGGCGACAAGGTTTCCGCGATCCGCTCCATGAAGGCGGCCGGCGTTCCCTGCGTGCCGGGCTCCGACGGCCCGCTCGGCACCGAGCCCGAGGAAATGCTTCGCATCGCGCGCGAGATCGGCTTTCCGGTGATCATCAAGGCGTCGGGCGGCGGCGGCGGACGCGGGATGCGCGTCGTGCAAAGCGAGGCAACGCTGGTTCACTCGGTCGGCGTGACGCGTGCCGAGGCGCTCGCAGCGTTCGGCAACGACCAGGTCTACATGGAGAAATTCCTCGAGAGGCCACGCCACATCGAGTTCCAGGTGCTTGGCGACCACTACGGTAACGTGATCTGCCTCGGCGAGCGCGACTGCTCGATGCAGCGCCGCCACCAGAAGGTGGTCGAGGAAGCCCCCGCGCCGGGCCTTACCGCGAAGCAGCGCAAGTCCATGAGCGAGCGGGCCGCATCGGCCTGCGCGGACATCGGCTATCGGGGCGCCGGCACGCTCGAGTTCCTGTACCAGGACGACGAGTTCTACTTCATCGAGATGAACACGCGCATCCAGGTCGAGCACCCTGTGACCGAGATCGTCACCGGCATCGACCTCGTGAAGGCGCAGTTGCGCATCGCCGCGGGCGAACGCCTGCCGTGGTCGCAGGAAGACGTGCAGATCCGCGGCCATGCGATCGAGTGCCGCATCAATGCCGAGGACCCGAAGAAGTTCACGCCCTCACCGGGCCTGGTGAAACTCTGGCACCCGCCGGGCGGTCCAGGCATCCGCGTAGACAGCCACCTGTACACGGGCTACACGGTACCGCCCTACTACGATTCGCTGGTCGCGAAGATCATTGCCTACGGCGAGGATCGCGACACGGCGATCGCCCGCATGCGCAATGCCCTGGTCGAGGTCGTGATCGAGGGCATCAAGACCAATGTGCCGCTGCACCAGGAGATCTTCCAGCACGCAGCGTTTCGCGCCGGCGGCACGGACATCCACTACCTGGAGCGGCGGCTGGGGCTCAAGTAGCCGCGCGGTCACGCGCGTAGGCGGCGATCGGGGAGCCAAGGGTTTGTCCGGCTTCGCTCGGAGATAGGCTCGCCTGGACAAACCCTTGCCTCCCCAGGGATCGCCGCTCACCGCCGCGGCGAAATTAAGGCACTGCTTATCGAGCGTCGACCCTCGTTGCCGGCCAACGAGGTCGGCTACGTGAACCAGTCCGGCGCCCGGTCTGATGCTACCCGGCGAGCATATCTCCGAGCGAAACCGGGGTAGTACCGGAGCGGACACATCGATACTCGCGCGCGACCGCCGGCTACGTGAGCCACTCCAGCGTCCGGTCGGGTGCTGTCCGGCTTCGCTCGGAGATATGCTCGCCGGGCAGTATCGGACCGGACGCCGGACTGGTTCAGGTAGCCGAGCGCGGTGGCTGGCAACGGGGGTCCGCGTTTGACGTGCAGCGCCTGGACGTCGCTTCGGCGGTGAGCGGCGATCCCTGGGGAGGCAAGGGTTTGTCCAGGCG
>JALHTE010000212.1 GCA_022865595.1 Steroidobacteraceae bacterium | reverse complement strand
TCGTCAATACAGGTGCCCTCGACCACCCTCCTGCCGTGGAACAATTCCGTGGAACATTCGAGAAGATTGTTCATAGCATAATCAAATAGATAAGCTCAAAAAGCGCCCAAAAACAGCCCCGTTTCGCGGCATTGGCAGCGCGCAAACAGTGCCACTTTCCGCTATTTTCCGTTACTATTCCGGTATGTCCCGCCCTCCCCGCCTCCCGGACGCCACGATCCTGGGGCTGATCGACGAGCTCCGCGGCCAGCACCCGGTGCTGACCGGCACCCGGCTCCGCGAGGAATTGACCCGTCGCCACGGCTCCCCGTGCGGCGTGGCCCGCATCTACCGCCTGCTCCACTCTGCCCCAGCTGCACCGCCGACCCGGGCTCCTGGTCGTCACGCAATTGCCGAGGTTTCGCCCGACTCCTCCGCAAGCCCTGGCGATCTGCACGAGCAGCTCCAGCACGCGCTGGAGCGCGCCGCGCTCGCCGAGCACCGTGAAGAGCACCACCAGGCCCGGTGGGCCGGCGAGATTCACTCACTCCGCGAACAGGCCCAGCAGCATCGCGAAGCCGCACGCCGGCTGCCGATACTGGAGCGCGACCTGCAGGACCGATCCCGAGAATTGGCCGCCGCCTTTCACCGCATTTCAAACCTCGAAGAAGAACTGCTCCGGCTGCAGCCGCCCGACGTCCTCTAGGCGTCCGCTGACGGCGAAACTACTATATCTTATTGATTTATTTAGGTTTCGTCTCGAAACTCGGCATCTGCAGAACATGACCGGCGGTGCTTAATGTGTCGCAGCGGACTCATGGCGACCATCGACTCGAGTGCGCGATACCTGCCGCGATCGTCTCGAAACTCTCTAACAGCTTCGGCTGCGTCCCCTCCTCCCGCTGACCTTAGCCTAAGTGTTTGGTTTCTTTACGTTTCGATTCGAAACCTTGTATTGGTCCCTGCCCAAACGAAAACGGCAGCTTCAGCTGCCGTTTTCCCTAACCCCCTTCCCGACTGCCCTACCCCAGGTCGCTCAGGATCTTCTCCATCGCTGCGATCACCGCCTCACGATCCGAGGCCTTGAGTCCGGTCCGGAACGTGAGCGTCACCTTGCCCTTCGGATTGCGCGTCACCTGCACCCGCCCAGCCGCACCCACGTTGTACTCGCGCCTGATCGTCTCGTAGCTCGAGCGGCGCTCGAGGCTCGCGGCCAGCTGTCCCAGCACCGCGGCCGGCGCCCGGCCCGCGACGCCCTTGCTCGCCATCGTCTGCGCCGCCTTCAGCACCACTTCCTTGGCGCCCGGCCGCTCCATGATCGCGGCCAGCTTGTACGCCTGCTCCACCGGCACCACCGATCGATCGGGAAACAGCGCCGCGATCGCCGGGACTTTCAGCAGCCCGGCGGCCTTGATCATCTTGGCCACCTGCCCTTTCGACACGCCGAGCGCCTCGGCCATCGCCACCTGGGTCGGAAACACCTTGCCCTCGACCTGGGTCAGGAACGAGATCGCCCGCTCCATCGGCGTAATGTCCTGCCGATCCGCATTCTCGATGTGCATCAGCACCGCGGCGCGGGCGTCATCCGCATCCAGCACCCGAATTTTGAGCTTCTGCCCGGTTACTTCGCAGGCAAACCGGCGCCGCATGCCGAAGATGAGCTCGAAGTCGTAGCCCGGCACGCCATTCAGCTTGCGCGCCAGCGCCGGCTCGAGCTGCCCGTCCTTCGCGATCGAATCGATCAGGTCCTGGCAGCGCTCACGCGTGTACCAGGCGTCGGTCCGGTTGTGAAACTTCCACGGCCGGCAGCGCTTCGGATCCACGGCCAGGATCACCTCGCGCTCCATCGCCGGCATGCTCCGGCCGGAGAGCGCCATCTCCGCCGCCGCCAGCGTCGGCTGCGCCGGGGACTTCTCGAGCGGCGACCCCTCGCCCCGATCCCGCACCTGCGCCGCGACGTCCTTCAGGTTCACGCCGCCGAACAGTCGACTCCCACCACTCTTCGTTGCCATTACGCGATCCCCCTCTCGCTCAGGAGCCCGCGCTTCGACGGCCACTCCTTGAGCAGTGCCACTTCGATTTCCCCGAACACGTTGTCCATCATCTCGAGCACCTTGCGATTGGGCTTCGGCTGCTCGTACGGGCTCACGAACTGCGCCGCGCCGTTAATCACCTCCGCCGAATGGAAGAACACCCGCTGGAACGCCGAGTCCCCAAAGCAGGTCCGCATCACCTCGAAGAACTGCTTCTGGCTCTCGTAGCGCTGGTCGAACAGCGTGGTGAGCACCGAGATCCAGCGGTACTGCTTGGTCGGATCGATCTTGCCGATGTAGTTGTGAACCATGCGGAAGAACTGCACGGTGGAGCTGAAATCGAACATCCGCGCAGCGGATGGCACCAGCAGCGCATCCGCCGCCATCAGCACGTTGATCGAGATCATGCCGAGCGCCGGCGGCGAATCGAGCAGGATCACGTCGTAGTTGTCGGCCACCGTCTGCAGCCCATACTTGAGCTCCATGAAGAACTGCACCCGCTTCTCGACGTCCTGCTGTGCGGCCAGGTGCATGACGATCGCGAGCTCGGCCTCGTAGAGCGCCAGGCAGGCCGGGATCAGGTCGATGTTCGGCCAGTACGACTTCCGCACCGAGTAATCGAGCGTCGTCTGGTACCCCGACAGGTACGGCAGGATCGTCGAGTCCTCGTCGATCTCCGCATCCGGCACGTAGCCGAACATCGATGTCGTGGTCGCCTGGCTGTCGGTGTCCACCACCAGCACCCGGTACCCGCGCAGCGCCAGGTAGTGCGCCAGGTTCACGCAGGTCGTCGACTTGCCCACGCCGCCTTTGAAGTTCTGACAGGCGACCACCAGTGGCGAATCCGTGGCCGGATCCCGCCACGGCAGTGTGCCGAAGTGCCGGCGGAACGCCTGGATCTGCTCCAGCGTGTAGCCCACCCGCCTGTTGTTACCCGGATTCCGGGCCGGCAGCTCCATGCCGATCTCGGGCTCCGCCCGGGCCAGCGTCGTCCGATCACGGCCGACCATCTCCGCCGCCTCGGAGGGCGGAAACAATCGCCGCAGCCCTTTCTGCTGGAGCGGTTCCTGCCCCAGTTCGTGCATACGCTGCAGGAAGTTCTCGCTGGAGGCGAGAATCCCCTCGAGCTTGTCAATCGCGCGGATCGCAGGCACACTCTTCTCCCAAGTCGGATCAAATCCACACGGATTTTCAGCGGAATTTACCAGAAATCCGTGCAGACTGCCGGCCGAGCCTCTGAGAGAATCCGAGGAACATGCCGACCACGCGCGACTTGGATGCCGAACTCGACGAACGCATGCAGCGATTTACCGCTCGCGGCATCTCGCGAGCGGCTATGTTGGCTCAACTGAACCTGGCTGGCTACCCGAGCGAACTGCTGCGCCAGCGCTTCCCCGAAATGTCGAACGTCGCCTTCGGCGACGCACCAGCGACCACGCCAACCTCGGACCTGCCGACGCAGAGCAGGGGAATCACGCCGCGGGATGCCACGCCCGCGCAGCACCTCCCCACGGACAACCCCTCCAAAGCGCGGTCGCCAGAAGCGATCCGCGCGAGTAGCCAGACGGCGACGTCTGACTTCACTCCGGTCTCCGCATCCGCCGCCGCCACCGAACTCAACAAGGCCACGCTTGATGTGGAGCAGGGCGGCGGCATCTCGTTTCACTACGTGCCGCTCATTCAGTGTTCGTTCCCGCACGCCGACCCCGGCGAGTCGATCAGCTTCAC
>JALHTE010000027.1 GCA_022865595.1 Steroidobacteraceae bacterium | reverse complement strand
GCTGGGTCATCCCGGGCAACCAGGCGCTCGACGAACTCGACCGGCGAACCCGGCTCGCCTGCTTCTTCGATCCCTACCACGAGGCGATCGCCGCGATGCTGGGCGGCTTCCGTGCACGGGGCGTCGAGCCGCTCGTCGTGTCGGTACACACGTTCACGCCGCTGATGGCGGGCACGCTGCGGCCCTGGCACGTGGGCGTGCTCTGGGACCAGGACGCGGCCTCCGCGCGCTACATGATCGACGGGCTCGGCGCGATCGAGGGTGTCGTGGTCGGCGACAACGAGCCCTACAGCGGCCGGCACCCGGCCGACTACACCATTGACCATCACGCGGAGGGGGGCGGGCTGCGGCACGTCTGCATTGAAATAAGGCAGGACCAGCTCGAGTCGCCCGCGGGCATGGAGCGCTGGGTGCGCATCATGGCGCGCCTGCTCCGCGCACTGCTGTCCGGTCCCGCTGCTGCGGGGCCTGGCTCGAGGGCCGGGGCGTGAACATGCACGAACCCTCGCCAGAAAAAATCGGTGCCAGGCACCTATTTATCGACCGGCGGATTTCGGTCGCGCCGATGATGGACTACACCGATCGTCACTGCCGCTACCTGCATCGGCTGCTGAGCCCGGGTGCGCTGCTCTACACCGAGATGGTGACCGCCCAGGCGCTGGCCCACGGTCATGTCGAGCGGCTGCTCGCATACGACCGGGCCGAGTCGCCTGTCGCGCTGCAGGTCGGCGGCTCGGACCCGGCGCTGCTGGCGCAGGCTGCCAGGCTCGGCGAGCAGTACGGTTACGTGGAGATCAACCTGAACGTCGGCTGCCCGAGCGACCGCGTGCAGGAAGGCAATTTCGGCGCGTGCCTGATGGCGGAGCCGCAGCTCGTCTGCGACTGCCTGGTCGCGATGCGCGAGGCGGTCAGCGTGCCGGTTACGGTGAAGTGCCGCATCGGCATCGACGAACTCGACGACTACGGATTCTTCGACCATTTCGTGCAGCTGGTGCGTCGCTCCGGGGTGACGGTGTTCGTGGTTCACGCCCGGAAGGCGATCCTGCAGGGTCTGACACCGAAGGAGAACCGCGAGATCCCGCCGCTGCGCTACGAGACGGTCGCGCGGCTGAAGCGCGAAAACCCGGACCTCACGGTGATCCTGAACGGCGGGCTCAAGACGATCGCGCAGCTGCGCGAATGGTGGAGCACCTGCGATGGCGCCATGATCGGACGGCAGGTGTACCAGGAACCGTACCTGCTCGCGGAACTGCACCGCGAATTCGTCGATCGCGACTGGACGCCGCCCTCGCGGGAAGATGTCGTGGAGAAGTACGCGGAATACGTCGAGCGCATGCTTGGCGAGGGTCACAAGCTCGGACTGATGCTGAGGCCGTTGCACGGGCTGTATGCGGGGTTTGCGGGCGCTCGATCGTGGCGTCGATACCTGGCCGAGCAGGGCAATGTCCCGGGTGCGGGCGCTGGCATCCTGAGGGAGTCGCTGCGCGTATTCCGGCGAGCGGCATGAGGACGGGCAGGTGGGCCACTGTATAATCACCGCACGGCCGCCCCAGGCCGAGCAAGTCACGCAGGGAATCGTCTCCTGAAGCAGATGAGCAACGAGACTGAAGTTGCCGTCGTGTTCGCGGACGTCGTGGGTAGCACGCGCCTCTACGAGGTGCTCGGCGACCTGAAGGCGCGCGACATGGTCGTCGCGTGCGTGGACATCATGCGTGCCGCGACCGAGCGTAACCGTGGTTCGGTGATCAAGACGATCGGCGACGAGATCCTGGCGATATTCCCGACTGCGGACGACGCGGTGAACGCGGCGAGCGAGATGCAGCAGGACATCGGCGCCAGGCCCTCGCTGTCGGTGCAGGGGCAGCACGTCGCGATTCGCATCGGCTGCCACTTCGGGCCGGTGGTGCTGGAGAACCGCGACATCTTCGGCGCTTCCGTGCACACGGCGAACCGGATGACCAGCCAGGCCAAGGCCGGGCAGGTCATTCTCACCGCGGAAACGGTCGAGCGCCTGTCTGCGGAATGGCGGGTGGCGACGCGCCAGATCGACGTCACCCCGGTGCGTGGCCGCGCCGAGGAGATGGAGCTGTTCGAACTTCTCTGGCAGCAGGAAGATGCGACCAGCATGCTGCCGTCGATCGAGATCGACGCGCGCACCGGGCACAGGCCGCAGCGCGTCCGGCTGAACTACCGTGGCCGCGACATGGTTCTGGGGGACCGTCGCGAGAGCCTGACCATGGGCCGCGCCGACGAAAACGACGTCGTCGCGCAGGGACCGCTGATATCGCGCATTCACGCGCGCATCGAGATCGCGCGCAACAAGGTCATGCTGGTGGACCAGAGCACGAACGGCACTTTCGTCGTCGGCGAGGATGGCAAGGAGTCGTTCGTCCGCCGCGATTCGCACCCGCTGACGGGGCAGGGGACAATCGGGCTCGGGAAACTGCCGGACGCGGCCGCGCCCGACGCCATCAAGTACCGGGTCGAAGAATAGGGGACATTCCCCTATTTTTCGCACCATAAATCGGTGCCTGGCACCGATTTATCCGGCCGACGGAAAAAAATAGGGGAATGTCCCCTCCTGTCAGCCGAGGGCTTTCCTGACCCGCTCGCATTGCTCGCGAAGCGCAGGTGGCGTCCGCTCGCCGAATCCATCGAGGTATTCGCCGATCTCGTCTATTTCGCGGTGCCAGGCATCGCGGTCGAGGTCGAGCAGCTGGTGCAGCGCGCCATCGGCGAGCTTCACACCGTCGAGGTCGAGGTCTTCCTTGTGCGGCAGGAAGCCAATGGGGGTTTCCTTGGCCGGCGCGCGGCCTTCGCAGCGGTCGATGACCCACGAGAGCACGCGCAGGTTGTCGCCGAAGCCCGGCCACAGGAACTTGCCGTCCTTGTCCTGCCGGAACCAGTTGACGTGGAACACCCTGGGCAGGTGCTTCACGCGACCCTCGAACGACAGCCAGTGCGCCCAGTAGTCGGCGAAGTTGTAGCCGCAGAACGGCTTCATCGCCATCGAGTCGCGGCGCACCACGCCGACCTTGCCCACGGCCGCCGCAGTTGTCTCGGACGCCATGCCGGCGCCGATCATCACGCCGTGCGCCCAGTCACGGGCCTCGTAAACCAGCGGTGCCACCTCGCGGCGGCGGCCGCCGAAGAGGATCGCGGAGATCGGCACGCCTTCAGGGTGTTCCATCAGGTGGTTGTATGCCGGGTTCTGCTTGGCCGAGACCGTGAAGCGTGAATTCGGATGCGCCGCCGGCCCGTTGGCCTTGTCGTACGGACGGCCCTGCCAGTCGATCACCGGCGTGCCGCTCGCGCGACCTTCCCACCACGGCTGGTTGTCGGCGGTGAGCGCGACGTTGGTGAAAATCGTGTCGTGATGGATCATCTCGTAGGCATTGCGATTGGTCTTCGGGCTGGTGCCCGGGACCACGCCGAAGAACCCGGCCTCGGGATTGATTGCGCGCAGGCGGCCGTCCGAACCCACGTGCAGCCAGGCGATGTCCTCGCCGATGGTCCAGACCTTCCAGCCCGGCATCGTGTCCGGCGGGATCAGCATGCCGAGGTTGGTCTTGCCGCAGGCAGACGGGAAGGCCGCGGCGATGTAGTGGACCTCGCCACGC
>JALHTE010000211.1 GCA_022865595.1 Steroidobacteraceae bacterium | reverse complement strand
GCGTGTTCGCCTGGAACGGCCAGGAGCCCGAGGCGACGATGCCTTCGGTCGTGAAGTCCTGCACCTGCACGTTGGCGTCGTGCCAGTAGCGCTGCACCAGCGGGTGCTGCTTGCGCAGGACCTCGAGCGCTGCAGCGTACTGCTGCTCGTTCAGCTCGTACGGATCCTTGATGCCGAGTTCCGGATTCGTCGCCATCAGGTAGACGGCAGCATCGGCGATGTAGATCGCGCCCTCGTCGGCCTGTACGCGACCCTTGTTGCTCTTGCCGTCCGGCAGTTTCTGCTCTTCGAACACGACCGCCCACGAGGTGGGCGCCGTCGGGAACGTCTTGGTGTTGTACATCAGCACGTTCGGGCCCCACTGGTACGGCGTGCCGTAGTGTTTTCCGTCGACAAAGTGCCAGGGAGCATCTTTCAGGCGATCATCCACGGTCGCGTAGGCCGCAATGCGACCGATGTCGACTGGCTGTACCGTGCCGCCCCGGATCAGGCGCAGCGATGCGTCGCCGGAGGCCGTGACGAGGTCGTAGCCGCCCTGTGTCATCAGCGACACCATCTCGTCAGACGTGCCCGCTGTCTTCACATTGACCTTGCAACCTGTCTCGGCTTCAAAAGGTGTGACCCAGTCGTATGCCGCGTCGGTCTCGCCGCGCTCGATGTAGCCGGGCCAGGCGACGATATCGACCTGCCCTTCAAGCGTCGTTGCCGGCGCGGCGGCGGGCGCCTCGGCAACCTGCTCCTCCTTCTTCCTGGCGCAGCCCGCTAAAACGAGAGTGAGCGCGACGGCGACGGTGATCCCCAGGCTCCCGCTGATCGTCGTGGAATCGTTCGACATGTTGATTGCCCCCGGCAGCCATGCTGCTGATTGATTTTTCGATGCTGGCCGATTGTAGTCTCAAGCGGCCCGGCGTTTCAGTATGTCCTGCCACCGGATGGCGCCAGACGGCAGGGGGGCGACAGGCAGTCGGCGGTCGGTAGTCGGTGCCTGCCGCCAGCGCCCGATCGGCGATAGTCGGCGGCCCTAGGTACCTTTACCGTTTGCCAGGGCTGGTTCGGGTTCGAGAACGAGTTTAAATTCGATACGCACGTCGTTGCCCACCCACTTGGTGTCCTGCCATTCGCCCTGGCCGACACCGAAGTCCAGCCGACGGATTGTCGTGCCACCTGCAAGCACGGCGCGAGGTCCATCCGCTCCAGGCTTGAACGTGAACCGCAGGTTCACGTCGCGGCTGATCCCGCGGATCGTGAGGCGTCCGCGAGCGTCGAAGCGTCCATCCGGAAGCGCCGTGAAACGCGTGGCGTCGAAAGTGGCCGTCGGCCAGCGAGCTGAGGCGAAAAACTCGTCGCCGATGAGCGCCTTGTCACGGGTCTCGTCCCGGGTGTCGGCGGAAGCGGTGTCGATGGTGACGTGGAAGCGGCCTCCCGCGAGATCGCCTGGGTCGAAGGCGATGTCCGCGTTGAAGCGCCTGAACTGGCCGTCAAACTCTCCGCCCGCCTGCGTTGCAACGAACGCCAGGCTGCTGCGCGCGGGATCCGTAACCCATGCGGTTGCCGCGCGCGCAGGTGACGCCAGCGCCAGCATTGCCACCAGCGCTGCGGCGACGGCTTTCGCTGGGAGCCACGACTGGTGCAGGCTGGCGCTGCGCGTCACGGCTTCCGGCGGGCTGAGAACGGCAGCATCCTGCGCAGCGTGTCATCCTTCATCCAGAAGTGGTGGTAGAAAGCCGCTGCGGCGTGCAGCGTGGCTACGATCACGAGTGCGTAGAACGTCGCTTCGTGCACTTCCTCCAGTATTTCGTGCAGGTCGTGGTTCGCGCCGACCAGCGCCGGGAACTGGAACCAGCCGAACAGTGTCACCGGGTAATTGGCGGCGGAGGACATGGCCCAGCCCGTGAGCGGCTGCGCGAGTATCAGCAGGTAAAGGAGCCCGTGGCTGGCAGCCGCGGAAATCTGCTGCCACCTCGGCATGGGCACCGCTGCCGGTGCGCCTCGATTCGACAGTCGCCAGCCGATCCGCACCAGTGCGAGTATCAGCACCAGCATCCCGAAGGACTTGTGCCAGGAGATCAGCGACAGCTTCTCGACTCCATCCGGAAGTTCGTGGGCCGACTCAGCGATGAAGTACTGTGCAATGATCAGGACCACGATCGTCCAGTGCAGGAACTTCGCCAGTGATCCGTAGGAGTCCGCGGTATTGCGCCACTGCATGAACATCATCCTGTATGGTTCGGTGACGGGCGCATGTTAACCCAGCGTCAAAGGCAAGCCACTGCTACCGTCGGCAGCCGGTGTCGCGTTACCGAATCCAGACCGGAGCCTGGGCCAACGCCCTGGGCGTTGTGCATCAGCATCGTTGCCTGCGCTGTGCTGGCCGCCGCCTGTACCACAAGCGCTCCTGCGCCTGTGCTGTTGCCGCAGAAGCCCATCGCGGAGATTTCGAATGGGCAACCAGGTACGGAGGCGGAGTTCCAGATTCCCCCTGGCGCCCGCGCATTCGAGATCGATCCCGCGAGGAGCGTTGTTACGATCCTGGTCTATCGATCCGGGCCGATGGCCAGGTTCGGGCACACCCACGTCGTGACTTCGGGTGGGGAGACCGGCGTCGCCTGGGTGGGCCGCGACCCCGCGGAATCCGGATTCGAGATCCGTATTCCCGTGGCGTCACTGCTCGTGGACGACCCGGCCGCACGCGCCGCGGCCGGCCAGGAATTCGCGGGCGAGGTTCCTGACGCTGCGCGCGAAGGCACCTACCGGAACATGACTCGGCCAGAGGTGCTTGACGTTGCCGAATTTCCCGAGATCATCGTGCGCTGCGCCGGCCTCGCCGGAACCTGGGAGCAGCCGGTGGCCGCCGCCGACCTGACGATCCGCGGCGTGACGCGACGCGTCGACGTCCCCGTCGAGCTGACGCGTTCTGTTGACACACTTTCAGCCCGCGGCTCGCTGCGCATCCGTCAGACGGACTTCCGAATCACGCCGTTCAGCGTCGGCGGCGGGGCGATACAGGTGGGCGACGAACTCGACCTGAGCTTCGAGATCGTGGCAGTGGCGCAATCAGTCGGCGGCAGTCGTTAGCATCAGCCAGGTTCCCTCGGGGGCCTCCAGCAGCGCGTTCTCCTTCGGATCCATGCCGCGCGGCAGCCTGTCCGGCATTCGATGGCCCTTTTCGCGCAGCTCGACGATGCGCTCGGCCATCTGCGGGTTCGAGAATGTCAGCACCGGATTGCGGAGGTCGGTGTCGTAGAGGCCCACGTTCAGGTCGCGATGCGAGGCCACGACACGGGTGAACGGCACGCGCTCAGGCTCGAAGGCGATGAGGCCAAGCGAGTCCCAGAATGCCGCCGAGCGCGCGAGGTCCGCGACCGGCACCCCGAATTCCTCGAAGTAGCCGAGCGATGAAGCACGCAGATCGTTCGCGGGAGGCGACGAAAAGGTGCGCGCCTCGATCAGCATGATCCGCTGGCCCGATGGATCACGGAAGCCGATCTCGTGCATCGCGTCCTCGCCCAGGCGCGAATAATCGAGCTCTATCTCCAGCGACTCGAGTTCGGCGGCATGTGGCGCGAGGTCTGGATGCACCCAGGTCAGCGCGGGCGAGGCCATTTCGCAGGCATGCAGTCCGAGACTCAGCCGCCCGTCCGTGACGACCGCGTACGGGTGCGTCCGCTGGTCGCCGACGCGCGCCTGCACGAAACCGAGCGACTCGTAGAAAGCCAGCGATTCCAGGATGTCCGGAGCCTGGACGCTGACTTCGAGGAAGCGCCCGAGCACGTGCCTAGGCCTGTGCGCCCATCTCGAGCGCGCGGTGCCTCGACGCCTCTCGAGCAGCCGGGTCGTCGCGGCCGGAGAACTCCGGCCAGCCATGCGCGTGGCTGGCGACCACGCCCGCGTACAGGTCGACCTGCGCCTCGCTGGCATTCAGGCAGGGCACGTAGTCGAACGCCTCGCCGCCGTGCGAGAGGAACATGTCGCGGTTCTGCATGCAGATTTCCTCGAGCGTCTCGAGGCAGTCGGCCGCAAATCCGGGGCACACCAGCGTGACCTGCTTCGGCCCCGTGTGCGAGTAGTCGTGCAGCAGCACGTCCACGTAGGGCTTCATCCATTCCTCGCGGCCGAAACGCGACTGGAAGCCGAGCGACCAGTCGCCGTCCGCGAGGTCGAGCCTGGCGGCGACGCGCCGTGCCGTCGCCTGGCAGAAACAGTGATACGGATCGCCCGCCATGAAGTAGCGCTTCGGGATCGAGTGGAACGAGAACAGCAGGTGCTTGCGGCCGTGCGCCTGCCAGTGCGTCGCAATGCTGGCGGCGATCGCGTCGATGTAGGCGTCCTGCTCCCAGTACTGGTTCACCATGCGCAGTTCCGGGATCCATCGCCAGCGCGAAAGTTCCGCCGTCACGCGCTCGAAGATCGACGCAGTAGTCGTGGCCGAATACTGCGGGTACATGGGCATCACGAGCAGGCGCTGCACGCCCGCGCTTCGCATTCGCTCCAGCGCATCGTGGATCGACGGGTTACCGTAGGTCATCGCCAGTTCGACCTGCACACGGTCTCCATGGCTGGCCCGAATGCGCTCGCCGACCGCGGTCGCGAGCCTGCGCGACTCGACCATCAACGGGGACCCTTGATCGGTCCAGATCTTCCCGTAGGCGTGCGCGCTGCGCTTCGGGCGCACGCGCAGGATCACGCCATGAAGTATCAGCCACCACAGCGCGCGCGGCATCTCTATCACGCGCGGGTCCCACAGGAACTCGGCGAGGTAGCGGCGCACTGCCGCGGGCGTCGGATCGTCGGGGGTACCGAGGTTGACGAGCAGGACCCCGGCCTTCGACGGCCGACCGTGTGCGAAATCAGGACTGCCGAGGTATCGGGTCATCGGGTCAGGGGAGCCTTTTCCGGAGGGCGCGGGAACGATACCGCATGTGCAGTTACGTCACAAAAGAAAGCGCGGTACTCGCACGGCGGTCCTGCTCGCCACCGGCTTCCGGCGACGGCGTCTTCAGTCGGTGCTTTGTCGGCTCTGGCGGTCAGATGTCGGTGGATGGCAACGCCGGCGGAAGCGCTTGCCGGCCGCGCCCGTCGACCCGCGGAAACACGTACAACATCGCAAGCCCGATGGCGCAGGCCGAGGCGCAGAAAATCAGCGACGGCATCGGCGTGTCGGTCGGGAAGTGGCCCATCAACTGCACGCAGATCGCGCCGATCATCTGCTGCAGGAAGCCGATGAGGCTCGAGGCTACGCCGGCGTGATCCGGCGACCGGCTAACGGCCGTCGCTGTGACGTTCGGCAGCGCGAGTCCCTGCCCGAAAGCCAGCACTCCCATCGGTATGAAGATCCAGAGCGGATGCTTGAAGCCCAGCGCGGCGAAGCCGAGCGCCGCGAGGGAACCGGCGACCGTCACCAGCACGCCTGCGACGACCATCCAGTGCAGGTCGCGTCGTCCCATCAGGCGGCCGACCGACCAGTTCCCGAGGAAATATCCGGCGGCAATGAACAGGTAGTAGAAGCCGAACTCGGTGGCCGGGCGCCCGAGCGCCGATACCATCACGTAGGGCGCAAGAGAGATGAACACGAGGAAAGTCGCGTAGACGACTGCGCTCTGCGCCACGCAGCCGGCGAACAGCGGGTCGCGCGACAACGACCACGTGGTCGCGAGCATCTCCTTCGCGCGCGGCGGGTGCACGCCGGCGCGCCGCGTCTCGGGCAGTTGGCGCCATGCGAAGACTCCCACGACCAGCGTCGCCAGCATCAGGGTCGCGAAAATGGCTCGCCAGCCGAATCCAGTCGCGACGAAGCCACCGAGCACGGGCGCCAGCGAATTACCGAGTACCGCGACCATGGTCAGCGACGCGAACAGCTTCGCCATGCGTTCGGCGGGATAGAGATCCGCCACGATGGCGCGGGCCGTTACCAGGCCGGTTGCGGTCCCGAAGGCCTGCAGCCCGCGACCGGCGATCAACCAGTGCAGGCTCTGGGCGGCAAGGCACACGATCGTTCCGACGATCATGATCGAGAGCCCGTACAGCACGGCGTTGCGCCGGCCGTAGCGGTCGGAGATCGGACCCCAGACCAGGATGCCGAGCGCGAACGTGACCAGCGACACCGAGAAGGTCGCCTGTACCGCGGCGACACTCGCGCCGAAGTATTCGCGGACCGCGGGCAGCGCCGGCAGATACAGGTTGGTCGCGATCGGTCCCAGCGCGGTGACCGCCGCGAGCAGCAGCAGCAGCCCCCTGTCGGACAGCGGGCGCGTCAATCCTCGATGCCGCCGATGCAGAAGTATTTCAGTTCGGTGTAGTCGAGGATGCCGTACTTCGAGCCTTCGCGACCGCTGCCGGATTCCTTCACGCCGCCGAACGGCGCGACCTCGGTCGAGATGAGGCCGGTGTTGAGTCCCACGATGCCGTACTCGAGCCCCTCGGCAACGCGCCAGGCGCGCGCGAGGTCGCGGGTGTAGAAGTACGAAGCGAGGCCGAACTCGGTGTCGTTCGCCATGCGGATCGCCTGCTTCTCGTCCTTGAACGCGAAGATCGGTGCGACCGGGCCGAAGGTTTCCTCGCGCGCGACCATCATCGCCGGCGTCACGTGGGTGATGATCGTGGGCTCGAAGTAGGTTCCACCGAGCGAGTGACGCTTGCCGCCGAGCGCGAGCTTGCCACCCTTGGCGAGCGCGTCCGCGATGTGTTCCTCGACCTTGGCGACCGCCTTCTCGTCGATCAGCGGGCCCTGTTCGGTGGCGCCCTTGAGGCCGTCGCCCACGCGCAGCTTGCGCACCGCGTCCACCAGCTTTGCGACGAACGCGTCGTACACGCCTTCCTGAACCAGCAGCCGGTTCGCGCACACGCAGGTCTGCCCGGTGTTGCGGTACTTGCTTGCGATCGCTCCCTGCACGGCGGCGTCGAGGTCGGCGTCGTCGAACACGATGAACGGCGCGTTGCCGCCGAGTTCGAGCGACACTTTTTTCAACGTGGCGGTGCATTGGGATGCGAGCAGCTTGCCGATCTCGGTCGAGCCCGTGAACGTGAGCTTGCGTACGATCGGGTTCGAGGTCATCTCACCACCCAGCACCGACGCCTTGCCGGTGACGACGCTGAACACGCCCTTCGGGATGCCCGCACGGTGAGCGAGTTCGGCCATTGCGAGCGCGGAATAGGGCGTCAGCATTGCGGGCTTGCAGACGAAGGTGCAGCCGGTCGCGAGCGCGGGGCCCGCCTTGCGCGTGATCATCGCCGCGGGAAAGTTCCACGGCGTGATCGCCGCGACCACGCCGATGGGCTGGCGCAGCACCAGGATGCGCTTGTCGGGCTGGTGGCCGGGTATCACGTCGCCGTAGACGCGCTTGGCTTCCTCGGCGAACCACTCGATGAACGATGCCGCGTAGGTAACTTCGCCCTTCGCCTCGGCCAGCGGTTTGCCCTGCTCGGCGGTCATCAGCACCGCGAGGTCGTCGGCATTCGCGAGCATCAGGTCGTTCCAGCGCCGCAGGATCGTCGAGCGCTCCTTGGCGGTCTTCGCGGCCCAGGCCGGGAAAGCCGCCGAAGCCGCCTCGATCGCGCGACGTGTTTCGGCCGCCCCCAGGCTCGGAACCGTGCCGATCACCTCGCCAGTGGCGGGGTTGGTGACTGCGACCGTGCCGCCCGCATCGGCGTCGATCCAGGCGCCGTCCACGTAGCACTGCTGGCGGAGAAGGGTGGGGTCCTTGAGTGTGAATGGCATGGCTGGTTTTCCTGCTTGGTCCGTCGGGCCCCGGCTGCGGGCCTGGGCCCGTCGAGGCGGTCGGGATCCGGTCCTGGTTTGAGCGCACAAGGATATCAGGGCGGTGAAATGGCGCGCGCCCGGCACGTATAATCCGCGAGCCATCCAGCCGGCCCGGAATCGAGTGATGGACCCGCCCCGTTCGATGCCATCGAGCCCGAGCCTGTGTCGCACCAGGCCGCTCCGCGCGAGCCTGCGCGCGCTCGCACTCACGCTGGTCGCCTGCGCCGGCAACGTGAACGCAGGACCCGCGACCCAGGCGCCTGCGCCTGCCAGTCAGGGCGTGACCATGGTCCCGGCATCGGAGACGAGCCGAAAACTGCACGCGCTGTTCGAGCAGTATTTCGAGGAGTACCTGAAGCTCCAGCCGCTGGCGGCTACCTACATCGGCGACAACCGGTACAACGACAGCCTGCCGAACTACATCGGACCTGAATATCGTGCGCGAGTGCACGAGATGAACCAGCGCTACCTGGACGCGGTGCAACGGTTCGAGTGGAAGGGCTTGTCGGGCGAAGACCTGATCTCCTATGAGATTTTCGTCCTCGAACGCAGGCGCGAGCTCGCGGCCGAACGCTTTCCCAATTACCTGTTGCCGGTAGACCAGACTGGCGCGCTCACGACATTGATGCCGGCGCTCGGCTCGGGCACGAATGCGCAGCCATTCGTTACCGTCGCGGACTACGAGAACTGGCTCCACCGCCTCGACGACTTCGTCGTCTGGATGGACCAGGCCGTCGCGAACATGCGCGAGGGCGCGACGAAGGGCGTGGTGCAGCCGCGCACCGTGATGGAGAAGGTGCTGCCGCAGCTCGACGCGATGCTGGTCGACAAGCCGGAGGACAGCCTGTTCTATGGACCGATCACGAATTTCCCGGAGACCGTACCCGAAGCAGATCGTGAGCGACTGGCGACCGCGTATCGCGCCTCGATCAGCGGCAAGGTCGTGCCGGCGTATCGGCGCATGCGTGACTTCGTTCGTGATGAATACCTGCCGAAGTGCCGCACCACCGTCGCGTGGACCGCGTTGCCGGACGGCAAGGCCTGGTACGAGTTCTTCGTGCAGGAACACACCACCACCGACATGACGGCAGAGCAGATCCACGCGCTGGGCCTGGACGAAGTGGCGCGCATTCTCGGCGAGATGGACGGCGTACGTCGCGAGGTTGGTTTCGAGGGCGACCTGCCGGCGTTCTTCCAGCACCTGAAGACGGACCCGCAGTTCTACTACACGAACGGCGCAGACCTGATCCAGGGTTTCCGTGATCTCAAGGTCCGCATCGACGCGGCGCTGCCGCCGCTGTTCTCGGTGTTGCCGAAGGCCGACTACGAGATCCGCGAGATCGAGGCATTCCGTGCGGCATCCCAGGCCGGTGCGTTCTACCAGCCACCGTCGGCGGACGGTTCCCGGCCCGGCATTTTCTACGTCAATACCTACAACCTGAAGGCGCAGCCGAAATACGGCATGGAGACCCTGTCGCTGCACGAGGCCTCGCCAGGGCACCACTTCCAGACGTCGATCCAGCAAGAATTGACCAAGCTGCCGAAGTTCCGCCGCTTCGGCAGCAGCTACACCGCCTACGACGAGGGCTGGGCTCTCTACTCGGAGTCGCTCGGCCGGGAACTCGGGATGTTCATCGGTCCCTACCAGTGGTTCGGGCGCCTGAACGACGAGCAGCTGCGCGCGATGCGCCTCGTGGTGGACACCGGCCTGCACGTGCTTGGCTGGTCACGCGAGCAGGCTATCAAGTACATGCTCGACAATTCGACCCTGGCCGAGACCGACGTGGTTTCCGAAGTCGAGCGCTACATCGCGTGGCCCGGCCAGGCGCTCGGCTACAAGATTGGCGACCTGCGCATCCAGGGCCTGCGCCGCAAGGCCGAGGCCGAACTCGGCGACAAGTTCGACCTGCGCGACTTCCACCGTGAAGTGCTCTGCGATGGCTCGGTGCCGATAGGTGTGCTGGAGGAGAAGATCGCGCGCTGGATCGAAGCCCGGAAATAGGGGACATTCCCCTATTTCCTAGGAAAACAGGGGAATGTCCCCTAGGTCCCTTTTCCGAGTTCGACGATGGACACGACCAGTCCATCGACGAAACGCACGCGGCGCATGAGCTTGTTGCGGCCGAAGTCGTAGGTCCAGAGGTCCACCGGGACCTCTTCCGTGCCCGGGAACGAGTAGTAGGTGCCGCCCAGTTCGTACTGCGGTGCGCGCTGGATCCATGTGCGCTCCCTGCTGGCGGGTTCGCCACACACGTCGAGCACCTTTTCGATGGTGTCGCCGTCCTTGACGATGCGGCTGCCGCAACGCATGGAGTCGGCGAACCCGACGCCGGGAAGCAGCATGAGCGCGGCGCATACCACGGCAACGTGGCAGAGCGAGACAGCCGCACCGCGAGCGGCCTGCCGCTCAGTAGCCATAGCCGTCCGTCCGGATTTCGTCGAGTTCGTCGCCAACAAAGCGAAGCTTGCGAAGCAGCTTGCTCGGCCCGAAGTTATAGGTCCATATCTCGACTGGGACGGTGGTCCAGCCAGGCCACGGGTAAGTGTTCTCGTACGGGCCGTTGTAGTAGCCAGGTCCGCCGACGTAGCCGGCGAGGCTGACGCTGGTGGGCTCGCCGCAAAGCGTGCGCACCTTGTCCTTGCCGTCCCCTTGGCGTACCAAGTGCGTTCCGCAACGCATGGTATCGTCGGAGGATGTGGCCGTGTTCGGAGCCAGGAGCACCGCTGACGCCACTAGCACGGAACCGATGCGGGTCAGCAACCTGAAATCCCTCGAGGCTCGAGGCAACGACGCCATGATCAATGGTACGACGATTCCGTCGAGGTCCTGCAATCCGTAAAGCCCGGGGGAAAGTCCAGTCCATGGATTTGGAGGCTGATACAGCGGCGCGCGGCGCAACTGATAATCTTCAGTCCTATGCTATCCAACTTTCGCCACATCGCCCGCCGGTGACCGCCACATTGCGCGAATCCCACGAGCAGATTATGGGCAGTGGATCACCGCCATTACCGGTGCCGGTGACCATGATCCAGTGCTGTATGAAATTCCGCCGCTAAACCGGCGGGCGAGGCAGAGCGCACATGGAATTCGATCGTTCGAAGCGAGTCTGGCTTGCGGGTATCGCGCTTCTGTTGGTCGTGCTTGCTGGCGCGAGCCTGGGCTGGCGGTACCTGTACCCACCGACGAAGTTCGACCCAGAGCGCCTTGCCGCGTACTACTCTGCGCTGCAGCCGTTGCCGTCGAATCCCGTGGACAACGCCGTGGTAGCAGCAGCGGCAAGGTCGGCGGCCGGTTACATCCGTCGCGCGAACGACGCCGCGGGCCGCTTCGAGTACATCGTCAATCTCGACCCGGAGGTCAAGGTCGTTCGCGACTACAGCATCCTGCGGCACGAGGGCACCGTCTATTCGCTGGGCATGTACGACGACCTCTTTCCTGATCTGGCGAACGTCGAAGTGATGCGCCGCGCGGTCAACTTCATGCGCCAGTGCTGTTATGTAGAGCTGGATGGCGGTGCGCAGATCGCGATCAACGAGCCGGACTTCGTCGCCAAACCCGCCGGGCGGACTTCGTTGAAGCTTGGTGGCGCAGGCCTGGGACTGCTCGCGCTGACCGCGCTGGAGCGCAAGGCACCGGGTTCCGTGACTTCGGAAGAAATGCAGAAGATCTCGGCCTTCGGACAGTCACTGATGCGCTGGAACGGGGCTTTCTACGCGCTCTATTCGACGAAGAGCGGGGGGCCGACGGCGCTCGAAAAAAGTCTGTACTACCCCGGCGAAATGGCCAAGGGTTGGGTCGCCTTGTACGAAATCCATCCGGAGGCGAACGACGAGGTCGATGCCGCCCTGAAGGGTCTGATGTACCTGGCGCGGACACGTGCGAGGGCAGGCTCGGCGCCTGCTGACCACTGGGCGTTGCTCGCGACGGCTCGGCTCTTCAAGGCCGCTGACAAGAACGGCCGTAAGATTCCGCGCGAGGCCCTGATCAACCATGCGTTGCAGGTTTGTCACGCGATGCTCGAGGAGGCGCGCATTCCGCAGCCGATCCCGGCGATGGAGGGCTCGCTCGCTCCGATGGGCGGAGTTACGCCGACCGCCACACGGCTGGAAGGCATGCTGGCTGCGCTGACGTTCCTGCCCCCTGACCATCCGATCGTGCCGCATATCCGAGCCGCGAGTGACCGCGGCATCGATTTCCTGGTGCGGTCGCAGGTGAAGGAAGTACAGTACAAGGGCGGCATGCCGCGGGCCGGAGCGCGTCTGCCAGACGCTGGCCGCAAGGAGACGCGCGAGTTCAATGCGCAGGCGACCGAGATTCGCATCGACTACGTGCAGCACTCGCTCAGCGCGATGGTGCAATACCTGCAGCGAGGGCGGGAGTAACGCGCGAGCGCCATTGTTGCTGGCAATGAGACTGATACTGATGACCCGGATGCCGCGGTGCATGGAGTCTCCGGCGACCGCGAGCGTCGCATACGGCGTACGCATGGCTTCCGCCGGGGCCACTGCGGTCAATGCCGAGCCTTCTAGGTAATTGCTCATCACGTACCGGGGCATCTGGAAAGCCAAGTAAAATCAGTCGATTACGCCAGTTTGCACAGCGGCTGCGGAGCTTTGTCGGTATTTTGCGACAGGACGCAGGTGGCTTTTGCCGCATCGCAATAATAGGGTGCGCGCCCACCGCAACTTTCTTCGGGATTCGGGAAGGAACTGCGGCGACCCTCTGGACAGAACTGTGACGCAGTGCCCTCGATCAAGAAGGGCACAAGAACACAATGCGCTCCAAGGGCAAACCCATCGAAAGGTGGGGACGCAAAGCTTCCGGGCTAACGGTTCGCAAGAGCCAATGCTAGCGGGGTTGCCGGCCAAGTAGCGGCCGCTCGGTGCCTGCGCACCGTGACGCTACATCGCCGTCAGTGCGTCCCGTACGCGGACACCCGCGTTCCGTCTTTCGATGTGATTCGCGCCCTGCAGGCACGCGACATGGGTCGCTGGCCTGATGGGTTCAGAAATTTGCGACAGCACATTGACGGAACACTACTATGAACCTGAATCGTCGCCAACAGATCCGACGCGCCATCGTGGCCGCGTTCTCCCTCGCCAGTCTTCTTGGCATCTCGCAAGCGAGTCATGCATACGGATCGCCGGCGCAGGCGATGAATGGAGTGAAGAAGCTCGACGATGCCTCGCTGCCTGCGCTCGCGCTGC
>JALHTE010000026.1 GCA_022865595.1 Steroidobacteraceae bacterium | reverse complement strand
GGGCGCATCGTCAATTGCCCGCTGCCGGCAGACAGTGGCAGCGCGGAATTTCGCGCGGCGGTCAGCGAGCAATGGCTTCCGGCGCTCGAGGCATTCGCGCCGCAGATGATCTTCGTATCGGCGGGCTTCGACGCACACGCGTCCGACCCGCTGGCCCAGTTGCAGCTTGCGACCGACGACTACGCCTGGGTCACCGACGCCGCCTGCGCCGTCGCTGATCGTCACGCGGAGGGCCGGGTGATATCAACGCTCGAGGGTGGCTACGACCTGAAGGCGCTGGCATCGAGCGGCGCGGCTCACATCGAGCGCCTAATGGCGGACGCGACCGGCTGAGGCACGAGCTTCGCCCCATGCTCCTGGCGAGCAACCGGTCTGCCCCCTGAAGCTGCGAATGAAACTCGCAACGTCGCTGTAGCCGAGCCGATAGGCAATCCGGGTCACCGACTGCTCGCCCTTCTCGAGCAGACGCTTGGCTCGTTCGGTTCGTACCTGCAGCGACAGTTCTCGAAAACCAGTGTTCTCCGCATCGAGGTACCTGCCGAGCGTGCGTGCGGAGAGATTGACGAAGCTCGCCAGTTGTTCGAGTGTCGGCTGGCTGTCTTCCGCCTCGCGCAGCATCATGCGGCACCATTCGCTCCATCTGCGGCTGCCGCGGGCGCCGCGCATCATCGCCACGCATCGCTGCTCGGCCGCCTGCATGGCGCGCGGATCCGCCATCGCAAGTGGCCGGTCGAGCATTGCAGCGTCCATCGACAGGCGAAGTCCCGGCAACAGGTCGCCCCAGTGCACCTTCGCTGGCGCCAGGTCGGCATAGCGCGCTGCGTGCGGCGGCCGCTCGATCGAAAAATAAATATCGTATGACGGCAGCTCCCGCTGCAGCAGTGACCCGAACTCGTGGTGATTGGATACGGCGATCGTCTCCTGCACGATTCGCATCGCTCGGTGGGACATCGCCATCGCCGGCTTGTAGACGAGATCGACCCGAGCAGAATGGTGCTGCAACTCCAGCGTGAACGCGGGGTTGATCAACCTCTGGTAGCTCGAGAGCAACCTGAGCGCGTGACCCAGCGTCGGACTCGTGAGTAATGCGTAGCCCAGGATGTCGTGCGAAGTCGTCTTGACGAGCCGCCCGAATTCGAAGCCAAGGTCGGATCTTCCGCTCATGCGCTCGGCGACCGCGAACAGGGACTCCACTTGCCGCATCGACATCAGCTTCATCGGGTCGTCGATCGGCCCCAGGCGCGCGGCACGGAGCACCGCCTCGCGATCGAGCCCGAGTTCATCCAGGTACTCGAGCAGCTGCTGGAAATATCGGGCCGGGTACCGATTTTGGAGTGTGGCCACGCCTGTTCGTTCAATGCGCCCGGCCGCCCATCCAGCGACCGGTCAGGTTGTCTGAAAGTATCAACAGGATGGCAGAAAATGTCAGTACGGTCATCGACGACGCGCAGAGAATCGAACCATCCGACCTTGCGTCGACGACTGGCTGAAAACAGGGGGCGAAATGAGCGAACTTACCGGTGGCGAACTGCTGGCCCAGGCACTGGCGAACGAAGGAGTCAAGTTCATCTTCGGCCTGCCCTGCCCCGAGATCGACCCGCTGCTGGCGGCCCTCGAGGCAAATGGGATCCGTCGAATTCCGGTCCGGCACGAATCGGCCGGCGTTCACATGGCGGAAGGCCTGTACAAGACCACGGGGCAGGTTGCGGCGGTGCTCGGCAACCCAGGACCTGGATCCGCGAATCTCCTCCCCGGCGTGCTCACCGCGCGCCACGAAGGCGTGCCGGTCGTCGCGATCACCTCCCAGCACCGCGCGCAGATCGTCTATCCGTCCACGCCGGCAACGTTCCAGGGCCAGGACCAGCTCGACCTGTTCAAGCCGGTTGTAAAGTGGGGCGGGCCGATATTCGACTGGATGCGTATTCCCGAACTGGTGCGCATGGGTTTCCGCGAGATGTGGGCCGGGCGGCCTGGTCCGGTGCACCTCGAGGTACCGGGACCGGTGTTGTACGCGACCGGCGATCCGTCCACGGCCCCGATCTACGCCGCCGATTCGGGACGTGCCGGAGCGCCGCAACCGTCCGCAGCGCAACTCGATGCCGCAGCGAAACTGCTGGCCAGCGCAAAGGCGCCAGTCATCTTCGCCGGCTGCGGTGTCGATCGCGCCTCCGCGAACCCGGAACTGATCGAACTCGCGGAACTGCTGAACTGCCCCGTCATTCCGTCGCTGGCCGGGCGCAGCGTGATGCCGCACGACCACCCGCTCTGCTTCATGTCGCAGTGCCCGCCCGCAGACGACCTCCGTCGCAACGCCGACGTGATGCTCGCGGTCGGCTCGCGCATCGGCAATCTCGATGTGCCCTTCGACAAGTACTGGGGCGACCCGAAGCACTGCAAGCTGATCCACGTGGACGTGGACCCGCGCCACATCGGCGTGTCGAGGCCGGTGACGCTCGGCATAGTGGCGGACGCAAAGGCAACGCTGTCGGGCCTGGTCGCCCGGCTGCGGACGATGAAGACCGCGAGCGCAGGCCGCAAGGACCTCGACGCACTGCGGGCCGCGCAGTCTGCGTGGAAAGAATCCATCCAGGCGCAGGTCGCGGCCTGGAATGGCCCCGGCATCCACCCAGGCCAGGCCTGCGCCGTCGTGGGCGGCGTGTTCGGCGGTGACGCCGTGTACCACGCGGACGGGGGCAATACGTCGCTGTGGGCAAGCATCGCGCTGCCCTCGACGCGACCATCGTCGTTTCACGGCATCCTGGAACTCGGCATGCTCGGCACCGGCATCCCGGCGGCCATTGGCTCGAAGCTCGGGGACCCGTCCCGCGAGGTCGTGTGCGTGACCGGCGACGGTGCTGCCGGTTTCAACGTAATGGAACTCGAGACCGCGGCGCACCAGGGGATCAAGATCACAGTCGTCGTGATGGCGGAGGGCCAGTGGACCATGGAGATCCCGAACGAGGTGGCGCGATGGGGCCGCGACTTCGGCACCGGCATGGGCGAGGTCCGCTGGGACACCGTTGCAAAGGGCCTCGGCTGCCACGGCGAGTACGTCGATTCCATCGACGACCTGGCGCCAGCACTTGCGCGCGCCAAGGCGCACGAAGGCCCGGCGCTCGTGTGCGTCCGCACCAGCAAGGACGCGAACCTGTCCATTCCGGAGTCCGTCGTAGGTAGGTTCTTCGAAGTCTATTTCGGGCCCTCCGCATGAAGCCCCTCAAAGACCGGCTCGTGCTGATCACCGGTGCCGCGTCGGGCATCGGC
This sequence comes from Steroidobacteraceae bacterium, assembly GCA_022865595.1. GTDB lineage: Bacteria > Pseudomonadota > Gammaproteobacteria > Steroidobacterales > Steroidobacteraceae > RPQJ01. The sequence goes on along the minus strand of JALHTE010000026.1, from coordinate 5,950 downwards.
CTCGAATGTGGCCGTTCATTTGCGAAGCGCGGAGCGCGACTCGTGATTTCGGACATCAATGCAGAGGCACTCGAGACTGCACGGCTCGAGCTCACCGCCGGCGGTGCCCGCTGCGACGCGATCGCCTGCGATGTCGCAAGCGAGGATTCGGTCAATGAGCTTGCGGCAGCTGTTAAACGGGAAATCGGCACGGTGGACGTGCTGGTCAACAACGCCGGCGTCGCTTTCCTCGGCAGCTTCGAGGAAACGCCGCTCGCGCAATGGCGCCGTATCCTGGACATCAACGTCCTCGGGATCGTGCACTGTGTAAATGCCTTCCTCCCCTCCATGCGCGCGGCCGGAGGCAAGCGCAAGATCGTCAACGTGGCGTCGCTGGCGGGATTCGCGCCGGCGCCGAACATGTCCGCCTACGGGGCGTCGAAACACGCCGTGGTCGGTCTGTCCGAGGTGCTGGCACTCGAGCTGCACGACACTGACATCTCGGTGCTGATCGTCTGCCCCGGCATCATCAATACACCGATCGTGCACGTGAGTGGAACCGCGCCTGGCATGACGGAAGCGCAGATCGCGAAACTCCAGAAATACTACGACACTGATGGTTGCCACCCGAGCATCGTGGCCGAGGACATCGTGCGCGCCGTGGAAAGCGACGCGATCGTGCTGCCGACCGGACCGATGGCGCGGGTGGGTTACCTGCTGATGCGGCTGTCGCGCAGGCTGGCCCGCAAGTTGACGATCTCCGGGGCGAAGAAGAGCGGCTATCTTCCGTAACTGCTGAGCACCTGCCCGCCCAGGCCGCGCAGTGCCACCGGTGGCGCCGCCTGTCGCGGTGCGCGGTGAAACCCATGTAGAGTCCCTGGTCGGCGGGCTGCGCAATAGTCGTGGTCCTTGCAGCAACATCGGGAGGACTCGGCATGAACATCGAACTCACCATGCTCACCTGGACCGTGGCTTTGTGGATCGCGCAGCTCCTGGTTGCCGTGACCGGAGGAATGATGCAGTTCCCCGCGCCGGTACTGGCAGGAAACCGTGAAACACCGGTCGAGGGCAAGGGATGGGTCGGCCGCGCGCAGCGCGCGCTCCGGAACCTGGCCGAAAGTCTGCTGCCCTTCGCGGCGCTGGTACTCGTCGCGCACGCGGTCGGCGTGAGCAACTCAATGACGGTGATGGGCGCGCAGCTCTTTTTCTATGCGCGCGTGGCGTACGCGGTGGTATATATCGCGGGCATCCCGTGGCTGCGCACCGCAGTGTGGACCGTCGGCTTCGTCGGATTGCTGATGATCCTCGCCCAGCTCGTCTGAGACGACCGGCGCCAATGAGCCAAAGACGCCCGCGATCTGACTGAGACCATCCGCACGGGCTCCCGGCGGGCCAGGCGAGCCGATCTGGCGGGCCGGAACGCGTCATAGCCTTGTCGATACGGTCCCGGCAGTGCAAGATCCCGCCAAGCCCCTTGATATTTCAACAGCTTCGCCTGGCGAGGCCCGCAAAGGTCGCATGCCGCACGACGTATTCCTCAGCTATTCCGGCGCCGACAAGGACACGGCGCTTGCCGTGCTGGCCGGGCTCGAGAAGCAGGGAATCCGCTGCTGGATCGCCCCGCGCGACATTCCGGCCGGGTCCGAGTACGGCGAGCAGATCATCGAGGCCGTCAAGGCCTGCCGCGTGTTCGTGGTGGTGTTCTCGGCGGGCGCCAATTCATCACCGCACGTGCGGCGCGAAGTCGAGCGGGCCGTTTCGCTGGACAGGTCCATCGTGCCGTTCCGGGTCGAGGACGTGCCGCCGACCGGCGCCATGGAGTACTGCCTGGGCGGCACCCACTGGCTCGACGCGCTGACCCGCCCCATCGAACCCCACGTCGCGACCCTGGTCTCGACTTTGCGCCACATGCTGGGAGCCACAGCGGGTCCACCGACCGGAGGCGACTCGACGACAGAGCCCGCCGAGCGGGTCTCGATCGCGGTGCTGCCGTTCAACAACATGAGCGGCGACACCGAGCAGGAATACTTCAGCGACGGAATCACCGAGGACATCATTACCGATCTCTCGAAGGTCTCCGGCCTCTTCGTCGTGGCCCGCAACACAGCCTTCACCTACAAGGGCAAGGCCGTGAAGGTCCAGGACGTCAGCAAGGAGCTCGACGTCCGGTTCGTGCTGGAAGGCAGCGTCCGCAAGGCAGGCTCCCGGGTGCGCGTCACCGGCCAGCTGATCAACGGGGAGACCGGCGGGCACGTATGGGCGGACCGCTACGATCGCGAGCTGACCGACATCTTTGCGATCCAGGACGAGATCACGCACGCGATCGTCGAGCAGCTCAAGGTGAAGCTGCTGCCGCAGGAGCGACAATCCATCGCGCAGGCTCCCACGGACAATATCGAGGCATACACCTATTACCTGCGGGGACGGCAGTTCTTTCACCGGCACTCCAAGTCCTACTACCAGCTGGCACGGCGCATGTTCGCCAAGGCCGTCGAGCTCGACCCGATGTACGCACGCGCCTACGCGGGAATCGCGGACTGCGACTCGTTCCTGTTTCTCCACTACCACGTCGACATCGCGATCGACACGATCCTGGCCACCAGCGCGCAGGCCCTGGCGCTGGACGCTGGGCTCGCCGAGGCGCACGCATCGCGCGGGCTCGCGCTGTCGCTGGTGGAGAAATACGATGAGGCGATGGCGGAGTTCGAGCGCGCGATCACGCTCGACCCGAACCTGTTCGAGGCGCACTACTTCATGGCGCGCGCCTGTTTCGCCCAGAACAGGATGGAGCGGGCCGCTGAACTCTTCGAGCGTGCGGCCGAACTGAGGCCGGACGACTACCAGGCGCTATCGATGCTGAGGATGATCTACCCCTCGATCGGTCGTGAGGGCGACGTTGCGCCCGTGGCACGCAGGGCGGTCGAGCGCGCCGAGCGAGAGCTGACGCAGCACCCCGAGAATCCCCGCCCCGCCTACCTTGGCGCAGGCTGCCTGCTTTCGCTTGGCGAGACAGACCGTGCGAGGGAGTGGCTTGGCAGGGCGATGGCCATCGATCCGGACGACGTGCTGACCCAGTACAACATCGCCTGCGTGCTCGCCCAGCTCGGCGACCACGACAAGGCCTTCGATCTCCTCGAGCGGTTGCTGCCGCATGCAAACCACGAGACCAAGTCCTGGATAAAGCACGATTCGGATTTCGAATCGCTGCGGGCGCTGCCGCGGTACCAGAAGGTGCTGGAATTGATCGGGTAGTCGAGCCCCCGTAGTCTGGCTCGACCCTGAGCTCGAAAGCTCGCCCAGCTAGAGTCGTTCGAGCGCCAGTGCGATCCCCTGCCCGACGCCGATGCACATCGTGCACAGCGCGTAACGGCCGCCCGAGGCGTGCAACCGGCTGACCGCCGTCGTGACCAGGCGGGCCCCCGATGCGCCGAGCGGATGACCCAGCGCGATCGCGCCGCCCCATGCATTGACGCGAGGGTCGTCTCCGGCAAGACCCATCTGCCGCAGCACCGCCAGGCTCTGCGCCGCGAAGGCCTCGTTGATCTCGATGACGTCCATGCGCTCCAGGTCCAGGCCCAATCGCGCCAGGAGCTTCTTTGTGGCCGGCACCGGACCGATGCCCATGATGCGCGGCGGCACACCCGCCACCGCCATACCTATCACGCGTGCGCGCGGCGATAGTCCGTGCCTGGCGGCCGTTGACTCGTCGGCCAGCAGCAGCGCACAGGCGCCATCGTTGATACCGCTGGCATTTCCAGCGGTGACAGTCCCATCTGGCCGGACGATGCCGGGCAGTTTCGCGAGGGCCTCCAGAGACGTCGAGCGCGGATGCTCGTCCCGCTCGACCACAAGCCCAGCGCCCTTGTGTTGTGGCACATGCACAGGAACGATTTCGCGCGCGAGGAATCCGGCCGCCTGCGCCTCGAGCGCACGCTGCTGGCTCGCAAGTGCGAATCGGTCCTGGGCTTCACGCTCGATGCCGAACTCAACCGCCAGCGTCTCGGCAGTCTCCGGCATCGTGTCGACACCGTAGCGAGACCTCATTTCCGGGTTGACGAAACGCCAGCCGATGGTCGTGTCGTACAGGGCGCTCGAACGACTGAACGCAGTGTCGGACTTGGGCATCACGAAGGGCGACCGACTCATGCTCTCCACGCCGCCCGCCAGCACCATGCCCGCCTCGCCGGCCGCGATGACCCGTGCCGCCGACCCCACGGCATCGAGCCCCGACCCGCACAGGCGGTTGATCGTCGCCCCGGGCACCTCGATCGGCAACCCGGCGAGCAGTGCCGCCATCCTCGCCACGTTGCGGTTGTCCTCGCCGGCCTGGTTGGCACAGCCGAGCACGACGTCACCCAGTTCCGACCAGTCCACCCGCGGATTGCGCGCCATCAGCGCCTTGATCGGCAGGGCTGCGAGGTCATCGGTGCGCACACCGGCCAATGCGCCGCCGTAGCGCCCGAAAGGCGTGCGTATCGAATCGCAGATGAAGGCGTGTGTCACTGGCAAAACGCCGGCGTCATTACTGGAATCAATTCGAAGATGTCACGGCGCCGGGGCCGGATAGATGGTCTTTCCTTCCTTGATAGTCTCCACGACCCTGATGTCCTTGATCGACATGGGATCCACCTTGAGGGGATTCCTGTCGAGGATCACGAGGTCGGCGATCTTGCCCGACTCGAGCGAGCCGCGCCGGTCCTGCTCGTCGTACTGCCCGGCCGCCCAGATCGTCTGCGACTTGAGCGCCTCGACAGGCGTAATTCGCTGGCCAGGCCCAACCACTTCGCCTTCCCGGGATATGCGGTTGACGGCCGACCACATCATGAACATCTGGTCGAGCGGCGCCACGTAGAAATCGGAGTGGTTGGTCGGCTGCAGTCCCGCGTCGATCGCGTCGCGCATCGGGCTGATGTAGGCCGCCTGCTCGGCGCCCCGGTTGGTCTCGTGCGCGGTCGCAAAGTAGTACGTGTGCAGCGTATAGAACGACGGCCGGATCCTGTATTTGACGTACTTCGGGATCTGGTCCTTGCGCATGAACTGCGCATGGATCGTCGTCACGTTCCACGGCCGGCTGTAGTCGCCGCCCCGGGCGAACTCGTAGCCCTCGAGGAACATGTCGATGGTCGCATCACCGTTGGTGTGCACGTTCAGCGGCACGTTCATGTCGTACACACGCTTCATCAGCGCGTTGAGATCGGCCTGCGACATCGTCGGCTCGCCGCGCCAGTCCTTCTCGCCGCCCGGACCGCCGGTCAGGTACGGCGTGGTGAAATACGCGGTCCTGCCCTGCGGCGACCCGTCGGCCGTGATCTTCACGCCACCAATTTTCAGGTGCCGATCGTACTTACCCCAGCCGCTGACCGGGTTGGCCGCGACGATCGCGTCGAGGTCCGTCATGAACGGGTAGGCAACCACGTCGATGATGTTGGCGCCGGCCGCGGTGGCTCGCTGCAACATCTCGAGTTCACTCGCGTGCGTCGCACCTTCGTGCGCGAGCGTGATGCCGGCCTCCGCGTACAGCATCTGGCCGGCCCTGGTCGCTGCCGCCTCCTGCTCCCGCGTGGGCTTCGGCAGACCCGCGAACACCGGCAGGTAAGCGGTCTCCATGATCAACCCGTAGGGCTCTTCGGTACCGGGCTTGCGAACGATCACGCCACCTGGCGCGGTCCTGGTCTGCGCTGAAATGTCGAACTGCCTGAGCGCTGCGGAGTTCAACACTGCACCGTGCATGGAGACATGCCCGACGATCACCGGGTTATCCGGGAAGGCCCCGTCGAGGTCATCGCGGTTGAGCAGGCGGCCGTCCGGCATGACGTTGTCGTCGTATCCGTAGGCCTGTATCAGGGTGCCCTTGGGGACATTGTGCTCGACACGGAACTCCTCGATGGCCGCGAGGATGCTGGGCACGTCCTTGCCCGGCCCGGCTGGCGGCGCATACACCTTCGCCTGGTTGGCAACCGACAGCGCGCTG
>JALHTE010000210.1 GCA_022865595.1 Steroidobacteraceae bacterium | reverse complement strand
GGTCGCGACTCGGCGGCATTGATGACGCACCTGAAGCCGGATTTCGTGAAGATCCATGGCTCGCTGATGCAGGGCCTGTCCACCGCCCAGGACAAGCAACAGCGGGTCAAGGAGCTGGTCGAGCTCGCCCGCGGCCGCAACGCACTGACGATCGCGGAGCGGGTCGAGGACGCGAACACCATGGCCGTACTGTGGCAGCTTGGCGTCGAGTACATCCAGGGCTTTTTCGTGAACGCGCCGGAAGCGGTGGTGTTGGGATAGCGGATAGTGGCTAGCGGATAGCGGATAGTAAGAAGGCAGGCGGTGATCTGTTGTCTGAGAGTCGTGAATCGTGAGTTGTAAATTAAGAAGGCTATAGCGGCTTTACGACTCACCACTCACTACTCACAAGAGTCCGTCTATCCGCTATCCGCTATCCGCTATCCGCCATCTTCACTCCCCCTCCACCCGATCGACCTTGCGCCATCCTCTGGGCAGCACGGCGCCTCGCTGGCCGCGCTCGCCACGGTAGTTCTCCAGGTCCTTCCATGACAGGGTCATGCGGCGGTCACCGCAGAGGACTGCGAGCTTGCCGCCCTCGCGCACGACCGCAACCGCCACCATCAGTTCGGCAAGGCTCTTGGCCTTCTTGCCCGGCACGCCGAAGAGCAGGTTACCCCGACCCTTTTCCATCTCCGGCACGTCTGCGAGCAGGAAGGCGAGCAGTCGGCCTTCGGTGTTGACCGCGCAGACCAGCGCGTTGCCACTCTCCGGCACCGGGCTCGCCGGCAGCATCCGCGCGTTCTGCGGCAGGTTGAACACCGCTTTCCCGGCCCGGTTGCGCGCGTAGAGGCTCTCGAGCCTGGCAACGAACCCCTGGCCGGCGTCGCAGGCGAGCAACCAGCGATCAGCCGGTTCGCCCAGCATGACGGCCGGGAAACTGGCGCCATCCGGCGGATCGATTCGACCCGAGAGGGGTTCGCCCTGGCCCCGGGCACCCGGCAGCCCGTGTGCCGGCAGGCTGTAGGTCCGCCCGGTCGAGTCCATGAACACCACCTGCTGGGTGCTCCGGCCGCGGGCAGCGGCCTCGAATCCATCGCCCGTCTTGTAGGAAAGCTGCAGCGGGTCGATCTCGTGGCCCTTGGCCGCACGTACCCAGCCCGCCTTCGACAGCACGACGGTCACGGGCTCGCTGGCCACCAGTTCGGTCTCGTCGATGGCCTGTGCGGCCGCGCGCTCGACGATACGCGTGCGACGATCGTCACCGAAGGCCTCGACGTCGCGCTCGAGTTCGTCGCGTACCAGCTTGCGCAACCGGGCCTTGCCCGCCAGCGTCTTCTCCAGCGAATCACGCTCGATGGAGAGTTCTGCCTGCTCGCCGCGGATCTTCATCTCCTCGAGCCTGGCCAGGTGGCGCAGCTTGGTCTCGAGGATCGCCTCGGCCTGGATCTCGGACAGCTCGAAGCGCTTCATCAGCACCGGCCTGGGCTCGTCCTCGCTGCGCACGATGCGGATGACCTCATCGAGGTTCAGGTAGGCGACGAGCAGGCCGTCGAGGATGTGCAGCCGGGCATTGACCTTTTCCAGGCGCCACTCGAGCCGGCGGCGCACCGTCGTCTGCCTGAACTCGAGCCACTCGGCCAGCAAGGCCTTCAGCGACATGACCCGCGGCCGGCCATCGAGACCGATCACGTTCATGTTCACGCGATAGCTGCGCTCGAGATCGGTGGTCGCAAACAGGTGGGTCATCAGCTGCTCGACGTCCACGCGATTCGACCGCGGCGTGATGACCAGCCTCGTGGGCTGCTCGTGGTCGCTCTCGTCGCGCAGGTCCTCGACCATCGGCAGCTTCTTCGCCCGCATCTGTGCCGCGATCTGCTCGAGCACCTTGGATCCGGAGACCTGGTAGGGCAGCGCCGTCACGATGATC
>JALHTE010000209.1 GCA_022865595.1 Steroidobacteraceae bacterium | reverse complement strand
CGTTCTCTCGGAAATCCGCAACTCGCTCACGGGCTCAGGCAACTTTCAGTTGCCTGACCCCTCCTTTTGCGTGACGCGACTTCGACGCTGTCACGGCGCCGAGACGTTGGCGCGACATTGCGCGATCCGGAAGAAACGTTTGTAGAGCGTCGCGCGGCCCGGAGGTGTCAGGCACCGCTCCTGATGCCTAACTACCGAAAAACGCGGTGCCAGCGGTGCCAGACACCGATGTAGCGCCAGCGGAGCCTGACCCCGGCGTCATGCCGGCAAAGCCTGACACCCGCGGCGCTTCAGTTGTGGCGCATGCCCTTGAGCGACTCGAGCAGCAGTCCGAGCGAGGTGGCGAACTCGGCGAAACGCCGCTCGTCGCCCTCGTCAAAGGGCTGGCCGTCGCGACGGTTGAGCAACTGGGTGACCGCGAAGACCTCGCCGCGTGTATCGTGCAGCGGCATGCACAGGATTGAACGGGTCCGAAACCCGGTCTGTCGGTCGACCTCGGCGTTGAATCGCGGGTCGGCGTAGGCATCTTCAACCCGTACGCTCTTGCCCGACGTCGCGGCCGCGCCGGCGATGCCGCTGCCGAGCGGGATAGAGACCACGTCGGACCTGGGCAGGTCGTCGGCAACCGTGAGGACCAGCCGCCCCGCAGGGCGATCGACGACGAAAAGTGACGCGCGCTCGGCGTTGAGCAGTTCCCCGACCCGGTGGGTAAACGCCCGCAGGGACTTCTCCAGCATGCTCTGGTAAGCCTCGTCGCGCGCCAGGGCGGTGGCCTCCAGAAAGCGCTGTGACTGCTCGGTGAGCTCCTGCAGGGTGCGGCGGAAGCTCGGCTCGTCCATTTCCTCGACCAACTGCTCGAGCGGCTGCCGGCTGTTGGCTTCCGCCAGCGTGTGCATCAGGTGCTGCGTGTTCGCGATCACCGCGTCGGTGAATGTCGACAGCCGCCCATCCTCCAGGTGCAGGATCCGGTCGGCGATGTCGAGGATGCGGTTGTCGTGAGTAACCAGCAGGATGGTTGTGCCTTGTCCCTTGGCCAGCGCCTGCATGCGATCGACGACCTCCCTGCCGGAGACGCGGTCGAGCGAGGCGGTCGGCTCGTCGGCCAGCACCATTGCGGGTTCGCCGGCCAGCGCCCTGGCGATCGCGACCCGCTGGCGTTGCCCGCCGGACATCTGTTCCGGCAGCTTGCTCCCCTGCGAGCCGAGGCCGACGGCCTCCAGCATGGCTTCGGCGCGCCGCCGCAGCTCTGCGCGATCGTGCCGCCCGGTGACCCGCAGCCCGAGCTCGACGTTCTGCGTGGCGGTCAGCGCGCCGAGCAGGTTGTGCTGCTGGAAGATGAAGCCGATACGCTTGCGAACGCCTTCCAGCGTCTCGCTCCTGGCGCCGTTCAGCTCCTGGCCGAGCACGCGGATACTGCCGGAGTGCGCGGAGCGCAACGCGCCGACCAGCGTCAGCAGAGTGGTCTTCCCGGAGCCCGAGGGGCCGGTCACGATGATGATCTCGCCCTGGGAGATGCTGGTCGTAATGTCGAACAGCACCTGCCGGCGGAGGTTTCCCTTGCCGTAGTAGTGGTCGAGTCCCTCGATGACGACCGGCTGCGAACCGCTCATCAAAAGACCTCGGCCGGGTCGAGCTTGCGGACCTTGCGCAGG
>JALHTE010000025.1 GCA_022865595.1 Steroidobacteraceae bacterium | reverse complement strand
GCCATCACCTTCGTCAGCGCCGCCGTCAGCGTCGTCTTGCCATGGTCAACGTGACCAATCGTGCCCACGTTCACGTGCGGCTTCGTACGTGCAAATTTTTCCTTAGCCACGACCCTTACCTCTGAAACATTGACTGGTGACCAGTGTAATCAGCTCGCCTTCTTCATCACCGCTTCGGCGACGTTGTTCGGCACCTCGAGGTACCGCGCGAACTCCATGGTGAACGTCGCGCGGCCCTGGCTCATCGAGCGCACCGAGGTCGCGTAGCCGAACATCTCGGCCAGCGGCACCTCGGCCGTCACGACCTTGCCGGACACGGAATCGTCCATGCCCTGGATGTGGCCGCGGCGGCGGCTCAGGTCGCCGATCACGTCGCCGGAGTAGTCCTCCGGGGTGACCACTTCGACCTTCATGATTGGCTCGAGCAGCACCGGCTTCGCGCGGCGCACGCCTTCCTTGACCGCCATCGAGCCCGCGATCTTGAACGCCATTTCGTTCGAGTCCACGTCGTGGTACGAGCCGTCGAACAGCGTGACCTTGACGTCCACCACCGGGTAGCCGGCGATCACGCCGCCCTCGAGCGCTTCCTTCACGCCCTTGTCCACGGCCGGGATGTACTCGCGCGGCACGGTGCCGCCGACGATGCCGTTGACGAATTCGTAGCCCTTGCCCTCTTCCTGCGGCTCGATCTTGAGCCACACGTGGCCGTACTGGCCGCGGCCGCCGGACTGGCGGACGAACTTGCCTTCCTGGTCAACCTTGCCGCGGATGGTCTCGCGGTAGGCGACCTGGGGCTTGCCGACGTTCGCCTCGACCTTGAACTCACGCTTCATGCGGTCGACGAGGATGTCGAGGTGCAGCTCGCCCATGCCCGAGATGATGGTCTGGCCCGACTCCTGGTCGGTGCTGACCCGGAACGACGGGTCTTCCTTCGCCAGGCGCTGCAGCGCGAGGCCCATCTTCTCCTGGTCGCTCTTGGTCTTGGGTTCGACGGCGACCGAGATCACCGGCTCCGGGAACTCCATCTTCTCGAGCGTGATCACGTGATCCGGGTCGCACAGCGTGTCGCCGGTCGTGACGTCCTTCAGGCCGACGGCCGCCGCGATGTCGCCGGCGCGCACTTCCTTGATCTCGGCGCGCTCCGCCGCGTGCATCTGCAGCAGGCGCCCGATGCGCTCCTTCTTGCTCTTGCCCGGGACAAACACCTGGTCGCCCGAGTTGAGCACGCCGGAGTAAACGCGGAAGAACGTCAGGTTGCCGACGAACGGGTCGTTCAGGATCTTGAACGCCAGCGCGGAGAACTTCGCGTCGTCCGCCGCGGGCCGGGTCGCCTGGGCGCCGTCGTCATCGATGCCGACCACCGGCGGCATTTCCGTCGGAGCCGGCATGTACTCGATGATGGCATCGAGCATCGCCTGCACGCCCTTGTTCTTGAATGCCGAGCCGCACAGCGTCAGCACGATCTCGTTCTTGATCGCGCGCGCGCGGAGCCCTGCCTTGATCTCGGCCTCGGTGAGCTCGCTGTGCTCGAGGTACTTGTGCAGCAGATCCTCGCTGCCCTCGGCGGCGGCCTCGATCATCTTCTCGCGGTACTCGGCGCACTGCGCCTGCATTTCCGCAGGAATCTCGCGGCGATCGAAGCGCATGCCCTCGGTCGAGTCGTCCCAGTAGATCGCCCGCATCGTGACCAGGTCGACGACGCCCTCGAACTTTTCCTCGGCGCCGATCGGCAGCTGGATCGCCACCGGGTTGCCGCGCAACCGCGTACGGATCTGCTCGACGCAGCGCAGGAAGTTGGCACCCGCGCGGTCCATCTTGTTGACGAACGCGATGCGCGGCACGCCGTACCTGTTCATCTGGCGCCAGACGGTCTCCGACTGCGGCTGCACGCCGCTGACCGCGCAGAAAAGTGCGCAGGCCGAGTCGAGCACGCGCAGGCTGCGCTCAACCTCGATGGTGAAGTCCACGTGCCCGGGCGTGTCGATGATGTTGATGCGATGCTCGGGGAAGTGGTTGTCCATTCCCTTCCAGAAACAGGTGGTCGCCGCTGCGGTGATCGTGATCCCGCGCTCCTGCTCCTGCTCCATGTAGTCCATGACGGCGGCGCCGTCGTGAACCTCGCCGATCTTGTGCGAGACGCCGGTGTAGAACAGGATGCGCTCGGTCGTCGTGGTCTTCCCGGCGTCGATGTGCGCCGAGATACCGATGTTCCGGTAGCGCTCGATAGGTGTACTGCGTGGCACGATGAAAATCCTCGAACGGTCGTCGCTGCTGGTGCCCGGCGGGCCTTACCAGCGGTAGTGCGCAAAAGCCTTGTTGGCGTCCGCCATGCGGTGCGTATCCTCGCGCTTGCGCACGGCCGCGCCGCGGTTTTCAGCGGCCTCGAGCAACTCGGCGGCGAGCCGCTGCGACATTGATTTTTCGCTGCGGGCGGCGGCGGCGTCGATCACCCAGCGCATCGCCAGCGTCTGGCGGCGGGTGGAGCGGACCTCGATCGGCACCTGGTAGGTGGCGCCGCCGACGCGGCGCGACTTCACTTCGACCATCGGCTTGACGTTGTCGAGCGCCTGGGTCAGCAGCTCGATGGTCTGGTCCGCCTGCCGGCCAGTCTTCTCGGCCATGCGGTCGATCGCGCCGTAGACGATGCGTTCGGCGACCGACTTCTTGCCGCGCTCCATGACCATGTTCATGAACTTGGCCAGCAGGACGCTGTTGAATTTCGGGTCCGGCAGGATGCTGCGAACCGGGGCCTGTGATCTACGGGACATTTTTGACTACCGCTTTATCTGGGGACCAGTGACAAGTGACTGGATGTTTGTGAGCTGAAGGGGCCGGGCTCAACCGCCCTTGGGACGCTTGGCGCCGTACTTCGAGCGGCTCTGCTTGCGCTCGTTGACGCCCGCGCAGTCGAGCGTTCCGCGCACGGTGTGGTAGCGCACGCCCGGCAGGTCCTTGACACGACCGCCGCGGATCAGCACCACCGAGTGCTCCTGCAGGTTGTGACCCTCGCCACCGATGTAGCTGATCACCTCGTAGCCGTTCGTGAGTCGCACCTTCGCGACCTTGCGCAGCGCCGAGTTCGGCTTCTTCGGGGTCGTGGTGTACACGCGCGTGCACACACCACGCCGCTGCGGCGAGTTGCCGAGCGCGGGCACCTTGCTCTTGACCACGGCCTCGCGGCGCGGGCCGCGGATCAGCTGATTGACGGTTGACATGCCAGACCGACTCCCAAACGTTTTGGCGCACCGAAAATACTCGGCACGCCCAAGAAACACCGGGCCGCCCAAGTGGCGGCCCGATGACAATGACCCCGGGGGCCGCGCGGGTAGATCGCCGGCAGCCCCGTGGAAAGACCGAAAATTTTAGGAGGGGCGGCCGCGGCTGTCAACTTGACGCACCGCGGCAACCCTGTCCTGTCTGCCTCAGCCTGCCGGCGCTTCGGCCTCGTCGGTGCTTTCCGCGCCGAATTCGCCCCCCACCGGGGTGGGTGGCGCCTCGGTGAACTCCGCCGCAAGGGCCTCTTCGGGCCGCTGGCGACGCGCAAGATGGTAGAACGATCCCGTACCCGCCGGGATCAGCCGGCCGACGATCACGTTCTCCTTGAGGCCGCGCAGCGGGTCCTTCATGCCGCGCACTGCCGCCTCGGTGAGCCCCCGGGTGGTCTCCTGGAAGGAGGCCGCCGACATGAACGACTCGGTCGCGAGCGAGGCCTTGGTAATGCCGAGCAGCACCGGGTCGGCGATCGCCGGCAGCTTGCCTTCCG
>JALHTE010000208.1 GCA_022865595.1 Steroidobacteraceae bacterium | reverse complement strand
CGGCACGATGAAGCCCTGGTCCGCTGCCCGAGTCGCAGTGTCGAACAGGTCGCGCCACGGCAGGCGGCCGAAGCGCTCGTGGGCCAGGCCGAGCATTGCGATTGCGCCGGGCGCACCCGTGGACCGGCCACTCGTCACTGCGTCGGCATACGAAAGCGGCTTGCCGTCCTCGCCGATGAACATGTTGGGCGTCGCCCCAGAGGGCGCCGTTTCGCGTCCGTCGAACGCGGTCAATTTGCCGGTCCTGCCGTCGAGGTAGACCATGAACGCGCCGCCGCCGAGCCCCGAACTCTGTGGCTCCACGAGGCCCAACGCAGCCTGCATCGCAACCGCGGCGTCGACCGCGGATCCACCGCGACGCAGCACCGCGAGGCCCGCCTCGACTGCAAGCGGATTCGCGGCCGCGACTCCCGCTCGGGACGCTGCCCGTGCCGAATCGGCCTGGACTGCTGCGGGTACAGCGTTCCGTTCGGCGACACCAGGGGCGTGCTGGCAGGCAACCAACGCCAGCGTGGCAGTCAACAGGAAGGCTGCGGCAGGAGCGGCCGTTCGGTTCATCATCGGGACCTGTCAGCGGGACGGGACAACTAGCTTAGCCCGGTTCGTAATTAAGCCGCGAGCAAACCTGCCGGGGCCCGGCCGGTGCGCGCCACAGTCGCCATCGCCAACTATCATCGTGCATCGTCATCGAGGTCACGAATGTTGCCATTCTCCGAAGCCTGCGAACGCAACAAGCAGCCGATCCTCGAGATACTGCGCCGGGCGCTGGCTCGGCGGCGGTATGTCGTCGAGATCGGTGCCGGAACGGGCCAGCACGCGGTGCATTTCGCCCGCGAACTTCCGCACCTTGAATGGCAGCCGACCGATCGCGCGGAATACCTGCCAGGCATTGCCGCTCGCGTTGCGGCCGAAGGGCCGGCGAACCTGCACGCGCCGATCGAGCTGGACGTGATGAAAGAGCATTGGCCGTCTTTCGCCGCCGACGCGGTCTACAGCGCCAATACGCTGCACATCATGTCCTGGCCGGAGGTGGAGGCGTTTTTCGCGGAGTGGTCCGGATGCTCGGGGAGGGCGCCGTGCTGCTCGTCTACGGTCCGTTCCGCTACGGCGGATCGTTCACCAGCGGGAGCAACGCGGTATTCGACCGGTCGCTGCGCGTCCGTGATCCCGCGAGTGGAATCCGCGACTTCGAGGCCGTCGATACACTTGCGATGGCGCAGGGGTTCGAACTGCAGGCGGATAATGCGATGCCCGCGAACAACCAGTTGCTGACCTGGGTCCGGAACTCGTAGTCGAGGGCCACCGGCCAGTCGAAATCCTGCGCCGCCAGCGTCGCGCCTGCAGCTTGCGCTACAGGCGCGACCGGCGAAGCTCTCATCCAGCGGGTCCGCCGACCCGTGAATTATTCTATTGCGCGGGCTGCTGCAGGGCCGCGATGCGCTGCTCGATCGGTGGATGCGTCGAGAACAGCGACATGAAACCCGGCTTGTCGTTGATGCCCAAAGCCTTGATGGACTCGGGCAGCGCCGTGGGCTCGATGCCGCCGAGACGCTTCAGCGCCCCGATCATCGGCGCCGGCGTCCCGAGCAGGCCCGCCGAGGCCGCATCGGCGCGGAACTCGCGACGGCGCGAGAACCACGCGACGATCATCGACGCGACCAGGCCGAACAGGATCTGGCATACGATCACCGTGATGAAGTAACCCGGCCCAGAGCCGCCGCGATCGCTGTTGAATACCGTCCTGTCGACGATCGATCCGACGATCCGGGATAGGAAGACCACGAACGTGTTCAGAACGCCCTGGATCAGCGTCAGCGTGACCATGTCGCCGTTCGCGACGTGGCCGATTTCGTGGCCGAGTACAGCCTCGACCTCCTGCCGGTTCATCGACTGCAGCAGCCCCGTCGAGACCGCGACCAGCGCGGAATTACGGAACGCGCCAGTTGCGAATGCGTTTGGCGGGCCATCGTAGATCGCGACGTCCGGCATGCCGATGCCAGCCCGGTCGGCCAGCTTGCGCACCGTTTCCACCAGCCAGCGCTGGGTCTCGCCCTCGTTGCCGGTGATGACCTTGGCCCCGGTTGAGAACTTGGCAATGAACTTCGACGCAAAAAGCGAGATGAACGCGCCGGCGAAGCCGACCACCGCGGAGAAGGCCAGCAACGGGCCCATGCCGCCCTGGTTGGCCATGGCCTGGTCGATTCCCAGGACCCTGATCACGATGGAAATCACCAGCAGCACGGCAATATTCGTGGCGAGGAAGAGGAAAATGCGCTTCATCTATGGCTCCGTTCCAGTTGAGTCCGACCGTCAGGCGGCGCAGTTTCTCACGAAACTGCTCCGGTCCGAGAGCCCCAGCATGGTGCCCGATCGGGACGATTCAAGGCCTGCGCGCGTCCAGATAGTGTGCCCACAGCATCCTGGCGGCGACCGACCTCCAGGGGGACCATTGCCGGGCCAGTCGTTGCTGTTCGTCCGCCCGGGGCAGGTGTTTCATGCGTTTCAGGTCGCGCAGCACCACGGCAAGCGCCAGGTCGCCGGTGGGCCAGACATCCGGCCGCCGGAGCGCCATCAGCCAGTAGATGTCGACGCTCCAGGGGCCGAGTCCCGGGACCGCCAGCAACGCGCTTCGCCCGGCCTCGTCTCCGGCGCGGGCGACGGCGGCGAGGCCCAGGCGGCCATCGAGTACGCGCAGCGCGAGACCATGGCAGTACCCGGCCTTCTGGCGCGTGAGCCCGAACTCGCGCAGCCCGGTCACCGATGCGGCTGCAACGTGCGCCGCGGTCATCCCGCCGAGGTGTGCCTCGAGCCGTCGGTACAGTGTCCGAGCGGCCACGAGCGAGACCTGCTGCTCCAGGATGATCCTCACCAGCGTCGCGAAGCCTGGACGCCGACCCCACATGGGAGGCGTGCCGAGTCGGTCCCTGATTTCGGCAAGCAGCTGGTCGCGCGAGGCGAGTTCGCCGGTGGCGAAATGCAGTGTCTCTCGAGTGAGGGATCGCGGGGCCGTCTTCATCGACACTCGCAGGACGTTGCGAACCGGATGGCCGCTGCCTGCAGTGTACCGGGGCGCACGCCCCGGGGCCGCATTCGCCTATCCGGCGAGCGAGCGCAGCCGCATCGTGCGGCTGGTATCGGTGCTTTCCTCGAGCCGCTGCAGCAGTACGGTGATCTCGCCGGCGGGTAGCGGCTGGCTCAGCAGGTAACCCTGCACCTCGTTGCACTGAAGGTCCTGCAGGTCGAGCAATTGCGAGAAGTCTTCGACTCCCTCGGCCAGGACCTGCAGGCCGAGCGCCCTGGCCATCGAGACGATGGCCCCGACGATGGCTGCACGCCTGCCGTGCGGGTCGACGCTGCGCACCAGCCCGCGGTCTATCTTGAGCCGATTGACCGCGATGGACACCAGGCGGCCGAGATTGGAATGGCCGACGCCGAAATCGTCAATCGCGATGGACACTCCGATCTTGCGCAGTTCCGCGAGGATTTGCGTGGTCCGGTCGTCATCGCTCATCGCGAGCGACTCGGTGATCTCGAGTTCAAGTCGCGAAGGGTCGAGGCCGGTTTCGCGCAACACCTGGCGGACCGTCCCGCAGAATCCCGGCTCGGTGAACTGGGGTGGCGAAACGTTTACCGCAACGCGACCGGCCTGCAGGCCCATGTCCTGCCATTCGCGGAACTGGCTGCATGCGGTCCGCAGCGCCCACTCGCCGATCGGCGCGATCAGCCCCATCTCCTCGGCGAGCGGTATGAATTCGTCTGGCGAGATACTGCCGAGCTGGTCATCCGTCCAGCGCAACAGGGCCTCGACGCCAGAGATGCAGCCGGTGCCGAGGTCGAACTGCGGCTGGTAGCAGAGCGTGAATCCATCCCGCGCCAGTGCCCGCTGCAGTCGCTGCTCGAGCCGGAATCGCGACTGGGAGCCTTCCTTCATCGTCGCGTTGAAGTACTCGACCCTGCCGCGACCCTGCCGTTTCGCCGTGTACATGGCGATGCCCGCCTGGCGCAGCAGGGCGTCCTCGTCCACGCTGTCGGTCGGGTATAGCGCGACACCGATGCTGGCCGTCACCATGATCGACGTAGAAGCCGCGTCAGCCGCCGTGACCAGCGGAATGGTCAGTTGCTGTGCCACCGAGTCCACGTGCGCCGAATCGTCGATCTTGTGCAGCAGGACGACGAACTGGTCGCTGCCGAGGCGGGCGATTTCGAAGCCTGGGTCGGTCGGGTCGAGGCGGCCGGTAGCATCATTTTCACTCATGATTTCACGCAGCCGAACTCCGACGCGCCTGAGCATCTCGTCACCGGCCGCCTGGCCGAGGGCGT
>JALHTE010000207.1 GCA_022865595.1 Steroidobacteraceae bacterium | reverse complement strand
CGACGCCTATCTCCGCGGTGCTCTCCGGCCTGCTGTTGAACGTCGCGCTTTATGCCGTCGTGCGCTGCAAGGTGCTGGTGGAGGGTTCCCTGCAGAGCTCACTTCCGTCGAACATGCTGATGGGATTCGGCCTGCTGTCGGTGGTCCTCGCGGCGCTGTTCCTCTGGAGGCAGCGCGACATCAAGCGGCTGTTCGCGTACTCGTCCATCGAGCACATGGGGATCGTGACGTTTGCCTTCGGCATGGGTGGGCCAGTTGCCAATTTTGCGGCGCTGCTGCACATGACGGTTCATTCGCTCACCAAGTCCGCGATCTTTTTCGCCGTCGGGCACGCCGCGCAGAAGGTCGGGTCGCAGCGCATCGAGGACATCCGCGGGCTCATCACGCTGAACCCAACGATCGGGTGGGGACTCATGATCGGGACGCTCGCCATCCTCGGTCTGCCGCCATTCGGAGTGTTCGCGAGCGAATTCCTGATCCTGACCACCGCGATGAGGCAGCAGCCGTGGGCGACTCCGATCCTGCTGATGGCGCTGGGCGTTGCGTTTGCCGCCATCTTCAGCCGCGTGCAGTCGATGGTTTTCGGCGAGACGAAGGCCCGCCGATTACCGCATCAGCCGGCCTTGCTCCCGGTCTTCGCTCATCTGGCAATCGTTCTGGCGCTGGGTCTCTACATTCCGCCCTATCTGGCGGAATGGTATCGCGCGGCCGCACGCCTGATCGGGGGCGGCTGAGATGGCGCTTGGACGCTGGTGGGACCAGGCAGAGGTTGCCGCCGGTGCGCCCGGTATCAGGGCGCTTGCCGTGGACTCGCCCGCGTGGCGCGTGGTGGCGCAGGACGTCGCGGCAAGCGGCGGTCGTCTGCTCGCGCTCTGGGCCGACACGTCGCTGGCAGGGCATGCCACGGTTCATGCGTTTTACCTCGCCGAACGCGGTGCGCTCGCAGTGGAACTGCACATCGTGGAGTCCGATGGGCGCTATCCCGGCATCGATGACGTGTTTCCGTCTGCGAGCCGAATGCAGCGCGCGGTATTCGACCTGCATGGCCTGCGATCGACGGGCGAAGACCAGCGACCATGGCTTCGACATGCGCCGTGGCCCGCGTGGTTCCATCCGCTGGCTGCCGGTTCGGTCTGGCCGGGCGCGGAATCACCGGTTCCGGTCGACGATTACGCGTTCGTCCGGGTGGAAGGTGATGGCGTGCACGAAGTGCCGGTGGGTCCCGTGCATGCGGGCATCATCGAACCTGGTCATTTCCGCTTTTCGATCGTAGGCGAAAAGGTGCTGCGCCTGGAGGAGCGCCTCGGCTACGCGCATAAGGGCATCGAGCGGCGCTTCCAGTCCCTCGCTCTCCGTGATGGCCACCGCCTTGCAGCGCGCGTTTCGGGCGATTCGACGGTCGCGTTTTCCTGGGCCTATTGCCAGGCGCTCGAGGGCGCCGCAGGAATCATCATTCCGCCCCGATCCGCGTGGCTGCGAGCGCTCGCGCTGGAACTCGAGCGCATCTCGAACCACCTCGGCGACCTCGGCGCGCTCGGCAATGACGCCGGGTTTGCCTTCGGGCTGGCACAGTTTTCGCGTCTGAAGGAGCAGTTGCTGCGAACGGTTGAGCAGGCGCTCGGCCAGCGCTACCTATTCGATTTCGTTTCGCCGGGCGGCACCAGCCGCGACATTGCGGCGGACCAGGCAGCAGGCCTGGCAGCGCACGTGACTTCCCTGGCCCGCCATGTGGTGGCACTGAGACGTATCTACGACGAGCACGCGGGAGTGCGCGACCGATTTGCGGCCGCCGGCACCGTGTCGCCGGAACTTGCCGCAAGGCTGGGCCTCACCGGGCTGGCCGGACGCGCGAGCGGACAGGGCGTGGACCTGCGGATGGACCTGCCGTGCCCGCCCTACGCAGATCTCGAGCCCGTCCGCTGCGCCGGAAGCGACGGCGACGTACTCGCGCGCGTCGCCGTGCGTTTCGATGAAGTCCGGGAATCCTGCCGGCTGGTCGCCCGCATCGCCGAAGCACCTCCGTCCGGCCCCCACCGGGTTGGATTCGATGACCCTCCGGCGGGCAGTCGGGGGATCGGGTTGATCGAAGGTTGGCGGGGTCCTGTGGTGATGTCGCTGGTTGCCGGCGAAGGCGGGACCATCCGACGCTGTCATCCGCAGGATCCGTCCTGGCTGAACTGGCCGGTACTCGAGCACGCGATAATCGGGAACATCGTTCCCGACTTCCCGCTGATCAACAAGTCGTTCAACCTTTCCTACAGCGGCCACGACCTCTAGCGCACATGCTGAAGACGCTCAAGCAGATCGCGATGACCGGCATCGTCACCGAGGCTCCCCCGCTGGCCGACGAGGGCCTGCGCGTGCGCGAGGCGCTGGAGCGTGGAATCCGCGACGTGCTCGGTCGGGCGCTGTGTATCCGCGCCGTTGACGCCGGTTCGTGCAATGGTTGCGAACTGGAGATCCATGCGGTGAACAATCCGGTTTACAGCCTGGAGTCGCTTGGCATACGCTTCGTCGCAAGCCCGCGCCATGCTGACCTGCTGCTCGTCACCGGGCCCGTGTCACGCCACATGGAAGTAGCGCTGCGGCGCACGTACGACGCCACGCCCGACCCCAAGCTGGTGGTGGCGATCGGCGTCTGCGGCGCCTGCGGCGGAATTTTCGGCGAGGGCTACGCCAGTTGTGGAGCCGTGGCGAACGTGATCCCGGTGGACGTGGTGGTGCCCGGGTGTCCCCCGTCACCCGCACGTATCATGGCGGGCATCCTTACCGCGCTCTCGGGACGGGCGAAGGGATCCTAGGAAACGCGGGGCGCTCGCTCGCGAAGTCGTACGCCCCGGCCACCACCCGCGCTCGCGACTCCGTCGCCGATCAGCTCGAGACCCATGTTTTCCAGCGCCTGGACGACCTTGGTCAGCGAGTCGACGTTGCCGCGAATGACGCCGTCGCTGGCCTCCATGCGCTGGATCGTGGGCAGCGAGAGGCGGGCGCGGTCCGCAAGCGTTCTCTGGTCGATGCCGAGCAGGGCTCGAGCTGCGCGCAGTTGTGACGCGGTAATCATGTGTAGAACATCAGGACAGAAGTATCAACGCCCATAATGTACGCGCAGAGTCGAATTCTTGCCCGTCGACCTGCTTGTCCCGTACTGGGCAAACGACTTGCAGCGGGCCTATCCAGATGCAGGACGTGGCGAACCCCTGGCGGTCGTGGCCAGGAATTCTCGTTCAAATG
>JALHTE010000206.1 GCA_022865595.1 Steroidobacteraceae bacterium | reverse complement strand
CGTGACGAGGGCTCCGCCCACGGGTGTCTGAACCGGCAGCGTGATGTCCAGGTTCTTGACGACAGCCTTGGCCACGTAGGTGCCGTGCAGTGCATTCAGCGTGCCCGCCAGGTGGTCGTTGAATGCGCCGGCGATTGCCTGGTAGCTGCAGCCGGGACCCACGCAAGAGAAGTCGAAGACCTCCTGCAGGCCGACCACGTGTGGTCTGCGTCCGGAGATTTCCCGCGCGAGCGCGACGTAGCGCTGCTCCGGGAGATTGGCCGCCACCATGCCGAGCGCGTCCAGCAGCGCAGTGTTGAACGCGAATCTGGAGGCGAGGACTGCCGGATCAGTACAGGGTTCCGGCGTAGGGCACGGCAAGATAGCCGCCCCTGCCTCGACGACCGGCACCAGGTCCGCGCCGAGATACTGGTTCTGGGTCATCACGTCGATCAGCGCTGGTTGCGCCTTCGACGCCCTGGCCGCCTTTGACGACTTCGCCGCGTCCGCATTGACTGCGAAAACCAGAAGCGACGCAGTTAGCGACGCGAGAATGATGCGTCTCATGTGATTCCCTCCGTGTTCCCCGATGATCGCTATGGAGGCGGGCGGCAGCACCCGCAGCACATCGACTCTGCGCCCGGTTGCGCAGTTTCACAACATGGAAATCCTGCATTTGACTTAAGCGGCATCCGGGTCCGGATGCCGCACGAACGCGCCCCGCAGACGCGACGCGCGAAGAGATCGCGAGGTGTACCTGCGATGCCAGTGATTATCTTTCAGCAGACCTCAGGATCGATCCCGACGGCTCCGCCCCGGCCTGGAGCCAGCGCTGCACGACTTCGCTGTAACGCCGCATCAGGTCAGCCGCAAAGTCCGAGAACACGCGCACCTTAGCCGCCTGGTGTCCCGCAGACGGATAGACCAGCGAGATCTGCGGACCGGGCACGATGTAGTCCCTGAGAATGAGTTTCAGCTCGCCGCGAGCAATGTATTCGGCGGCGATCAGGTCGCCGACACGCGCAATGCCGAGGCCAGCCGCCGCGGTGATGGTAGGCGCCTCGACTGCGTTGAACTGCATCGCGAAATGCAGCTTGAGTCGGCGCGCGCTGTAGGGTGGTGGAAAATGCCATTCCGGTCCGCCACCACCGGGCTGCGACAGGCCGAGCAGTCGATGGTTGCGCAGGTCGTCCGGCGTGATCGGCTCGCCGTGTTCGGCGAGATATGTCGGTGACGCGCAGGTGACGACGTTGATCTGCGTGATGCGGCGTGCGACCAGTCCGCTCTGCTTCAAGCCGCCGACGCGCAGCGCCACGTCCACGCGCTCGGCGACCAGGTCCGTGACCCGGTCGTTGAGCCGCAGGTCGAGTTCAATGTCCGGATAACGCTTCACGAACTCCGGCAGGGCGGGCAGCAGCAGGTAGCGCCCGAACGACACCGGCACGTCCACCCGCAAACGGCCCTGTGGCTTCGAACGGGTACCCCTCAGTGTTTCCTCGGCGTCCGCGAGCTCATCGAGGATACGGCGGGTGCGCTGCAGGTAGTCGCTGCCCTCCGCGGTCAGGCTGACCTTGCGCGTGGTCCGGTGCAGCAGGCGCGCGCCGAGGTGCTTTTCGAGCGCGGCAACATGGGCGCTGGCGGCCGCCCGGGATATGTCGAGTTCCTTCGCAGCCTGGGCGAAAGACCCGCGCTCGGCCACGCGGGTGAAGACGCGGATGGCGGTCAATTGGTCCATTCGTTGATTGTTCAGGATCACAGAACAGACTGCAACGACTATTGCTATTTATCACACTAAGCAGAGGGCCTATCGTTGCTCCCGAACACAACCGATGGAGGATCAAGTCATGTTGAACAGAAACGAAATGCAGAACCGCCTGCTGCCCAGCGTGCTGGCCGCCCTGGTGGTGTCGATCCTGGTGGTCATGGCCTCGCTGACGCATGCCGTCTCAGCCATCGTCCCGAATGCCTGAAATGAGCCACTGTGTGGGCGGACAGCCGTCACATTTTCGCAATTTCAGCGACTCATATTTATAACACGTTGGTTTATATAGAATAATAGCGTTGTAAAAATGTGACGGAATTCAATTAAACATGCTGCGACGCAGCAATACTTGGAGTATTATGGGGTCGTTCGAAATGGACTGAGGCGGCGCACGGCGGGCTGCCAACAGCGCTCCCGCCGCTCGAAGCCTCGAGTCACCAAGTGGAGGCATTATGTACATCCCTG
>JALHTE010000205.1 GCA_022865595.1 Steroidobacteraceae bacterium | reverse complement strand
CCATGCGTCAGCTCGCGGACCTTCTCGGCGGCATCGGAATCTGCCGCGTTCACCGTAGCGGTCGCACCGAACTCGCGCGCGGTCGCGAGCTTCGCGTCGTTCATGTCGATCGCGACGATATGTTCAGCCTCGAGCATGCGCGCGGCGAGCAGCGCGGCGAGGCCAACACCACCCAGGCCGACCACGGCGACCGAGGCGCCGCGCGGCATCGCGGCGGTGTTGACCACGGCGCCAACGCCGGTGATCACCGCGCAGCCGAACAGCGCCGCTTCGGCGAACGGCAGGTCGGCGCGCACACGCACCAGCGAATTTGCGGCGAGCACCGCGTGGTCGGCAAATCCCGAGACGCCGAGGTGATGGTTTACCTCGCGATCGGCGTCGTGCAGCCGCCGCGATCCCGAGAGCAGCGTACCGGCGCTGTTTGCGGCGAAGCCGGGCTCGCACAGCGCCGGGCGGCCGGCGTCGCAGGGGCCGCAGTGGCCGCAGCTCGGCACGAACGCGGCGACCACGTGGTCACCCGCCGCGAGCCTGGTCACTCCCGGGCCCACGCTTTCCACGACGCCCGCAGCCTCGTGGCCCAGCACCATGGGCATCGGCCGCGGTCGATTCCCGTCGATCACGGACAGGTCGGAGTGGCAGAGCCCGGCCGCGCGGATTCGTACCAGCACCTCGCCGGCGCCGGGCGGGTCGAGCTCGATGTCCTCGATGGAGAGCGGTCGGGACTCCGCATAGGGTCCCGGCCGGCCGATTTCGCGCAGTACCGCGGCTCGTATTCGCATGTGGGGGAGAATAGCTCGCCTGCCACCGTGCGTCTAAGGACAAGCTGCTGCGAGACCGTCACGCGGCAGGGACGCCGCGGGCGAGCCTGCAGGGATGTACTTTCGGCGTGTCTCGCAGCAGCTTGCCCTTAGACACACTCGACAGCTAATGTCGCCGTCGTATCTGGGCAGTCGTCGTAATCGGCAGGGCAGGGCGAACATGAGCGAATCGAATGAAGCACGCCTGCCAGAGCAGCGCGGCGAATTTCCAGTGCTGCGCAGGATCACCACGCGCTGGATGGACAACGACCACTACGGTCACGTGAACAACGTGGTCTATTACTCGTACTTCGACACCGCCGTGAACGGTTACCTGATCGAGGCGAGCGGAGTAGACATACGGGAACTCCCGGCGATCGGAATCGTTGCCGAGACGAGTTGCCGGTTCCTGCGCGACCTCAGTTTCCCGGACACCGTGCACGCGGGCCTCGCGCTCGAGAAGCTCGGCAACTCGAGCGTCGTGTACCGCATCGGGCTGTTCGGCAACGACGAGACTGCGCCCGCTGCGATCGGCCGCTTCGTGCACGTGTACGTGGATGCAACCACCCGCCGTCCCGTGCCAGTGCCGGCGCCTATCAGGGCTGCGCTCGGCGCACTCGCGGACGGCTCAGCCGGGACATCGCCGCTGCCGTAGTACTCAAACTGCCGGCTATTACCTGGAAAGATCCAGAGCGGAAACCGGCTGGCATAAAAAGCGGGCGTTTAAGCATCCATCAGCGGGGTCACGGTTGCGGCCCCGCTGCGTGGACCTGTTGGCAGACCTGGCTCATTGCACCAGTTCGATTTCGCTTGGCCGCCAGGTCTTGTTGATCCACGGCTCCAGCGGGCCGTACATGCGCAGGATCGCAAACCAGCTCTTGCCCGGAATGGTCTGCAACCAGTTGCCCTGCTTTCCTGTCGGCGCTTTGGGTGCGAAATAAACGTCATATGAGCCGTCGGCGTTCTTCTGGAATCCCTCGCTTTGACTCCCGACCGAGGGAAACGACTGGCTGGTCTGAAGCATCGAGCGGGTCTGCGTGTCGTAGATCGTGACCGCCCAGAAGTTGTT
>JALHTE010000204.1 GCA_022865595.1 Steroidobacteraceae bacterium | reverse complement strand
CCCGGAATTTCCTCGCAGTCTCGGCAGCCGTGGCCAGCCTCGGATTGCTCGCCGCCGGGTGCGGCTACAAGGGCCCGCTGACACTGCCCGAGAAGGCGGGCCCGGTGGTCATTCGACCGGCAGCGCCGGCCACACCCCCGCAGGCTACCCCGTCCACTGTGTCGCCCGGCGAAGCCGCGCCCGTGGACCCGAAGGCGGCCCCGGTTTCGGCGGCGCCACTCAAACCCGAAGACGAAGAGTTGAAGAAGCCGGCGCCGGGTCCATCGCCAGGGTCGGCACCTGCGACGCTGCCCGCAACTGAGCCCGAAGGATCAACGGCGGGTGACTGAAATTCCAACACTGGTGCTGGTGGACGGCTCCTCGTACCTGTACCGGGCCTTCCACGCACTCCCGCCGCTCTCCAATTCGAAGGGTGAGCCGACCGGAGCCGTGCTCGGCGTGCTCAACATGCTGGCGAAGCTCGAGAAGGAACTCGCGCCGGCGCTGGTCGGCGTGGTCTTCGACGCGCCCGGCCGGACGTTCCGCGATGAACTCTTCGCCGAATACAAGGCGCAACGTCCGCCAATGCCCGACGACCTGCGCTCGCAGGTCGCCCCCCTGATCGAGGCGGTGCAGGCGCTTGGCATGCCTCTGCTGCGCATCGAGGGTGTCGAGGCCGACGACGTGATCGGCACGCTGGCGCGGCGCGCGGCCGACGAGGGCCTCGACGTCGTGATCTCCACCGGCGACAAGGACATGGCACAGCTGGTCGATGGGCGCATCAGGCTGGTGAACACCATGACCGGCTCTTCGCTCGACCGCGAGGGCGTCAAGGTCAAGTTCGACGTGTATCCCGAACAGATCGTGGACTACCTCGCACTGATGGGCGACGCCTCGGACAACATCCCGGGCGTACCCAAGGTCGGCCCGAAGACGGCCGCGAAGTGGCTCAACGAGTACACGACGGTCGACAACCTGCTCGCGCACCAGGACGAGATCGCGGGCAAGGTGGGCGAGAGCCTGCGCGCCCACACCGACGATCTCGCGCTGTCGCGGAAGCTCGCCACCATCGACTGCAATCTCGAACTGCCGCTCACGCATCGCGAACTCGTGCGCGGGGCGCCCAACGTCGAGAAGCTGCGCGAGCTGTACTCGCGACTCGAATTGAGGTCGCTGCTGAAGCAGCTTCCCGGCGGCGACCCTGCCGGCGCACCAGCATCGGAACTGTCTGCTGCGGGGGCGCACGCTGCGGCAGAGACCGGCGACGGCTTCCCGCGCTACAGCCGCGCAGCCGAAGCGGCCGCACATCCTCCGGCCGATCCCGGCCGTCGCGAATACGAGCTGATTCTCGACCAGGCGGCTTTCGAGCGCTGGATGGGGCAGCTCGAGGCGTCGGAACTGGTCGCATTCGATACCGAGACGACTTCGCTCGACTACATGCAGGCGGAGATCGTCGGTGTCTCGTTCTGCGTAGAGCCTGGCCGCGCCGCTTATGTGCCACTCGCGCACACCGGCCCCGGTACGCCGGACCAGCTTGATCGCAAAGCGGTCCTCGATCGACTGAAGCCCCTGCTCGAGGACCCCGCGCGCGCGAAGCTCGGCCACCACCTCAAGTACGACGCCCACGTTCTGCGCAACCACGGCATCGATCTGCGGGGAATGAAGTACGACTCGATGCTCGAGTCCTACGTGCTCGACAGCACCGCCACCCGGCACGACATGGACTCCGTGGCCCGGCACTACCTCGGCATCGAGACCATCAGCTACGAGGACGTGGCGGGCAAGGGCGCGAAGCAGCTGCCGTTCGCCGAGGTGCCGGTCGAGACTGCGGGCGAATACTCGGCAGAAGACGCCGACATCACGTTGCGGCTGCACCAGGCCCTGTGGCCACGGATCGAGGAGGTCCCCTCGCTGCGCCGGCTCTACGAGGAGATCGAGCAGCCGCTGGTACCAGTGCTGCTCGACATGGAGCACACGGGCGTGCTGATCGACATCGCCATGCTCAAGCAGCAGAGCCACGAACTGTCGAAGAAGCTGCTCGAGCTCCAGGCCAGGGCCCACGCGGCCGCGGGCGGACCGTTCAACGTCGATTCGCCGAAGCAGTTGCAGGAAGTGCTGTTTGGCAAGCTCGGCCTGCCGGCGCGTCGCAAGACAGCGAAGGGCCAGCCTTCAACCGCGGAGGACGTGCTCGAGGAACTGGCCGATGAGTACGAGCTGCCGCGCATCGTGCTCGATTACCGCGGCATGGCAAAGCTGCGCTCCACCTACACCGACAAGCTGCCGGGCCAGGTCGACCCGCGCACCGGGCGCGTGCACACCTCCTATCACCAGGCGGTCGCCGCGACCGGACGACTGTCCTCGACCGACCCGAACCTGCAGAACATACCCATTCGCACGCCCGAGGGACGCCGCATCCGGCAGGCGTTCGTGGCGCCTCCCGGCCATTTGCTGGTCGCCGCCGACTATTCACAGATTGAGCTGAGGATCATGGCGCACCTCTCAGGCGACGAGGGGCTGCTGAAGGCGTTCGCCGAAGACCGCGACATCCACCAGGCCACGGCCGCCGAGGTGTTCGGCGTCGCGGCGGACGAGGTCACGCCCGATCAGCGTCGCGCTGCCAAGGCCATCAACTTCGGCCTGATCTACGGCATGTCCGCGTTCGGACTTGCCCGCCAGCTCGGCATCGAGCGCGGGGCGGCACAGCAGTACGTGGATCTCTATTTCCACCGCTACCCGGGCGTGAAGCGCTACATGGACGAGACCCGTGCGATTGCCCGCGAGCAGGGCTACGTGGAGACCGTAATCGGCCGGCGCCTTTACCTGCGGGAGATCCGCTCGAAGAACCAGCAGCTCCGCCAGTACGCCGAGCGCAGCGCCATCAACGCACCGATGCAGGGAACGGCCGCGGACATCATCAAGCGCGCGATGATCGACGTGCACGAGTGGCTGCGTGGCGACGCCGGGGCCCGGCTCGTGATGCAGGTGCACGACGAACTGGTACTCGAGGTCGCCGAGGAAGACATCGCCCGGGTGGAAAATGGCCTGCGCGAGCGCATGTCGGCGGCGGCCAGGCTCAGGGTGCCGCTGAAGGTCGAGGTTGGGCGCGGTTCGAACTGGGACGAGGCGCACTGAGGACAGCAGCCCGCCGCAGTTGACGCCCGCCACCGGGCCCGGCCCACGTCGCGGCCAGCCGCGCAGCATCGGGACTTGTCCCAGTTGCCAGCCCGACGGATAGGCGCCTAGCATTGATCGGTTCCGACTGGATCCGCGGCACGTCGTGGCGCGAGTCCGCGCACCGTTGCGTTGCCGCCTCTGAAACCTGAAATGGAGGCGTTATGAAACTCATTCATGCGGCCGTTGCAGCGATCGCCCTGGTGGCATCGCCGGCATATGCGGCAGACGATGGTTTCTATGTCGAAGGCGGCATCGGCTACTACCAGCTCGACATCGGCGGCGGCTGGGATGCCGGAGACACGGCGTACAAGCTCGGCGCCGGCTACAACTTCATGAAGTACTTCGGCGTGGAGGTCGAGTGGATCGACGGCGGAAGCCCGAAAAAATACGGGGAAACCGTGGACATCAACGGCTGGAACTTCAGCGCCATCGGTCGATGGCCCGTCAGCGAGCAGTTCGAGGTTTTCGCGAAACTCGGCGCCCTGATGTGGAACGCCGACTTAAGCGGATACGTGCGTGGCAGCGACGACGGAACGGACTTTTCGTGGGGCCTCGGTGCGGGCTGGAACTTCACCGATCACTTCACCGTAAACGCCGAGTACCAGGGATTCGAGATCGCGGACACGTACGCCTCTGAGCTCTGGATCGCGAGCGCGGTCTGGCGATTCTGATCGGCGCCGGTGTTCTCCGGGACCGGCGGACCTTAGTCCGGGGGACGGGGTCCGTTGCCGTGGCTTGAGCGCTCGCCATCATCGGTAAAGCGTCGGGCCACGGAATCCGCCCGGGTTCCGCCTTGGGGGTTGGGCTACAAAATGAACATCAGTCCCGGAGGGGCAGGTATATGAAGCTAACGACACTAGTGATCGCAGCAGCGGCCCTGGCCGCAGGATCAGCGTCCGCGGATGACCGCGGCTTCTACGCCGGCGCTGGCGTCGGCTGGAGCCAGATGTCGATACCAAAATCGAATGCGACCGACGCGTTCATTTACGCGTTTAACGAAGTCGGTTATCCGCTGGAAAGCTGGTCCGCCAAGACGGACAAGACCGACATCATGTGGAGCGCGTTCGCCGGCTATCAATTCATGAAGTACCTCGCGGTCGAAGCCGGCTATCTCGACACTGGCACGGCGTCCTATACGGGCAAGGGCACGACGCTGGTATTCGACACGGAACTCGATGGATACGTGGAGGTTCCGGTCAAGGGCAACATCGACTGGCACGCGACGGGCTGGCAGGTGAGCGTG
>JALHTE010000203.1 GCA_022865595.1 Steroidobacteraceae bacterium | reverse complement strand
GCCAGGGGTCTACCGGCACCTTGGTTTCTGGATTGCTCACGGCCTGGCCTTCTCATGGAACGCGGCGCGATTTGCCGATGGCCGCAAATCTAACCTGTTCCGGTACACATGGACCGTGAATGCACCCCGGAGGACTATGGATTTGTGGACTCGTTCACAGGCCGCCCCGTGAAGCGGCTAAAATTGAGGCATCAACGCTGGGCGGGCGACAATTATGACCGTGACAAAGCGGGAATCGGGCCTGGGTACGACTGGACTGCCGCGGCCTGCTGCGGCTTGTCTCCTGGTGTTTGTCGTCGCGATGCTCGGCGGTCGTGCGCTGGGCGCGGACGAAGCCAGGCCCCGCACGATGAGCGAAATCCTCGGGGCCTCGAAGCCGTCGGACTGGCGGCCGCTGGACCCCGAAAACACGCTGTATCTGCAGCTGGAGGCCGGCCGGGTCGTCATCGAACTCGCGCCCGATTTCGCCCTGCTGCACGCGGCGAATATCCGCAGCCTGGCGAGGGACGGCTATTTCGACGGACTGGCGATAATTCGTTCGCAGGACAACTTCGTGGTCCAGTGGGGCGACCCGGACGGCAAGCGCGGCCTGGGCAAGGCCAGCGCGACGCTGCCGCCGGAATTCACCGTGGCCTGGACGCCTGCGTTGCCGTTCACGCGACTGCCGGACGTGGACGGTTATGCGCCCGCGGTCGGTTTCTCCAACAGCTTCCCGGTCGGCGGCGATCCGGCCGTGAAACAGGCGTGGCTGGCGCATTGCTACGGCATGGTCGGGGCAGGCCGCAGCAACGAGATGGACAGCGGCAACGGCGCGGAGCTGTATGTCGTCATCGGCAATGCCCCGCGCCAGCTCGACCGTAACATCGCGCTGGTGGGCCGGGTGGTGCTGGGAATGGAGCTGCTTTCGACGCTGCCGCGCGGTACCGGGCCGTTGGGCTTCTACGAGAAGCCGGAGCAATACGTGCCGATCGAGAGCGTGCGGCTTGCGGCCGACGTTCCCGCGGCGGAGCGGATCGGGCTCGAGGTAATGCGCACGGACACGCCGACATTCGAAGCGCTGGTCGAGAGCCGTCGAAACAGGCAGGACGACTGGTATAAAGTTCCTGCAGGGCACATCGAACTGTGCAACGTGCCGATCCCGGTGCGGCCGCAGCCGTGACCGCAATGGCTGCCGCGAAAGCAGTGGCCGGGCGGCTGATGATTCTCGTCGGATGCTGACGAAGGGGGCAGGGAAATGGAACGTTTCTGGCTGAAGAACTACCCGCCCGGTGTGCCGGCGGACGTGGACGTTACTCAGTATTCCTCGCTGGTCGAACTGATGGGCGAGGCATTCGATCGCTACGCGAACCGCACTGCCTATGCGTTCGCGGACCGGTATTTCACCTTCGGCGAAATCGAGCGTCATTCGTCGGCGCTCGGGGCGTGGTTGCAGGGGCGCGGCCTGGCGCGCGGAGCACGCGTCGCCATCATGATGCCCAATCTCGTGCAGTACCCGATCGCGGTCGCCGCGATCTTGCGCGCCGGCTACGTCGTTGTGAACGTGAATCCGCTCTACACGCCGCGCGAGCTGGAGCACCAGCTCAAGGACTCCGGTGCCGAGGCCATCGTCATTGTCGAGAACTGCTGCGCGACGCTGCAGCGGGTGATCGCCAACACCGCGGTAAAGCACGTGGTCGTGGCCTCGCTGGGCGACATGCTCGGCTTCCCGAAGGGCCTGATCGCCAACTTCGTCATGCGCCGCGTAAAGAAGGTGGTGCCGGCATTCGACCTGCCCGGCCACGTGATGTTCAAGGATGCGCTGGATGAAGGCGGGCGGCGCCGGATCGCGCCGGTGGAGTTGGGCCCGACCGACGTCGCGTTCCTTCAATACACGGGCGGCACCACCGGCGTTTCCAAGGGTGCGACACTGACGCACCGGAACCTCGTCGCAAACGTGCTGCAGCTCGAGGCATGGGTTACGCCGGCGCTGTCCGACACCAGCCGGGGCCCCGTGCCAGAGCAGATGATCTACGTCTGCGCGTTGCCGCTCTACCATGTCTTTGCGCTCACCGTGAACTGTCTCGGCGGCATGCGGCTCGGTGCAATGAACGTGCTCATCGCGAACCCGCGCGACATGCAGGGCTTCGTCCGCGACCTCGGCAAGTACCGGTTCAACGTGATGCCGGGTGTCAATACGCTCTACAACACGCTCGCCGAGAACTCCGAGTTCCGTAAGCTCGATTTCTCGAGCCTGCGCATTGCGAACGGCGGCGGCATGGCGGTGCAGAAGGCCGTGTCGGACAAGTGGCTTGCGCTCACCGGTGTGCCGATCATCGAGGGTTACGGTCTATCCGAGACCTCACCGATCGCGACCAGCAACCCGGCGACGAGCACTGAATACAGCGGGACCATCGGCCTGCCGGTGCCGAGTACCGAGATCGCCATCCTGGACGATGCGGGGGAACCCGTGCCCCTCGGGCAGGCCGGCGAAATCGCGATTCGCGGACCGCAGGTGATGGCCGGCTACTGGCAGCGTCCCGAAGAGACCGCGAAGGTCATGACGCCTGACGGCTTCTTCAAATCCGGCGACATCGGGATCATGGTCGAGCGCGGCTACACCCGCATCGTCGACCGCAAGAAGGACATGATCATCGTCTCGGGCTTCAACGTGTACCCCAACGAGATCGAGTCAGTAATCGCGACGCACCCCAAGGTGCTCGAGTGCGCGGCGATCGGTGTGCCGGACGAACGCGCGGGTGAAGCGGTCAAGGTATTCGTCGTGCGCAAGGACCCGTCGCTGACCGAGAAGGAGATCGCGGATTTCTGCCGAGAGCAGCTCACCGGCTACAAGAAACCGAAGTACATCGAGTTCCGCGAAGAGTTGCCGAAGTCGAACGTCGGCAAGATCCTGCGCCGGGAGCTCCGCGACAAATAATTCGGTGCCTGGCACCGGAAATAGGGGACATTCCCCTATTTCCGGAAAATAGGGGAATGTCCCCTATTTCCCTTTGAATTCCGGCTTGCGCCGCTGCATGAACGCGGTCATCGCCTCTGTCAGGTCGTCGGAGTGCAGGAATGCGGCGTTCCAGAGCGCGACGTAGTCGAGTCCCGCCTGCACTTCGCGGCGCACGGCCTGGTTGAGCACCTGTTTCGAGCCCTGCACGGCGAGCGGTGAGTTCGCGGCGATTTCCTGCGCCAGCGCCATGGCGCGAGCCTGGACCGCGGCGGCGTCGGGCAGTACTTCGTTGACGAGCCCGATCGCGAGCGCCCGGGTCGCGTCGATGTCCCGGCCCGTGAATATGAGTTCGCGTGCGTGGCCGTCGCCCACGACGCGAGGCAGTCGCTGCAGCGAGCCGACGTCGGCGACCATCGCGATGCGCGTCTCTCGCACCGAAAACGTTGCGTCGGCCGAGGCGAGCCGGATGTCGCAGGCGGTGATCAGGTCCATGCCGGCGCCGATGCACGGCCCGTGCACTGCGGCGACGACCGGCTTGGTGGCATTCGCGAAGCTGCTGCAGGTGTGCTGG
>JALHTE010000202.1 GCA_022865595.1 Steroidobacteraceae bacterium | reverse complement strand
TGGCCTGGCGGAGATGGGCTATCCGCCGTGCCCGGGCGGCGTCATGGTCTCGAATCCGCAATGGCGCGGGGACGAAGCGGCCTGGCTTGGCCGGATCGAGAGCCTGCGCGGCAACACCGCGCCGCAGGCGCTGATGCGAGTGGCCATCATGCTGGATGCGCGCATCGTTGCCGGCGACGCGCAACTCTTCGCGCCGATCCGGGAAACCCTGTACGGGTTCGGCCAGAACGAGGTGTGGATGCACCACTTCGTGGCGCCAGCACTCGAGTTCCAGACCCCGCTCCGGCTCTTCAGCGGACTGCTCGGCCGCAGCGCGCCGGTGGACGTGAAGAAGGGCGGCATCTTTCCCGTGGTGCACGGAGTGCGCACGCTTGCACTGCAGTACCGGCTGACCGAGGCCTCCACTTTCGAGCGCATCGATGCGCTGATGGACTCCGGCGCGCTGAGTGCGACGCTCGGTGCGGACCTGCGGCAGGCGTATGCGATCATGCTCCGGCTTCGGCTCGGGCAGCAGATCGAGGCGGTCAGCGAGGGCGAGTTGCCGGGCAATACCGTCAGGCTCGATGCGCTGCGACGCCTCGACCGCGACCTGTTGCGCGACGCGTTCGGCGTGGTGCGCGAATTCCAGCGCTCGCTGTCCTCGCGCTACGGCCACGGTCTGTGAGCATGGACCTGGGCCGGTGAATCGACTGCGCCGCGGAGTCCGCAGCTTGTGGCGGGCGGTGCGGCCGCCGGCTGTGCCGAAGTGCGGTGAGATCGTCTCGCTGGATCTCGAGACCAGCAGCCTCGACTCGAAGACGGCGGCGATCCTGTCGATCGCGGGCGTGCCGATACGCGACCGGCGCATCCTGCTGAGCGAGGGATTCGAGCGCAAGGTGGCCGGCGATGCGCCGGTGGACCTGGAGGCCGTGAAGTATCACCGGCTGCGTCCGGTGGACGTGGCAGAGGGTTCGACCGCTGTCGACGCCGTCGTCGACTTTGTCGCCTGGCTCGGCGATCGGCCGTTGATCGGCTACTGCACCGGTTTCGATTGCGCAATGCTTGACCGGGTGCTGCGAGAAGGCGGACACAAGGGTTTCGAACCCGAACGCTTCGATGTGCGCGATCTCTATCGGCGCGCGATCCTGCGCAGCAACCCGGAGGATTCGCCGCCGCGTGCGCTCGACGAGATGCTCGCGAGGCTGGGCGTACCCTTGATGGCGCGTCACACGGCGCGCGGGGATGCAGCTGCCGTCGCGATGGCGTACCTTCTGCTGTCGAAAGACAGCCACTAGCGCGGTCGAGGTGCACGCGTGGTCAGCGAGCTCCGGGACGTACGTGACTTCCTCGGGCGGCACGCGCCGTTCTCCGCGCTTCCGGGCGACGCCCTGGATCGCCTGCCCCGTTCGGTGTCGGTTCGTTATCTCAGGCGCGGGTCGGAATTTCCGCCGGCAGAAGCCGATTTGGCGAGCTTCCACGTCATCCGCAAGGGTGCCGTGGAGCTGCGGGACGATGCCGGGGAGTTGGTTGAGAAGCTGGCGGAGGGTGACTGTCTCGATTCCAGCGCCGCGGCAGCCCGCAATCAGGAGAAACTCGTCGGGATGACGGTCGAGGACACGCTCGTCTACGTGTTGCCATCGGCCCTGCTCGACGAGCTGAGAAATGACC
>JALHTE010000201.1 GCA_022865595.1 Steroidobacteraceae bacterium | reverse complement strand
CGCACAGCGCCTGCTGCATCCGGGCATCGAGGCCAAGGGCCTCGCCGAAATAGCCTTCGATGGTCCCGTACGCCCGTCGAACCTCGTCGAACGAGGCTTCGAGGTACTCCGGCAGCACGCTGAGCACCGGCGTGAGCAGCGCGGGGTCCCCGCCGCGTGCGGCGAACTCAGCAACGCGTGCCTGGTATTTCGGCACGATGTAACGATTGCTCGCCAGGAAGTCCCGCAACACCTCGTCCTGCGGCACGCCCAGCAGCGTCTGCAGTGCCGCGCAGGTCCAGCCGGTGCGATCCTTGCCCGTCGTGCAGTGACACAGCGCCGGCAGGCCCGCTTCTTCCAGCAGTCCACCGTACAGCCGGCCCAAACCAGCGCGCGCACTGGGCAACGTGACAATGGATCGATATCCCTCGATGAACAGCGCAGCCGCCTTGCCGTTACCGAGCGCTACCTTTGCCACCCTGGGATGCTCGAGCAGGCGCAGGAGTTGTGCAGGTGCCGCCTGCGAGTCGTCCGCCATCAGGTCGAGCGCCACCTGCTTCGCGCCCGGAATGCACTCGTCGGGCGCCATGATGCGCTCCGCTTCGGTACGCAGGTCGTAGACGACCCTGATGCCCAGGCCCGCGACCGCGCGCGCCTCTCCAACTGACAGCGGACCGATGTGGTCCGAGCGGTACAGCAGACCGGGACGCATGATCCCGCCGCCAGCCAAGCGATGCCCACCGGCGTCGCGGAAATTCGGCATCGATGCGATGTGGACTCTTGCCGCAGCCTCCCCCATCACTCACCCGCCGCCAGCCGATCCGCGAGCACGAGCGCCCGATCCTGGCACACACGTCCGGCGGGAATGCCGCGATCCGCATCTAGCAGGCGTCTTAGCATTACCGACTTGTCGGCGCCTGTGACCACCCACAGTACGCGCCGCGCACGGTTGATCACGGGGAAAGTCAGCGTCATGCGTCGGCGTCCCTGGTAGGGCCCGGCGAGTGCAACGTCCGCGTCGGTGACCTCCAGCGCTGGATCGCCGGGAACCAGCGATGCAGTGTGGCCGTCGGACCCAAGACCAAGGTGCACGAGGTCGAGCACGGGCGGATCCCCGGCGACGGCCGTCAACGATGCAGAGTATTCGCGCACCGCAGCTCCCATGTCGGGCGTCGTCACGGGCATGGCATGGACATGCGCTGGCGCGAGCGGCACCGTTGACAGCAAGGACTCGCGCAACTGCGTCAGGTTCCGATCCGCGTCGCCGTCCGGCGCCACACGTTCGTCCACCTGCCACAAGTGCACGCCAGCCCACGGCAGTTCACGACTGGCGAGCGCGCGCAGCATCAACCACGGCGTCCGGCCGCCGCTCACCGCAAAGGAGAAGGCACCGCGCGCGTCGATGGACGACCTCGCCTCGGCTGCAATGAAATCGGCGGCCGCCTCGGCGACGGCAGCTGCGGTTTCAAGGACCTCGACCTTTGGGATCATGCGGAGTTCGCAACGCGTGCGACAGGGTTCACCCAACCCCCGGGCGGCATCACCGCAGTGGCCTCGAGCGGCCCCCAGGATCCCGGCCGGTATACGTGAACGGGCGTGCCACTCTTCAGGACCGGGTCCACGATGCGCCATGCCTCCTCGATGTAGTCCTCCCGGGCAAAAAGCGTCTGGTCGCCCGCCATCGCATCCGTGAGCACTCGCTCATACGCATCCATCTCGCCTGCGGCAGGCCTGCGGCTCAGCATCATTTCAGCCTGCTGGCCGATCATGCGGTCATCCGGATCCATGACCGTGAGGCCGAAAGCCGCCTCCACCTCCGGGCTGACACGGAATCGCAGGTAGTTCGGAACGGGGTCGCACCCTGGAAACACCTTCGGCAATCGCCGCAACCGCACCGTGAGCTCGGTGCAGGTGACCGGCAAAGACTTGCCCGCACGAATGAAGAACGGCACGCCCTGCCAGCGCCAGGAATTCACGTGCAGCCGCAGTGCGGCAAACGTCTCGACCTGGGAATCCCTCGCGACGCCCCGCTCGTCCAGGTAACCGCGGAACTGGCCGCGAACCAGCTCTGCCGCCTTGATGGGCTCAATGGCTTTCAGGACCTTGACCTTCTCGTCGCGTATCGACTCACTGTCTATGCGCGCGGGAGGCTCCATCGCGAGGTTGGCGAGCACCTGGAACAGGTGGTTCTGTATCACGTCGCGGATCGTGCCGGTCTGGTCGTAGAAGGCACCTCGACCCTGCACCCCGAAGTCCTCGGCCATCGTGATCTGCACGCTTTCTACGTGTTCGCGGCTCAGGAACGACTCGACCAGCGCATTGGTGAAGCGCGAGAACAGCATGTTGTGAACCGGTCGCTTGCCGAGGTAGTGGTCTATGCGGAAGATCGATCGCTCGTCGAACCTGGTGAACAGGATCTGGTTCAGTGCTCGTGCCGAGGCCAGGTCGGTGCCAAACGGTTTTTCGACGATGACGCGGGCACCTTTCCCGCATCCCGAAGTCGCCAGCTTCTCGACGACTGGCCCGAACAGGGCTGGAGGGATGGCCAGGTAATGAGCTGGCCTTTGGGCATTGCCGAGCGCCACGCGCAACGACTCGAATGTCGCAGTGTCGTCGTAGTCGCCATTGACGTACTGCAGCAGCTCGCACAACTTCGCGAACGCTGTCTCATCGACCCCGCCATGCTGCTCGAGGCTGTCGCGTGCATGGGCGCGAAACTGCTCCAGTGTCCAACCGGCCCTGGCCACGCCGATCACCGGGACGTCCAGGTTGCCCCGCTTCACCATCGCCTGCAAGGCCGGGAAGATCTTCTTGTGGGCGAGGTCGCCGGTGGCACCGAAGAAAACCAGCGCGTCTGATTTCGATTCTTTCATCGGAATTTCACGCCCACCGGTTCGGTCACTGTCCGGCCGGCTTCTCGTGGTGCCCGCCGAACTGGTAGCGCATTGCGGAGAGCAGCCGGTTCTGGAAATCCGCCTCGCCTCGCGAGTTGAAGCGCTGGTAGAGCGCGGTCGTCAGAACCGGGGCAGGTACTGCTTCGTCGATGGCGGCCTTGATCGTCCAGCGACCTTCGCCCGAATCCGAGACCCGTCCGGCGAATTTCGCCAGCGCGGGATCCTCAGTGAGCGACCTGGCGGTGAGATCCAGCAGCCAGGAGGCGATCACGCTGCCGCGCCGCCACACCTCGGCAATATCGGGCAGGTTCATGTCGTACTGGTAGTGCTCGGGATCCCGCAGTGGCGTCGTCTCCGCGTCCACCTCATGCGTGCTCTTGCCGACGTTCGCCGCGGCCAGTATGCCCAGGCCCTCCGCGTACGCCGCCATGATTCCGTACTCGATACCGTTGTGGACCATCTTGACGAAGTGGCCAGCGCCGTTCGGCCCGCAATGCAGGTAGCCCTGCTCGGCCGTGCCGCCCGCCTGGTCGCGCCCCGGCGTGCGCTCGATGTTGCCAACGCCCGGCGCAAGAGACACAAATACTGGATCGAGGTGTCTCACGACCCCCGGCTCGCCGCCGATCATCATGCAGTAGCCGCGCTCCAGCCCCCACACACCGCCGCTGGTACCGACGTCCACGTAGTGGATGCCCGTTCCCGCAAGCGCCTTTGCGCGACGAAGGTCGTCCACGTAGTAAGAGTTGCCACCGTCGATGACGATGTCGCCCTTGTCGAGCAGCGGCGCGAGCTCTTCGATCGTCTCGTCCACCGCCGCGGCCGGGACCATCAGCCAGACGGCACGTGGCTTTTCGAGCTTTTTCACCAGGTCGGCGAGCGAGGTGGCGCCGGTCGCTTTCTCGGCCTCGAGCTCGGCCACCGCTTTTGGCGTCCGGTTGTAGACCACGCAGTCGTGGCCGTCCCTCAGCAGGCGCCGGACCATGTTTGCGCCCATTCGTCCGAGTCCGACCATTCCGAGTTGCATCAGGAATTCCTCAGCTTGCGATAGCGGCGGATCAGGGCATTCGTCGAACTGTCATGCGTGAGACCCGCCGCCTCGCCATCAAGTTCCGGCACGATGCGCTGCGCCAGCGCCTTGCCGAGTTCCACGCCCCACTGGTCGAAGGGATTTACCTGCCAGATCGCGCCCTGCGTGAAAACGACGTGCTCGTAGAGGGCCACCAGCCTGCCCAGCGCTGCGGGCGTCAGCCGCTCGAGCAGCAACGTGTTCGAAGGGCGATTGCCCTCGAACGTCCTGTGCGGCACGAGCCAGTCGGGTATGCCTTCCGCTCGCAACTCCTCCTGCGTCTTGCCAAAGGCCAACGCCTCGCCCTGGGCGAACACGTTCGCCATCAGCAGGTCGTGGTGGTGCCCGAACTCGTTCAACGGCTGGCCGAAGGCGATGAAGTCGCAGGGCACCAGGCGTGTCCCCTGGTGGATCAGCTGGTAGAACGAATGCTGACCGTTCGTGCCCGGCTCGCCCCAGTAGATCGCACCAGTGTTGCAGCCGACGGGCTCGCCGTCGAGCCGCACGCTCTTGCCGTTGCTCTCCATCGTGAGCTGCTGAAGGTAGGCAGGGAACCGCTTCAGGTACTGCTCGTAGGGCAGGACGGCGACCGTGTCCGCCCCGAGGAAATTGCTGTTCCAGACACCCAGCAGACCCATCAGCACCGGCAGGTTTCGCTCGAAGGGTGCGGTGCGAAAATGCTCGTCCATCTCGTGGAAGCCGTCGAGCATGGCGCGGAATTGCTCAGGTCCGATGGACAGCATGGTCGAGAGGCCGATTGCCGACTCCATCGAGTATCGACCGCCGACCCAGTCCCAGAAACCGAACATGTTGTCGGTGTCTATGCCGAACTTCTTCACCTCCGCGGCATTGGTGGACACGGCGACGAAGTGCCGCGCGACCGCCTTATCGGCGCCGCCGAGCGCCTTCAGCAGCCAGGCGCGTGCGGTCTGGGCGTTGGTCATCGTCTCGAGCGTGGTGAACGTCTTGGACGCGACGATGAAGAGCGTCTCCGAGGCGTCGAGATCGCGCACCGCCTCTGCGAAATCTGTTCCGTCTACGTTCGACACGAAACGGAAGTCGAGGTCGCGCTGGCTGTAGTGCTTGAGTGCCTCGTACGCCATCACCGGCCCCAGGTCGGACCCGCCGATGCCGATGTTGACGACATTGCGGATGCGCTTACCCGTGTGACCAAGCCATTGGCCATCGCGCACGCGGCTCGAGAATGACGCCATCCGGTCGAGGACTGCATGAACCTGCGGCACGACGTTGTCACCATCAACCAGGATCGACGCGCCGCGCGGTGCTCGCAGAGCGACGTGCAGCACTCGTCGCTGCTCGGTGACGTTGATCCGGTCGCCGCGGAACATCGCGTCGATGCGCGCGCGCAGTCCCGATTGATCTGCAAGGGCCACCAGCAGCCCTAGCGTTTCGTC
This sequence comes from Steroidobacteraceae bacterium, assembly GCA_022865595.1. Taxonomy (GTDB): domain Bacteria; phylum Pseudomonadota; class Gammaproteobacteria; order Steroidobacterales; family Steroidobacteraceae; genus RPQJ01. The sequence continues at coordinate 22,798 of JALHTE010000201.1, read as the reverse complement.
AGTGACCCGGTTCTTCGAGTAATCGAGATAGACGCCGGCTGCCTCCAGCGTCATGCGCTCGCCGCGACCCGGGTCCCGCGCGAACAAGTCCCGCAGTTGCGCCATGCCGATCGTATCGCAGTGCGCGGCGAGTGCTTTCCAGGCCGGGAGGTCTGTCACGTTGCGGGATTCAGTCATGTCGCTTGCCCTTCCCAGTACGTATTCCAGGCTGCTTTCGCCGCGGCCCAGACTCACCTTCCCAGACCCGGAAGCCGCCCGCGAATGCATTGACATTGTCGCCCTTCCTGCAGCCAGGCGGCAGCTCCTTGAGCTTCTTCGCGTTACCGCCGCCAATCACGATATCGTCCGGATGCAGCGCCGCCGTGAAGCGCTCGACGATGAACGCCACGTGCTTGCGCCATTTCTTCTTGCCCAGTCGCTGGAGCCCGCGCAGGCCGAGGTAGTCCTCGATGCTGCCCTTCTTGTACGAAAGGTGCGCGAGCTCCATCGGGACCACGTGGCCGTCCACGACCAGGGCAGAGCCCAGGCCCGTGCCGAGGCCGAGAAAAAGCATCGTGCCGCCCACGTAGCTACCGAGCGCCTGCATCGCGGCGTCGTTCACGACCTTGACCGGCCTGCCGAAGGGCTTTTCGAAATCGAATCCAATCCAGCCCGGCGCGAGGTTGTGCGGCTCCGCTGCGACCTGGCCCTTGAGCACCAATCCCGGATAGCCGATCGACACGACGTCGTAGTTCCAGCCGGTCGCCAGTTTCCTGACGCCGTTCACCAGTGCACGCGCAGTCAGTGTCGGGCCGGACTCGAACCTGCGGCGCTCGCCCTGTCCGGTCGCCAGTATCTTCACGTGCGTCCCGCCGACGTCGACGACCAGGATGTTCATGTCTTCGGGCTCTCCTTGCCGGCCCTGCGTCGTCGCTCCGCCACCATTGTGCCTGCGAGCGCGGTCCAGCCCGTCTGGTGCGAGGCACCAAGTCCCTCGCCCGTGTCGCCGTTGAAATACTCGTGGAAAAGAAGGTTGTCTCCCCAGTGCCCGTCCTGTTGGCATTTCGCGCTGGCACCGTCCGCCGGCCGCCCGCCCGCTCGATCGCGGACGAGGAGTGACACCAGCCTGCGCTCCAGCTCGTCTGCGACCTGCGAAAGGTTCGACTGGACCCCGGATCCGGTCGGCAGCTCAACGGTGAACTGCTCGCCAAGGCACTCTCCCAGGTGACGCAGCGACTCCAGGGCAAGGTAGTTCAGCGGAAACCATACCGGTCCGCGCCAGTTGGAATTGCCGCCGAAGAGCCCACTGGCGGACTCCGCAGGTTCGTAGTCGAGGCGTGCCTCGCCACCCGGCAGGGTCACGGTGAGCGGATGCTGCAGGTGGTACCGCGACAGCGAACGCAGGCCGAACGGCGAAAGGAACTCCTGCTCGTCGAGCATGCGGGCCAGCACCCGGCGAAGTCGCGGCGCATCAACCAGCGTAATAAGGTCGGGACGACCGTCGTGCAAGAAATGGTGCAGGAATTTCGCCAGCCACGGCTTGTGCTCGATGAACCAGGCTGCACGCGCCCGGAAATCCGGCAACCGCTCCCACAGCCCTGCATCGAGCTTCACAGCCGCGAACATCGGCAACAGGCCCACCATCGACCGCGCCCGCACCGGGACAGCCCCGCCATCCGGCGTACGAATCCGATCGTAGAAGAACCCATCCTGCTCATCCCACATGCCGCTCATCGCCGAGGCAATCGACGCGAAATGCTCGAAGAACTTCAGCGCAACGTCTTCATAAGCCCGGTCGTGGTTTGCAAGCCTGAGGGCGATTTCGAGCATGTTCAGGCAGTACTTCGCCATCCAGGCCGTGCCGTCGGACTGTTCGAGCACGCAGCCGCCCGGCAGCGGCGTGGAGCGGTCGAATGCGCCGATGTTGTCCAGCCCGAGGAACCCGCCTTCGAAGACATTGTCGCCGAGCGAGTCCTTGCGATTGACCCACCAGGTGAAGTTGATCAGCAGCTTCTGGAATGCCCGCGCCAGGAAATTGAAGTCCTGGCCCCCGTCGGTCGCGAACACCTTGAGCACGGCCCACGCGTGCACCGGCGGGTTCACGTCGCCGAAATTCCATTCGTACGCGGGCAGCTGCCCGTTTGGATGCATGTACCACTCGCGGCACATGAGCAGCAGCTGGTGCTTGGCGGCGGCGGGATCCGTGTATGCCAGGACCACGCAGTGGAACGCGAGATCCCAGGCTGCGTACCACGGATACTCCCACTTGTCGGGCATCGCGATGATGTCGTGGTTGTCGAGGTGTCGCCAGTCGGCGTTGCGGCCGGAGAGTCGCGCCTCCGGTGGCTTGACCTGGTCGCCGTCGAGCCAGCGCTCGACATTGTAGTGATAGAACTGCTGGCTCCAGACCATGCCGGCGAAAGCCTGTCGCATCAACGCCGCTTCGTCCTCGGTCGCGGTCTCGGGACGCAGGCCCTGGTAGAACTCGTCGGCCTCGCGTTCCCGGTCCGATATCGTGCGCTCGAAATCCGTACCGAGGTCGCTGCCTGCCGTTCCATCGTCGCGCGCGAGGCGCAGCTGGAACTCGACCGTCTCGCCGGCAGCCACCGTCGCGCGGTAATGGCACGACATCTTCGTACCGCAGCGCTGCGGGTTGACGGTCGGCGCACCGCCGACGACATGGTCGTTGATTCCGTCCTTCGGGTATGGAGTCGTCGGCGGCACGCCGAACAGCCGCGCGGAGTTGGTCTCGTTTTCGCAGAAGAGCGGTTCCGGGGCTTCTCCATCCGGCCCTGGACCCGCGATGAGACGCCAGCGACCCGCTTCGGCCCCGGCAGCAATGGCCGCGGCCTGGCCCGGTACCCCGACTTCGTCCATGCGGATTTCCGGTCGCGGCACGTCGTTGCCCCATGACCAGCGGTTGCGAAACCACAGCGTTGGCAGCAAGTGCAGTTCCGCCGGTTCGGGTCCCGCGTTCGTGATGCGCAGCCGCAGGCAGACATCGGTCGGCGATGCCTTGGCATAGTCGGCCTCTACGACCCAGTACCGACCGTCGTCGAAAATCCCCGTGTCGGCGAGTTCGAATTCGGGCTCTGTGCGTCCGCGGCGCGCGTTCTCCTCTACGAGCTTCGAGTAGGGAAACTCCGCCTGTGGGTAGTGGTAGCGCCAGCGCAGCCAGGAAGCGGTGGGCGTTGCATCCACGTACCACCAGCACTCCTTGGCGTCCTCACCGTGGTTCCCTTCGTGCCCGGACAGCCCGAAAATGCGCTCCTTCAGGAACGGATCGCGCCCGTTCCAGAACGCGAGCGCGAAACACAGGTGCTGGTTGAGGTCGCAGAGGCCCGCGAGGCCATCCTCGCTCCAGCGATAGGCGCGCGAGCGTGCATGCTCATGTGGAAACGAGCGCCATGGGTCGCCGTCAGCGCTGTAGTCCTCGCGGACCGTGCCCCAGGAACGCTCGCTCAACCACGGTCCGATGGCCTTCCAGGCACCCGGCCGCCCGGCAGGCGCCGTGTCGATGCGCGCCTGCTCGGCGCCCGCATTGGAGCCCTGGTCATCTGTCGCTGGCATCGGGTGTCGCTGGTCCGGGACAGTTCGCGAGAAGGCTAGTGTGGCTACAGGGTATCCGCAGGTAAACAATTCGCCTGGCAGGCAAGCCAGCGCACGGGCAGCCGCCTCCGGTCGGCGCCGTGCATTCAGTATGATACCGGTGCGAAATGCACTCGGATGGGCTCAATCCTCGGGAGCGAATGCGACTCTGCGCTGACCATCATTTCTGGCTGGTGACCCTGAAGATTGATGAAGTCACAACCTGGAGATTCACGCAATGAACTATTACGCGCCCACCGCCTTGATCGCCCTGCTCATGCCCGCGGCCGTGCCTGCGGCGGTCACTCAATCGTCGCCTGACGGCGCAATCATCGAGCACCACTTCACGATAGCGGCGGAGCCCGCGGTTGCGTGGGGCGCGCTCGTTCACCCGGAACGCTGGTGGCCTTCCGACCACACATGGTCGGGCGACCGCGCCAACCTCAGGCTCGAGGCGCAGGCTGGTGGATGCTTCTGCGAGAACTGGGGCGAGGCCAGTGCGGAACACGCTCGCGTCATCATGGCGCAGCCGGGCTCGCTGCTCCGCATGCGCGGCGCACTGGGACCGCTGCAGGACATGGCCGTCACCGGCGTACTGACAATTCAGCTCAAAACGACGGATTCAGGCGGCACCGAAGCGACCGTGACCTACCGCCTCAGCGGCGACGCTTCGCACAAGCTCGATACCTTCGTGCCGGTCGTGGACAAGGTCATCGGCCAGCAGTTCGGCGCCTTCGCGGCTTTTGCGTCGGCGCCGCCCAAGCCTGCGCTCTGACCTTCGCGATCCACACCCGCCGATAGGCGGAAATCAGGTGCCAGGCACCGATTTATCCTCCCCTGTTTCGATTCGGAAATAGGGGAATGTCCCCTATTTTCCCTCGCGGAGCTTTTTGGCCGCCGCAAACTCGCGGCCCGCTTCCTTCGCCGCCGCGTCATTTCCAAGGCGATCGAACGTCCAGCGCAGCACCTCGTATGGCCCTTCGTAGAGCGCCTTCGTGTCGCGGAAACCCACGCGCGCGAAGGCCTGGCCGGCCCCGTCGTAGAAGCCATTGACCACGGCCATGTTGGACCAGGCGATCGCGTCTTCGTAGCGCCGCGCATTGAACGACGCCCAGCCCGCGAGCCATGCGAGTTCGGCGGTCGCGGGGCGGATTGCCAATCCCTGCGCGCACATGTCGACCGCCTCGGCCCAGCGCTTGAGTTCACTGAGGCACTGGGCCGCGCGGAAACATGCCCAGGCCCCTTCCTCCGCCCACCCTCGCAACTCGGCACAGGCCCGGAAGGCCTCGATCGCCTCCTCGTAGCGGCACAGGTCGTGCAGCGAAGCGCCAAGGTAGTAGTGCCAGCGTGGATCCTCGGGATTCTCCTGCACATGCGACCGCAGGATCTCGACGTCGCGCTCGAACTTGCGCCGCAGCGTCCGAGCGTCCTTCGGGAGTTCCTCGAATTGAACACCCTGCAGTACCTCTGACTCTGCGCTGCGTTGACCCAGCAGCGCCTCGTGCGTGGGCCCGTTCCACCGAACCTTGGTCGGCAGGCGGACGATGCGTTCCTTGGCATATGAGCCGTCGGCCTGCGCGACCAGCAGCACCTTTGCCTTGGTGCGCGCCAGTCGCTCGCGAAGCGTCGCGTCGGCGGCGACGACCAGGCGCTCGTCGGTGTCCAGCGTTACTGCCCAGCGCGCACCGGCGTCTGCGGCAGCCTCGAGCGCGAAATTGCGGGCTGCTGCGAAATCATTGCGCCACGGAAATTCCTTCACCAGCAACTTGTCTCCCGCGACCTCGCGCGCCACCTCGAGAGTGTTGTCGGCGGCGCCCGTGTCGATGACGATGCAACGGTCGACCTGGTCGACGACCGAGGCGAGCGCGTCGCGAATGATGTCGGCGTTGCTGCCGGTTAGCGTGGTCGAGACGATCATGACTGCGGGGATTGTTACCGATGCGGCGCCGGCCTGCTAGGCTCCGTGACCAGGCAGGCCAGAAACAAGGGGGATGACATGCCGACCAATGCCGAATTCCTGTTGCCGGTGCTCGCGCTGGTGACATGGACGCTGGTCATGTGGGCGTGGATGTACGCGACGCGCATCCCGGCGATGCAGAAGGCCGGCATCGACCCGCAGGAGGCTGCGCATTCGGACGCGCTGGCGCAACGCCTGCCGCCCGAGGTGCGCTGGGTGGCAGACAACTACAATCACCTGCACGAGCAGCCGACGATCTTCTACGCGCTGATGTTCCTGGCGGCCCTGACCGGCGGCAACGACAGCACGGCGCTCGCGCTAGCCTGGACCTACGTGCTGCTGCGTGTCGTTCACTCTCTGGTGCAGGCGACGGTAAACCGCATCGTCGTGCGATTCGCAATTTTCATGCTGGCATCGCTGGTGCTGGTCGCGTTCACGGTCCGCGAGGCGATGCGGCTGCTGTGAGGAGGCTCCGTCGCGGGCAATGCCGGGGCACCCGATGCCCGACCGGCGCCGCGTGACGGGAGGCGCTACTCTCGATAGTGACAGCCGCGGCTCTCGCGGTTTTCCCAGGCCGCCAGCGTGATGATCAACGCCACCCTGACAGAGTTACGTAGTCCGATGAGCTCGTCGGACAGCGCGGCAGCACGATAGAAACGTTCGATCTCGACTTCGAGGTTGCGCAGGTCGCTTATGGCTCGCGCCAGGCGCCGCGTGGTGCGCACCAGCCCGACGTAGTTCCACATGATGTGCTTGATCGACGTCATGTCCTGACCTACGAGCGCCGGATCGGGCGCCTCTGCGCCGGTCGGCTGCCAGGGCGGTATGTCGTCGAACAGTGGCGCGCCGCGCGGTTCCAGGCTCTCCGCAATGTGCCGTGCCGAGCGGTGCCCCCACACCAGGCCCTCGAGCAGTGAGGTGCTTGCGAGTCGATTCGCTCCGTGCACGCCGGTGCAGGATACCTCTCCGATCGCGTACAGGCGGTCGATCGTGCTGCGCCCATTGTCGTCCACCCACACCCCACCGCAGGAATAGTGCGCGGCCGGCACGACCGGCAGCAGGTCGCTGGTAATGTCGATGCCGTACTCCCGGCAGCTCTCGTACATGCCTGGGAACTCGGCGCGGATTCGATCGGCCGGGATGTAGCTGGCGAGGTCCAGGTACACGTTCTTGACGCCCTGGGCGAGCATTTCCGCATGGATGCTGCGCGAGACTACGTCGCGCGGTGCGAGGTCCTTCCACTCAGGGTCGTATTTATCCATGAACGGCTTGCGCCGTTCGTCGACCAGCCGCGCACCGGCACCGCGGACCGCCTCGGTGATCAGGAAGCACGGTGCGTTGCGGTGATAGAACGCAGTCGGGTGGAACTGCACGTACTCGGTGTTGATGACGCGCGCGCCCGCCCGATAGGCCATCGCGACGCCATCGCCGCGTGCGCCTGCCGGGTTGGTCGTGCGCAGGTAGATCTGCCCCAGCCCGCCGGTAGCTAGGATCGTCGAGCGCGCGAAGCACCTGACGATCTCCCCGTTCGACTGGTCGAGCAGGTAGGCACCGACGCATGACAGGGGGTCGTACACGGCGCGGCGGTCGCGTCCGTGGTGCGCGGGTGTCAGCAGGTCTACGGCAGTGTGTGCCGCGAGGAACCGGACCTGCGGGTGGCGCCGGAGCTCCTCGATGAGCGCATTCTCGATGCAGCGGCCGGTCGAATCGGCCGAGTGCACGATGCGCGGCAGTGAGTGCCCGCCTTCGCGACCCAGCGACAGGCTGCCGTCCGGCCGGCGGTCGAATGGAACCTTGAGCCGGTCGATCAGCACGGACTGCACGAGGCCGGGCCCGGTGCGCGCAAGCGTCTCGACCGCCTGCTCGCGACAGATGCCAGCCCCGGCGTGCAGCACGTCCTGCACCAGCTTTTCCGGGGAGTCTCCCTCGCCGGTAAAAATGATGCCGCCCTGCGCCCAGTAGGTGTTCGATTCGGCCACGTCGTCGGACCGGGTGACGAGCACGACCCCGAGGCCCATGTCGGCAAGCTCGAGTGCGGCGGTGCCGCCGGCGATGCCGCAGCCGATGATCAGGACGTCGGTGTGGATCGGCTGGGTCAATCGATCTTCGGGCCGACGGCCAGCATCCGCTCCACGGACTTGAGCGCCCGTACCCGGATCTCCTCCGGCACGTCGATTACCCAGCGCATGTAACGCAGCGAATCCCTCGTCTGTTCGAGCGTTATCTCGTGCATGTGCGGGCAGCGGTGGCTGCACAGCCGCAGCATCTCCTTCTCGGGGTTGGCGGCGACGATGTTGTCACCCATCGAACACTCGGTGAGGAGCAGGTAGCGTTTCGCGTTCGACTTCTCGACTGCCTTGATCATCGCGGTCGTGCTGCCGGAGAAGTCCGCCTTGGCGACCACCTCGGGACTGCACTCCGGGTGCGCCAGGATCATCACGTCCGGGAACTGCTTGCGCACCGAGTCGATGTCCTCGGTGGTGAAGAGCTCGTGCACTTCGCAGCGGCCCTTCCACGCGACCATGACATGCTCGACGTCGGTGCCGGGCCTCGGCGCACCCGGCTTCGGCAGCACGCTGGGCACGATGACGTGCAGGCCCGTCTCGCGGGCGACGTTGCGGGCCAGGTACTCGTCCGGCAGGAAGATGACCGTGTCGGACTTCAGCGACTCGACGACAGCCACGGCATTGCTTGACGTGCAGCAGATGTCGCACTCCGCTTTCACGTCGGCGTATGTATTGATGTAGGTGACGATCGGCACCCCGGGGTACGCGGCACGCAGCGCCCGCACGTCGGCCGCGGTGATGCTCTCGGCGAGCGAGCAGCCGCCTTTTTCGGTAGGCAGCAGCACGGTCTTCGACGGGTTGAGGATCTTCGCCGTCTCGGCCATGAAGCGCACGCCGCAGAACACGATGACGGACTTGTCCGTCTCGGCCGCGCGCCGGCTCAATTCGAGGGAATCTCCCTGGAAGTCGGGCACCGAGTGGAACAGCGCCGGTTCCATGTAGTTGTGACCGAGGATCACGGCGTCGCGCTCGACCTTGAGCTTCTGTATCTCGGCCGCGACCTCGGCCTTGAGCAGGATCTCGCCCTCGGGCATCACGTCGCCGAGCTTGTCCCTCAGGTTGAGATAGATTTCTTCTACTTGCATGCGGCTGCCCGGGTGCTGGTGCGTGAGAGTCGGATTCTATGCCATGCTGACTCCGTTCGCGTCCCGGAGATATCAATGACCGCTGCCAGGAAGACCCACGACCTCGTCGTATTCGGTGCAACCAGTTTTGTCGGACAGATCCTGACCCGATACCTGCACGAGGAATTCGGCCTGCGAGGCCGGCTGCGCTGGGCCATAGCCGGGCGCTCGCGGGAGAAACTCGAGCAACTGCGCCAGTCGCTGGGCGGTGGCGCTGCGAAACTGCCGATCATCGTAGCCGATGCCGGCGACGACGCCGCATTGGGCGCAATGTGCTCGGCGACCCGCGCGGTTGCCTCCACGGTCGGCCCCTATGCGCTCTATGGTGAACCGCTCATCCGGGCGTGCGTCGAGGCCGGCACGGATTACTGCGACCTGACCGGCGAACCGCAGTGGATCCGGCGGATGCTGCAGAAATACGAGACTGCGGCGCGCAAGTCCGGCGCCCGCATCGTGCACTGCTGCGGCTTCGACTCGATCCCGTCGGACCTGGGCGTGCACTTCCTGCAGCGCGAGGCCCGCGCACGGTTCGGCCAGCCGTGCAACCGCGTCAAGATGCGGGTCAAGGCGATGAGCGGCGGATTCTCGGGCGGTACCGTCGCCAGCGCGCTCAACGCCTTCAAGGAAGCGTCTGCCGACCCGAAACTTCGCAAGGAACTTGCGAACCCGTATTCGCTCTGCCCGAAAGGCTTCGGCTCGAAGACGCGCCAGCCGAACGTCAAGTTTGCGGAGTACGACGCCGACTTCGATAGCTGGGTAGCGCCGTTCATCATGGCAGCCGCCAATGTGCGGATCGTCCACCGGACCAACGCGCTGACAAAAGGCGCCTACGGGGCCGACTTCCGCTACGACGAGGCGATGCTCGCCGGCCGCGGCTTGCGTGGCCGCACTGTCGCGTCAGGCATCGCCGCGGGGCTCGGCGGATTTGCTGTCGCCGCATCAATCGCCCCACTGCGCGCCGCGCTGGAGCGCTTCGTGCTGCCAGCGCCGGGCGAGGGCCCGAGTCCGGCGGCCCAGAAAAAGGGGTTCTACGACCTGCGATTCCTGGGCCAGACAGCGGACGGACGCTCGATTCGCGTCAAGGTCACCGGCCAGGGCGATCCCGGCTACGGCTCGACGTCGAAGATCCTCGGACAGGCAGCGGTAATGCTCGCGCTGGAACTGCCGAAATCCCGCGTCCGGGGTGGCTTCTGGACGCCGGCGACTATCTTCGGCGACACGCTGATCGACCGCCTCGAAAAGCACGCCGACCTGCACTTCGACGTGCTGGAGGACTGAGCCCGGAAGGTTGGTTTCCGCCTGGTCAGGAGGTCGCCTCGATGAAATCGAAATCCGCGCGTCCGCTGCGTCGATTCTGGGGCTGGGGCCTGGAGTCGGACGAACTGCTTCCGACGGAAATCGCAATTATCCAGGGCATGATGGCACGCCTCGGCATCGCGCGGCGCACGCTGCCCACTCCCCCGACTGAGTCGGAATTCTCGCTGCCTGCGCCACGCATCACGCCGCCGTCGAGCCTCGAGGATACTTTCTCCGATACCCCGCACGATCGCCTGTCGCACGCGTACGGCAAGTCCTTCGCAGACGCGGTGCGCATGTGGAACCGCGACCTGCCGAATCCACCGGACTGGGTCGCGTTCCCGCCCGACGAGCAGGCCGTCATCGACATCCTCGACTGGGCCGGTCGTGAGAATGTCGCAGTTGTCCCTTACGGCGGCGGCTCCAGCGTGTGCGGTGGGGTCGAGCCGGCTGTCGGATCGAGCTACCGCGCGACGGTGTCACTCGACCTCGAGCGACTGAACTACGTGGTCGAGGTGGACCGCGCAAGCCGTTCCGCCCGCATCCAGGCAGGAATCCTTGGCCCCGACCTCGAGCGCGACCTGCGTCCCCACGGTCTCACGCTGCGACACTATCCACAGAGCTTCCAGTTCTCGACGCTGGGTGGCTGGATCGTCACGCGCGCCGGTGGTCATTACGCGACGCTGCATACGCACATCGACGAGTTCGTGCAGTCCGTGCGCATGATCACACCTGCTGGCGTAGTTGAAACCAGGCGGCTGCCGGGCAGCGGCGCGGGACCGGACCCGAACCAATTCATTGCCGGTTCGGAGGGCGTGCTCGGCGTGGTGACGGAAGCCTGGATGCGCCTGCAGGACCGCCCCACGTTTCGTGCGTCGGCCTCGATTCGATTCAGTGGCTTCGCGGCCGCGGTGAATTGCGTGCGGGCACTGGCGCAGTCGGGCCTGAACCCGACCAACTGTCGGCTGCTCGACCCGGCGGAAGTAGCGTGGACCGGTGTCGGCGACGGCCGCAGCCCGACGCTGGTGCTGGGATTCGAGTCTGCAGACCATGAACTGCGTCCATGGATGAAACGCGCACTCGAGCTCGTGCGCGATTTCGGCGGCGAATACGATACGGCCGCGGTCGAGCGCTCGATGCAGGCGGCGGCATCCGGCGCGGACGACGAACACCGCAGGGGCGCAGCAGGTGCGTGGCGCGACGCGTTCATCCGCATGCCTTACTGGCGCGACCCCATGGTCGGCGCGGGCGCGATACTTGACACCTTCGAGACCGCCATCACCTGGGATCGATTCGACGACTTCTACGGCGGTGTGCGCGAGGACGTGGAGGCCGCGATCCTGCAGGCCACGGGGCGCCCCGGCAGCGTGTCCTGCCGATTCACGCACGTCTATCCCGACGGTCCCGCGCCCTACTTCACCTACTCGGCGCTCGGCAGCCCGGACGGCGACCTCGCATCCTCACTGGCAGCCTGGCGCGAGATCAAGCTCGCTGCGAACGAGACGGTCACGGGTCGCGGCGGCACGATTACCCACCACCACGCCGTAGGCCGCGATCATCGCAGCGGCTATGAGCACGAAGCGCCGCCGCTCTTCCGTGAAGCGCTGGCCGCGGCCAAGGCCCGGCTCGACCCGCGGGGCATCCTGAACCCCGGAGTGCTGGTGGATCCGGTCGGCCGGTCGGTCGGGATCACAGGGGCACTCGCACCCCACAACCCCTGATGCGCCGCCCGGGACTGTCGCCGGAACTCACTGTTTCATAGCGGATCTGCGTCAGTCGCGGCCGCGACCTGTCGCGCTGAATGCCCTGACTGCCGGGCCCTATGCCGAGCGCATCCAGGGCAGTGCGTCGAGATCCACGTTCCCGCCCGTCAGGATCACGCCGACACGCCTGCCGGCGAGTGGCATGCGGCCGCTCAGCATCGCGGCCACCGGCACCGCACTCGACGGCTCGATCACGATCTTCATGACTTCCCAGACGAGCCGCATCGCGGCGATGATCTCGTCCTCCGAGACCGTCGTGATGCCCCGGACTTGCCGTCGTATTACCTCGAACGGCCGTTCGCCGAGCGAGGCGCGCAGGCCATCGGCAATCGTGGTCGTGCTGGCGAGCGCCTGACGCTCGCCAGCAAGGAATGAGCGATATGCGTCGTCTGCCGCGGCGGGCTCGGTGCCGTGAACTTCGATACCCAGTCCGGTACCCACGATCGCAGTGCCAGCGAGCAGGCCGCCGCCACCGACTGGCGTCACGATTGCGTCCAGTCCAGGAACCTCTTCGACCAATTCCAGCGCCGCGGTACCCTGGCCGGTGATCACCCGCCAATCGTCGTAGGGGTGCACCAGCGTGGCGCACGTGCGCTGCCGTATCTCCGCACAGCATGCTTCCCGGGCGGCAAGCGTTGGCTCACAGAACTCGATCGCACCGCCGAGTCGCTCCACCGAGGCGATCTTGGCCTTCGGGGCATTACGCGGCATCGCGATGAAGGCACGCGTACCGGCATTGCGAGCCGCGAGCGCGAGCGCCGCCGCGTGGTTACCGGAGGAATGAGTCACTACACCGCGCGACAACTCGTCCAGCGGAATCGACAGCACTGCATTGTGTGCGCCGCGTGCCTTGAAAGCCCCTATACGCTGGAAGTTCTCACACTTGAAATAGAGGGCGATCCCGGCGCGCGTGTCGAGTGTCCGGCTGGTCATGACCGGTGTGCGCGCCACGTATGGCGCAATGACTACCGCTGCCGCGCGCACGTCCCGGAGCCCGGGAATGGGATCCGTCATCACGGCCCCGGCGTGATACGTCCGTAGTCTGCAAACTTCTCGATAACCCTGGCAAGTTCGGCATCGTCGAGTACGTTTGGCTCGAGTCCGGCCGCCCGAAGAGCGAGATACTGCGTGGCCAGGTTCTCGACCTCGACGGCAACGGCCTGCGCAGCTGCAAGCGAAGCGCCTACCGTCACGACGCCGTGATTCGCGAGCAGTACCGCTCGCCTGCCCTCGAGTCCCTCTATCGCTCCGGCCGCGATTTCCGCGGTCCCGAATGTCGCATAGGGCACGCAGCGTATTGCGCCACCCGCGAGCGCGATCATGTAATGAAAGGCCGGGATGCCGAGTCCCGCACAGGCCAGCGCCGTCGCGTTGGAACTGTGCGTGTGCACGATCGCCGAGACATCGGGACGGCAGGCATAGATCGCAGCGTGCATCCGCCACTCCGACGACGGACGCAGCCCTCCTTTGGCGGGCGTGCCGTGGTCATCGAACTTGACGATCTGCTCTGGCTCAAGCGTTCGATAGGCGACACCGGAGGGCGTAATCATGAAGCCGCCGGCTGTCCGGCAAGACAGGTTGCCGGACTTGTTCGGCACCAGTCCGGCCGTATCGAGTTCGCGTGCCATGGCGACGATCTCTACGCTCGGGTCCAGCTTCTTTCGTGTCATGTCGCAGCCCCGGATCGTTCTGGATACATTGAAAGCAGGCCATGAGCCGTTGCGCTCGCAACACCCCGCTCCGTGATGATACCGGTGACCAGCCGTGCCGGCGTGACGTCGAAGCCAGGGTTCGAAACCTCGCTGCCCGGATTCACAACCTCCACCTCGATCACCTGCCCGTCGTCGGCTCGACCACGAACGTGCGTTACCTCGCGCGCGGAGCGCTGCTCGATCGGCACCTCGGCCAGACCGTCCGCAATACCCCAGTCGATGGTCGAGGACGGCAATGCCGCGTAGAACGGGACTCCGTTGTCGTGCGCCGCAAGCGCCTTCAGGTAGGTGCCGATCTTGTTCGCCACGTCGCCGGTTCGGGTCGTGCGGTCGCTGCCGACAATGCAGACGTCCACCCTGCCCTGCTGCATCAGGTACCCACCGGCATTGTCCACTATGACCTCGTGCGAAATACCGTGGGCGGCCAGTTCGAATGCGGTCAGCGACGCGCCCTGGTTGCGGGGCCGCGTCTCGTCCACCAGCACGTGTACCGCGATGCCGGAATCGTGCGCGGCATAAATCGGTGCGAGCGCCGTACCCCAGTCCACGCAGGCAAGCCACCCGGCGTTGCAGTGCGTGAGTACGTTGACGGGACGCCCGCCCACGCCAGCACTCAAGCGCTCGATAATCGTCGCACCGTGGCGGCCGATGTCGGCGCAGGCCGCGACGTCCTCCTCGGCGACCCGGCCTGCCTCGGCATAGGCTCGCTCTACCCGCTGTGATGGCGGTTCCCTGTGAAGAATTTCGCCCATGCGGGCCAGCGCCCAGCGCAGGTTGACCGCCGTCGGCCGCGTGCTCTGAAGCTGCTCGAGCGCCGAATCCAGACCAACATCGGAGGCGCTTTCACGCATGGCCAGCGCAACGCCGTATGCAGCAGTCACGCCGATCAACGGTGCACCTCGCACGATCATGTCGCGAATCGCCCGGACGGCGTCATCGACCGTGCGCAGGTGGCAGACCTCGAGCGAAAACGGCAGTCTCGTCTGGTCGATCACGTCGACGGTCCAGCCATCGTCGCCGACGAAAATGCTGCGCCAGGGTTCGCCGCGGATCCGCATCAGGCGCCTTGGCGCAAGGCCATGCGAAAGAAAATCACCACTTCACCCCCTCCCGAGCACGCGTCCGGCCACTGCGTCGAGCTTCGCCACCAGTGTGGGATCGCGGAACTCGGGCCGTGTCAGGATCGCGCCGTCGAGCGCACGGTCGGAGCCCACGGGACAGGCCGGATGATCGGCTGGAAAGTCGCTGGCCAGTCGCGCGAACAATCGCTGCGCCTTGCCGCGGTTCTCTTCCATCACCCTGAGCAGGGTCGCCACCTCGACGGAGTCGTGTGTCGGGTGCCAGCAGTCGTAGTCGGTGACCATGCACACGACCGCATAGGTGATCTCCGCCTCACGCGCCAGCTTTGCCTCGGGCATGGACGTCATGTGGATCACGTCGTAGCCTGCGCCTCGATAGGCCAGCGACTCCGCGAGCGTAGAGAACTGTGGTCCCTCCATGCAGACGGCTGTGCCGCCGCGGCGGTACGGGATGCCCTCGGCATCGGCCGCGCGGGTCACCAGGTCCTGCAGCGCCGGTCCGATCGGGTGGGCAAACGGCACATGCGCCACACAGCCGGCGCCAAAGAACGAGCTCTCGCGGCGAACCGTGCGATCGACGAAGTTATCGACCAGCACGAACGTGCCCGGGCTCAGTTCCTCGCGGAACGAGCCGCAGGCCGAGAACGAGACCAGGTCAGTGACGCCGGCCCGCTTCATCGCGTCCACGTTCGCGCGATAGTTGATGTCGGATGGTGAGTAGCGGTGGCCGCGTCCGTGGCGCGGCAGGAATACGACCTCGGTCGCCCCAATTCGGCCGAATCGCAGCGCGTCCGACGGCTCACCCCAGGGCGTCGCGACGCGCCGCTCGTCGAGGTCCTTGAGACCCGGAAGGTCGTAGATTCCCGAGCCGCCGATGATCCCGAGCACTGCCTTGGTCATGGCACCTGTCCACCTTCGTTGCCGGACAGTCTACCGGGGACTCATCCGAAGGCGGAAAAATAGGTGCCAGGCACCGATTTTCCCAGGCACCGATTTTCCGAATTCGGTGCCTGGCACCTAATTTGGCGCTGCCGGCACGCCTGCTGACATAATCGCCCGGAGCCCGCCGCTCGCCGGAAACAGCGACTTCTAGCCGGAGGATCCATGTCCAATCCCGATCGTGACCGTATCCCGCGCGACCCTGCGGCCGACCATACGCGGGAGATGGCGTCGAAACGAGGCGAGTTCCTGCGCGAGAAGACGGGTGCCACCCTTACCCACGTGCAGGGCTACACGATCGACCCGGGGCTGCTGCCGGGCAACATCGAGAACTTCACCGGCGTGGCGCAGGTACCGGTCGGGATCGCCGGCCCGCTCAGGGTGAACGGCGAGCATGCGAAGGGCGACTTCTACGTTCCGATGGCGACGACAGAGGGAACGCTGGTCGCCAGCTACAGCCGCGGCATGCGCGTGCTGGCCGAATCCGGAGGCGTCACCGTCACGGTGGTCAAGCGCTCGATGCAGCGCGCGCCCGTGTTCCTGTTCCGCACCGCGCGCGAGGCGCGCGACTTCGGCGAATGGCTTACGCAGAATCAAGACGGCGTGCGCGCTGCGGCGGAGTCCACGACTCGCAGTGGCCGGCTCGTCGAGATCGAGCAGTATCCGCTCGCCAACATGCTGTACCTGCGTTTCAACTACACGACCGGCGATGCTGCGGGCCAGAACATGACCGGCAAGGCAACGCACGCCGCCTGTGAGTGGATACGTGAAGCCCATCCGGCACAGCCGAAATACATGCTTTCCGGCAGCATGGACACCGACAAGAAGCACTCGGCGATCAACACGCTGCGGACCCGTGGTCGTCGTGTGGTCGCCGAAGCCGTGCTGAAGAAGGACGTGCTCGCTCGACTGATGCGAGTGGACACCAGGACGCTCTTCAGTGCGCGGCAGGTGTCGAACGCTGGGGCGCTCATGTCGGGCAGCGCCAGCAACGGGCCACACGCCGCGAACGGCATCGCTGCCGTATTCATCGCCTGCGGACAGGACGTGGCGAATGTTGCCGAATCGCACGCAGGCATCACCTATGCACAGCTGCTCGAGAACGGCGACTACTACTGGTCGGTGACCCTTACTTCGTTGATCGTCGCGAGTTATGGCGGGGGTACCGGCCTGCCGACCCAGCGCGAGTGCCTGGAGGTGCTCGGCTGCTACGGCGCGGGCAAGGCCGACAAGCTCGCGGAGATCATCGCCGCCACGGTTCTCGCGGGCGACATCTCGCTCGGCTGCGCGGTGCTGTCGGACGAGTGGGTGACCGCCCACGAGCAACTCGGGCGCAACCGGCCCTGAGCTGGATCGGTCAGGCCCAGAACGCCGCGACCCGCTGCACGACCCAGAACGCGGCCGTGCCGCCGATCAGGTAGGCGACCGGCGTGCGCACCAGCGCTTCAGTGCGCCAAGGGCCATGCTCCGCGGTCTCAGGCGTACGCATCAGCCTGGTGACCAGCGACAGCAGTCCCATTACTGCGGCTATGAATACCAGCTGGCCTGCCTCGACGCCGACGTTGAAGAACAGGAGCGCAAGCGGCACATCCACCTGCGGCAACCCCACTTCGCGCAACGCGCCCGCGAATCCGAATCCGTGCAACAGGCCGAACACGAAGGCGACCACCCACGGGGCACGCGCGGCGAGACCCGGCTTACCCTGCGCCCCGCGCAGTATCTCCGCCGCGACGAACATCACGCTCAGCGCAATGACCGCCTCGATCGGCGCCTGCGGCAGTCGCACCAACCCGAGCGTCGCCGCCGCCAGCGTAATGCTGTGCGCCACGGTAATTGCAGTGACCGTGGCCACCAGCCGGCGCCAGCTGCGAACCAGGAACAACAGCCCCAGCACGAACAGCAAGTGATCGATGCCGAGCAGGATGTGCTCGACGCCGAGCATGAAGTAGGTTTTCGCGACATCGAATCGGCCCGGAACGGCGGCGACCTCAAACCAGGTCGTGTCCGGCGTCAACCTCGCGGTCTGGGTCGTGCCGTCCAGCCGCTCGACTCGCACCAGCACGTCGGTCATCGTCGCACTCAGCCCGTCGACGTCGATGCGGCGGCCGGTGAGCCCGCCCCGGCAGGTCCCGGTCCAGCGCTCGATGAAAGCCCCGCCGGCAAACGAGCCGGTGTCCGGCGCACCAGTGCATTCCGCGGGAAGCCGGACGTGCAGTCCCAGCCGGTACTCGCCCTTGGCAGGTACCTTCCAGACGAAAGCATAGCGATCGGCGCCGAGTTCGCGGACCTCGAGATAGCCGGGCCGCACCTCGTGCGCCCAGGCCGTCGGCGCAATGAGTCCCAGGCACAGCGTGAACGCCAGCAGCAGGCGACGCATCATGGCCGGGAATCGGGTTCCTGCTGCCCCGGCGGCAGCGACGCGGCGTCCGGTGCCTCGATCCTGATCTGGTAACGGGAGCGAAGACTCTCCAGCATGCGATCGTTCACAATCCTGCGCTGCTCGGACTCCCAGGCGCGCGCCACTTCTACGCGGGCGTCCGCCAGCGAAGGAAGCTCCCCGGGCGTGCTTGCATCCACGCGCAGCAGGTGCGTGCCAAACGTGGTCTGCACCGGACCGAACCACTGCCCAACCGGCGCAGCCGCGACGGCAGCTGCAAACTCGCTGCCGAATGTATTCTCGATGTCACGCGTCGAGGCCTCTTCCATCGCGGGAGGCAACAAGGTCGAGTCCCCGGCATCGCCGACGCCCCCACCAGCCTGCAGGCGTCCGAGCAGCTGCGTGGCCTCGCTCGCGGCCGCATCGCCGCGACGCGTGCTGTCGAAGTAGACCTGCTGGAACGTGTACGTCGGCGGCCGCCGGAAATCGTCCGGGTGCCTGGCCAGGTAGTCGGCGAGCTGCGCATCCGTCGGCGTCTCCGCTGCCGCGACGTCCGCCGAGATGAATTCCATTTTCTGCCGCAGGCGGCGACGGATCACGATGTCGTCGCGATCGAGACCCATCGCCATGGCCTCACGGTAGTAGACCTCCTCGGCTACGTAGTCGCTGACGAGCCCGCGGAGTTCCTCGGGCGTCGGCGGTCGCGACCAGGTCCTTGCGAAGTTCTCTGCAATCGCCTCGACACGCGCCTGGGTCACCACGATTTCGCGCGGTGACTCCATCGAACCGGGATTCAACACCCGGTAGAGTGCGAACAGCGCCAAGCCGATGACCAGGAAGTGCAGCAGCGGCTCACGCCGCCACCCCGCACGAGCGGAGGCGTCACTCATATCGGGGCAACCGGGCCGAAGTTATGGCGTGTACCAGATCGGCGAGCTGTAGGCGCGATCCTGCAGCACCATGGTCACTTCGCTGCCCATCTGCACATTGAAATACTTTGCGTCATACGCCGTCCAGCGCGGCGTCGGGATCTGCAACACGCGAACGTAGTAGAACGCGCTTTGCTTCGGGTCGAACTGCGGATCCTTCCACACGGTGATCAAGTCGGATGCGCCGATCGTGTCGGTCCAGGTCGCGTTCTTCACATCCACCGTGCTGCCGACCGCCGGGACCTTGCCATCCGCACCGGGCTTGCGGTGCGCGGGGTCGCTCCACGCCACGTCGTAGACGTACTCGTGCGTTTCGCCCTTCGCATCCAGCCAGCCCTTTACGATCTGGATGCGATCCAGGTTCGCACCCAGCGGATCCTTCATTGCCGCGACCAGGAAGGTCGGCGCCTTGCCGGTGGGAGCGCTTTTCAGGTCGCCACCCATCGGCACGCCCTTGGTGTAACCGGCATCGGCCGGCTCGCGAGTGTTCGCGTCCTTCGAGTCGAAATCCCAGCCTCCAAAGAAACGCACCACCATGCGCGGGCCAGTGGTAGCGAAAGTCTCCTTGCGTTCCATCGCGTCGAACAGCGACTCGCGCGTATTTTCTTTCGCCCAGACGCCCACGTAGCCGGAGGCGCTGGTCTCCCAGCCCATTATTTCGAGGCCCGTTGTCGGATTTTTCGGCACGAAGGGATGCGTGGCGCGGCCCGCGCTCGGCTCGGCGTTGGATGCCTTGCCGAAGAAGTTGTCCTCATCGGCCGTCGCGAGGCCCGTGTGCGAGTCGGTGGAGCCCACCATGCCGAACTTGTAGGGATTGGTCCCAAGTTCCTTTTCGAGCTTCAGGCCGTTCTTCAACGCGGAGCGCGCGTATTCGTACTGCAGCATGTCCTTCGTCTTGGCCACGGTCAGGTCGAGGTTGCCCTTGTCCCAACGCTCGAAATTCGCGAACTCGTCGTTGGGTGATAGCAGCGGGTGTGTCTCGCCGTCGCCCTTGATCTGCGTGGCCTCGTAGAGCCGCTCCCACTTTGCGCGCGTCTCGACGTATTCGCGGTCGACCGGCTTGCCGGTGAATGACTCGATCATCGGGAACATTCGTCCGTTGGAGAGATTGCCGTTGTGTGCAATGGCGAGTACCTGGCCACCGGTGTTCTGCTCGTACGCGGCAAGCCACTTCCACAGGTCGCGGGGGTTGTCGCTGCCGAGCGGTTTCTGCGTCGTATAGGGCTCGATCTCGCCGGCCTTGTCGCCGTTGTCGCGGAAAATCACGTTGCGGTGCAGATTGTTGCCGCCGGTGTTCGAGGTCCACTCGTAGCCGATGAAGGCAGTGAACCGCCCCGGCTGGTTCGCCTCCTCCGCCGCCTTGATCGTCTCGTCCCATGCGCCGCGATATGCCGGGGTTCCGGGAACGGGGAAAATCGCCTTGGAGATCGTACCTTTTCCGAAGTTCACGATGATGTCGATTGCGGCGGCCCCGCCCTGCCCGGACTTGATCATGTCGTGCCATTTCTTCCCCTGAGGATCCGCCATGATGTCCGGCGTGCCCGCAAAGATCAGCGGAAAGAAACCGAAGCCGTCCGAGTGGTCGGTGACCACCAGGAAATCGAGCGGACGTGACAATTTCACCTTCTGCCCCGTCGAGGACGTGACCTCGTTGCCCTTGGCGAACACGTACGCGTCGCGTGGCGTGAGGCGCGCGCCAAATGCGCCCGCATCCATCGAGTACGACGTGTGCAGGTGGGTGTCGCCGAAATACGGTCGCGTCGGGTAGTCGCGGGCATAGGGCGAGTACGGTTCCCTGACCGAATCTGCTGCAAGTGCCGCCGCACTGCCGAGCACCGCTGAGAGGACAAGTACGATCTGCAACGAACGGTTCGTGGCCATTGTGATTCCGCCAGGTGAAGGCCGCCGAGTGGCAGCGCCGGCGGCAATGATAGTTCATCGTGTTGGCACAGTGGCAACCCCCCACACATTGGATCCGGCCCACGGCAGCGCGCGCAGAACTCCCGGCGACATCGTTCTGCGGCCGACGGAAAGGATTGCCACCGGCGCTGTGCTATTTTGTCGTCGGCCGCCGCCGGGACTGCAGGCGAACTTTGGGGGGATAGGCAGTCACTGTGGACAATGTGGACGTCGATAGCCTCTGGGCACGCCTGCGCCGCCGCAAGGTCGTGCAATGGGGTATTGCCTATGCCGCGGGCGCCTGGGGCCTGCTGCAGGGTCTTGCCTATGCCACGGCCACATTCCACTGGCCCGAGGTGCTGCAGCCGCTAGCGACCCTGGCGCTGCTGATCGGGCTCCCGATCGTCCTGGTGATCGCCTGGTATCACGGAGACAGGGGCCACCAGCGGGTCACGGCCGCGGAGCTCGCGATCATCACCCTGCTTTTCCTGGTCGGCGGCGCAATGTTCTGGCGCTACGAACGCGACGTCGGTGAGGGTGGGGTCACACTACCTCTTGCGGTATCGCCAGGCGCCGCGTCGACCCCGGGGCCACCCGAGCCGGCGGAAACGGCCGCCGATGTGCCCGATAACTCTATTGCGGTGCTCCCGTTCGTCAACATGTCGGGCGACCCCGCGGCCGACTACTTCTCCGACGGCATCAGCGAAGAAATCCTGAACGTGCTCGCGAGCACGCCAGCGCTGCAGGTCGCCGCACGCACCTCGTCGTTTGCATTCAAGGATCAGCAGAAGGAGATTCCGGTCATTGCGCGCGAACTCAAGGTTCGCATGATCCTCGAGGGCAGCGTGCGCCGACAGAACCAGAAGGTTCGCATCACGGCGCAGTTGATAGATGCGAAGACCGGCTTTCACGTCTGGTCGGAAACCTACGACCGCGAGCTCGATGACATATTCGAGATACAGGACGAGATCGCTCAGGCGATCGGCGAGAAGATGAAGGTGCAGCTCGTAGGCCAGGGTCCGGGTGGCGACGAAAGTCCCGACACCGGCAGCATCGAGGCTCACGATCACTACTTGCGCGGGCTCGCGCTGTGGCAGCGCAGGCGCGAGGCCGACCTCTGGCAGGCAGTCGAGGAGTTCCAGAGTGCCGTCGCCGCCGATCCCAGTTACGCCGAGGCCTACGCAGGTCTCGCGCTCGTGTACTCGGTGATCGCAGACTATACGACCCGGATAAGCTACAGCGACGCGATGTACCAGGCGACCAACGCCGCTGAAATGGCGCTGGCACTTGATCCATCGCTGCCGGAATCGTATGCCGCACTTGGGTCCGTCGCGAACTGGGAGAGGCGTCGCCAAACGGCGAACTCGCTGTTCCAACGGGCGATCGCGTTGCGGCCATCGTTCGCGACTGCGCACCAGTGGCTCGGCAATGGAATGATGGCAGCCGGCGATCCGGTTTCGGGCCTTGTCGCGCTGGAGCGCGCGAGTGCGCTCGACCCGCGTTCGCTGGTCGTGGCGGAGAATCACGCCTACGCGCTGACTGCGCTGGGACGCTATGAGGATGCCCGCAAGGTCTGCGAGCCGATCATTGCCGTCGAGGCCGACTACTTCAATTGCCAACTGCGGGCCGGGATGGCGGAACTGCTGCGCGGCCGATCCGAGAAAGCGCGCCCGTTCCTCATCCGGGCCGCGGAGATCAACAATCGCAGCGCCCTACCCCTGGTAAACGAGTTACTCGACGCCGTCGAGGGTCGCGGCGACCGACGAACAATAGCGAGGCGCCTCGCGGCGTTCCCGCTTCGCAGCGACGTCACGCCAGGAAGCGGCAATATCTTCAGCGACGGGGAAATTCCCGGGTTGCTGATGTTGCTCGGCGAACCCGACATGGCGCTCGGCTACGTCGGGCGACATTCTTCGGGGCCGTTCGGCTCATTGGATTGGGCCATGGTCGACTTGTCAATGGACCCCATCCGCTGCGACCCTCGCTTCCGGGAAATTGCGCGGAATCTCGAGATCACCGATTTGCGGGCCGCTAAGCTGTGCGGCAAGCAGGCCATGGCGTCGAAATAAGCGGTCACTACTCAACGCCGG
>JALHTE010000200.1 GCA_022865595.1 Steroidobacteraceae bacterium | reverse complement strand
GCAGGCGATCGACGACCGCGTCGATCGAGTGCCGTCGCCGGGCATCGAGTGCAGGCGCGGCATCGAGTTCCACGAGGCTCCCGTCGACGAAGGCGCGCACGAACCCCTGGCCGCGCAGGTGCTCGAGCGCGTCGGCGTGCTCACCCTTGCGGTCCTGCACGACCGGCGCCAGCAGCAGCACCGCGGTGCCCTCCGGCAGTGCGAGAACCTGGTCGACCATCTGGCTCACGCTCTGCGCGGCAAGGTCCTGCCCGTGCTCCGGGCAGCGCGGCACGCCGGCCCGGGCGAACAGCACCCGCAGGTAGTCGTACACCTCGGTGACCGTCCCGACCGTGGAGCGCGGATTGTGTGACGCCGCCTTCTGCTCGATCGCAATTGCGGGCGAGAGCCCCTCGATGTGGTCGACGTCGGGTTTCTCCATGACCGACAGGAACTGTCTCGCGTAGGCCGAAAGCGACTCTACGTAGCGCCGCTGGCCTTCCGCGTAGATCGTGTCGAAGGCGAGCGAGGACTTGCCGGAGCCCGATAGCCCGGTGATCACGATCAGCCGGTCGCGGGGCAGGTCGATGTCGATGCCCTGGAGGTTGTGGGTGCGCGCACCGCGAATGCGTATGAAGTCCATGGCAGGGGTCCGGATTCCGACGACTGGCGGGCAGCCTGCTAATATATGCCGACCCCACGGGACTACGCCAATCACTACCCGCGACGAATCATCCAGGCCGGCGCTCTCGCCGATCGAGCGCCGCTCGGTCGGCGCGCTTGCGGCGATCTACGCGACCCGCATGCTGGGGTTGTTCCTGCTGCTCCCGGTGCTCGCGCTGTATGCGCGAACGCTTCCGGACTATTCCCCGGAAATGCTGGGCCTCGCCATGGGTGCCTACGGACTGACGCAGGCGCTGCTGCAGATCCAGTTCGGGCGCTGGTCGGACCGTTACGGTCGCAAGCGGGTCATTACCGCGGGGCTGCTGCTGTTTGCTGCGGGCTCGTTGATCGGCGTGTTCGTCCACAGTGTCGCCGGGCTGGTCGTCGCCCGTTGCGTGCAGGGAGCGGGAGCGGTATCCGCGGCGGTGACGGCGTTGCTGGCCGACCTCACGCGCGCCGAGGTTCGCACCCGGGCGATGGCATTCGTCGGCATCAGCATCGGCATGTCTTTCGTGCTGGCCCTGGTGCTGGCCCCCGTGCTCGATGCGGCGATCGGCGTACCCGGCATATTCCTGGTCATGATGACGCTGGCTCTTGCCGGCCTCGCGATGTTGCACCTTGCGGTGCCGGTCGAACCGGCGACCACGGGCGGCGCCGAGTCGCGGGAGCTTTCGGCGCTGGCCGAAATGCTGGTTCGCCCCTCGCTACGGCCGCTGTACGCTGGGGTGTTCGCCCTGCACTTCATCATGACAGCGACCTTCCTTGCCGTTCCGCAGGTGCTGGTCGGCGACCTCGCAATTGCGGCGGCCGGGCACTGGAAGGTGTACCTGGGCGTGTTCGTGGTGTCGCTGGCCGGTACGATTCCGCTGATCCTGGTGACCGAGCGCGGCAGCCGCAGCCTCCCGGTGTTCGTATTCGCGGTGCTGCTGGTCTCGGTGGCGCAGGGGCTGCTCGGCTTCGACCATGCCGAGTTGTGGCCGGTGCTCGCGGCTTTCACGCTGTTTTTCGCGGCATTCAATTATCTCGAGGCCCGGCTCCCGGCACTCCTCACGCTGGCCGCCCCGGGTGCGGACCGCGGCGCAGCGCTGGGGATATTCGCGACGGCGCAGTTCCTCGGCGCCTTCGGTGGGGGCGCGATTGGCGGCCTGCTGCTCGGCCAGTTCGGCCTGTCGGGCGTATTCCTGGGAAGCGCGGGCGTGGCCGCGGCCTGGGCCGCGATAGCCCTGGCGGGCAGGGACCGGCCATTTCAGCGCGGATCCGCCTGATTCACGGTTTACGCCGCGGCAGCCCCGTGGCGTAAGATTTCACTCCTTTACACGCAGGTGGGCGCCATGGCACGCGGTATCAACAAGGTCATCATCGTCGGCAATCTCGGGCAGGACCCGGAGACCCGCTACATGCCGAGCGGCAAGGCTGTCACCAACCTGCGCGTCGCCACGTCGGAGAGCTGGAAGGACAAGCAGACCGGCGAGCAGCGCGAGCAGACCGAGTGGCACAGCGTGGTCATGTACGACCGCCTCGCGGAGATCGCTGCCGAGTACCTGCGCAAGGGCTCGCAGGTCTACCTCGAGGGCAGGCTGCGTACGCGCAAGTGGCAGGACAAGGAAGGCCGGGACCGCTATTCGACCGAGGTGATCGCCAACGAGATGCAGATGCTCGGCAGTCGTGGCGGCGGCGGTGCCGGAACCGAGTCGCGCTCCGCACCGCGTGCAGCGAGTGGCGCCGGCGACCAGGCCGAGACCGCGACCTCGTCGGCGCCGGGGCGCGAAGACGCCTTCGACGACGACATCCCGTTCTGAGGCCGCCTGATCCGGCCCATGCCTCTCGTACACGTCAGAACCTTCGGCTGCCAGATGAACGAGTACGACTCCGCCCGCATGGCGGACGTGCTGCGCGAGTCCGGCGCCTACGAAGCAACCGACGATGCGGCGCAGGCCGACCTGCTGCTGCTCAATACGTGCTCGGTGCGCGAGAAGGCGCAGGAGAAGGTGTTCTCGCTGCTCGGCCAGTGGCGAAGCCTCAAGCAGCAGCGCCCGGAAGTCATCATCGGCGTCGGCGGTTGCGTCGCCAGCCAGGAAGGCGAGGGCATCACGGATCGCGCGCCGTTCGTGGACCTGGTGTTCGGACCCCAGACGCTGCACCGGCTGCCGGAAATGATCGCCACCGTGAAGCGAGGCGCTCGCTCGGTCGTGGACGTCAGTTTCCCGGAGATCGAGAAGTTCGACCGGCTGCCGGAGCCGCGCGCCACCGGCGCGACGGCCTTCGTGTCGGTGATGGAAGGCTGCAGCAAGTACTGCACGTTCTGCGTCGTGCCGTACACGCGCGGTGAGGAGGTCAGCCGGCCGCTCGGGCAGGTGATGGACGAGATCCGCTGCCTGGCACGACAGGGCGTGCACGAGGTGACGCTGCTCGGACAGAACGTGAATGCGTACCGCGGCAGGCTCGACGGTGGCGGGCAGGCGGACCTCGCCGCGCTCATCTATTTCGTGGCCGAGGTGCCGGGAATCGAGCGTATACGCTTCATGACCTCGCATCCGGTCGAGTTCCGCGACAGCCTCATCGAGGCGTATCGCGACGTGCCGCAGCTTGCGAGCTACCTGCACCTGCCGGTGCAGAGCGGCTCGGATCGCGTCCTCGCGCTGATGAAGCGCGGCCATACGGCACTCGAGTACCGGCACAGGATCAGGCGGCTGCGAGAGGCGCGACCGGGGATCAGCGTCTCCTCCGACTTCATCGTGGGCTTTCCCGGCGAGACCGAGCGTGACTTCGAGGCAACGCTCGAGTTGATCGCCGACGTGGGCTTCGACCAGAGTTTCAGCTTCATCTACAGTCGCCGCCCGGGAACGCCGGCCGCATCGCTGCCGGACGACGTCACCCCGGACGAGAAACACCGTCGTCTCGAGCGACTGCAGGAACTGGTCGACGGACAGGCGCGCGCAATCAGCCGTGCGATGGTCGGGTCGGTGCAGCGCGTGCTGGTCGAGCGCAATGCCCGGCGCGATGCCCGGCAGCTGGCCGGGCGCACCGGGAACAACCGCTGGGTCAACTTCGACGGTCCGGCTTCGTTGATGGATCGTTTCACGGATGTCGTCGTCACCGAGGCAATGGCCAACTCGCTGCGCGGGCGGGTCGTCTCTGCCGACGGCACGCGGAGCATCGCTTGAGCGCCCAGGTCTCGATGCGCGAGATCTCGCTGGACGAAGCCGACAATGCGCGACTCGCCAATTTCAGCGGACCGATGGAACAGAACCTGCGGCACGTCGAGGAGCGGCTCGGCGTCGAGGTGCGCCGGCGCGGTCACCAGCTGCAGGTCTTCGGCGCGGCTGGAACCGTGGACAACGCAGTTGCGGTCCTCAAGCGCATGTTCGAGTTGTCGGCCAGCGAGGCGATGTCGGCGAGCCGCGTGCACCTGTGCGTGCAGGAGCTCGGTTTCCCGGCGGCTGGCGAACAGGCGCGTGGCCCGGGCGGGGAGGTCGTGGTACAGACCCAGCGCGGCGGAGTGCGTGGCCGCGGCGCGAACCAGTGCCAGTACCTCGAAAACATCCACCGCAACGACCTTACCTTCGGGATCGGTCCTGCCGGCACGGGCAAGACCTACCTGGCGGTCGCGAGCGCGGTGGAGGCGCTGCAGTCGGGTTCGGTCCGGCGCATCGTCCTGGTCCGTCCCGCGGTCGAAGCCGGCGAGCGCCTCGGGTTCCTGCCCGGCGACCTCGCGCAGAAAGTCGACCCGTACCTGCGGCCCATGTACGACGCGCTCTACGAGATGATGGGTTTCGATCGCGTCGCGCGTCACATCGAGCGACAGGTGATCGAGGTGGCGCCACTCGCCTTCATGCGTGGCCGCTCGTTGAACGACTCGTTCATCATCCTCGACGAAGCGCAGAACACGACCGTCGAGCAGATGAAGATGTTCCTCACTCGCCTCGGCTTCGGGTCACGTGCGGTCGTCACGGGTGACATCACGCAGATCGACCTCCCTCGCCACCAGCGTTCGGGCTTGAGGCACGCAATCGAGGTGCTGCGCGGCGTCGACGGCGTCGCATTCACGTTCTTCAATGCACGCGACGTGGTGCGCCACCCTCTGGTGCAGCGCATCGTGCAGGCTTATGAACGGGCATCGGACGAACAGGAGCCCGAGGCTTGAGCATTGACCGGCCCTCGCTTGCGGTAGAGGCGCAGTTCGCGGCCGTGCGGCCGTGGGTCCCGACGCAGACGGCGCTGGGGCGCTGGGCTCGGACTGCGCATCGCGCGGCGCTGGCCGGACGGCGAAGACCCGCACGCGCTGGGGGTCCGGCAGCGAGCCGGCTGGGCATAAGGGTCGTGGGTCCTGCGGAGAGCCGGCGCCTCAATCGCAGCTACCGCGGCAAGGACAAGCCGACCAACGTGCTGTCCTTCCCGGCATCGGCGGAGGAGCGCGCGCTCTGTGGTTCGCTCGGCGACCTGGTCATATGCGCGGCCGTCGTCGCGGCGGAGGCGCGCCAGCAGCGCAAGGAGCGCGCGGCGCACTGGGCGCACATGGTGGTGCACGGTGTGCTGCACCTGCACGGCCACGACCACGAGCGGCCGCTTGCAGCGCGTGCGATGGAGCGGCTCGAAGTGGAAATCCTCGGCGGATTCGGGTATCAGAATCCGTACCTTCCAGTGACCGACCAGGCCACATGACCCAGAATCGCCCAAGTCCGGCAGGAAGCTGGCTGCGCCGCCTCGTCGAATCGCTGTCGGGGGAACCCAGGGACGTCGAGCAGCTGGCGGAAGTGCTGAGCGACGCCCGCGACCGCGGGCTGATCGAAGCCGACGTGCTCGCGATGCTCGAGGGTGTGCTGGAGGT
>JALHTE010000199.1 GCA_022865595.1 Steroidobacteraceae bacterium | reverse complement strand
TCATGCCCGAATCCTGCTCAGCCCGCGATCATTATCCATCCCAAGTCGTCGGGTGTCGCGCTCCAGACGATAAGATCAGCACGTAAACGCGTTCAAGCCCGGTTCGCTGCGTCGACTGCCCAAGGATAGGTAACTGGCAAAACGCCGTCGGAATCACCCTCCAGCGGCAGCTTCCACTCGCTGCCGGGCCAGCACAGTTCCAGCGTCCTGTCTTGCGGCGAATACACGGCCGTGTACAGGGTGCCGAAGCCGCGATCGAAAGCCAGTGAATAGACCGGCGGCTTGAGGAACGCCGCGATGAAATTCTCCCGCGTGGGTCGGCCGCGGGCCAGCTCGTTGAGCAGGAACCGTTCGCGCTCGACCGACCCGGTCGCGACCGCATGAGTCGCCCACTCGACACGTTCCTGGTGGTTCGTTGCCACGGCCACGCGGGAAACGAGCGCCTGCCTGTCGGGACCGAGATAGACCGTGGCCCAGTCGCCGGCAGCGTCGAGCACCGTCACGTTGTAGGCCATGTGGCAAGGCACCCGCCCCAGCACCGCCGCGGCCTCCTTGACGGTTTCGCAGGTCTCCAGGACGTAGCGCAGGATGACCGGCACGCCGAAACCGTCGCCGACCACGCGGCGTCCGCCAAACGTCAATGACACGGCAAGGCCCGCATCGTTGATACCGTCCAGCAGCCCCGACATGCAGTCGCTCATCCCGAGCACGCGACGCCCCAGCCATTTTGTTCGCAGCAGCACCGCGTCGAACGCCCTCGGGCTGTAGTCGTAATTGCGCACCAGGACCGGCGGCGAGCCCTGCCAGATCGCCTGCGAACAGGCGGTCAGGTAGGCGGGAGGACCGTAGAGGCTCAGGAAACGCGATTCCAGGTCGCTGCCGCCCGCCAGTTCGCACAGCTGTGCGTAAACAGGCAGCATCTCCGGCATATGCCGGCCGATGGCGCGCCGGCACTCCAGGTAGGTCGGGCGGTCGCGCAGCGACTCGCTCAGGTACCAGCCGCGATGATGCGGCCACAGGCGATCGAACAGCCCCTTCCATCTCGGCCCGGGCCGCTCCTCGGTGATCAGCTCGAAGTCGAGTTGCACTGCGATGGTCCGGCCGGGTTCGACGTCAAAGGATCTTGAAGCTGCGCTCGACCGGCGCGGGCGCCGGCATCATCGGCTGCCCGCGGTACATGGAGCGGATCCCGTGGATCCAGCGCTGCGCCCGCCCGGTCAGCTCGAACTTCGAGGTCATCACGCGCCCGCGCAACACCAGGATGCCGAGGTCCGCGCCTTCGTAGCGGTAATCGCCCGGCTTGAGGATGCGCAGGTAGAACGCCTCGCGCTCCGACTCGACGGCGCGGCGGTGATAGTCGAAGCGATCGTAGTGGACCTGTCCATCATCGCCCATGCGCCAGATCCCCGACTCCGGGGCCTCGCTCAGGACGTCGACGGTGTTCTCGGTGTGCTTGATGACGATCTGCGACCAGTTGTCGATGTTCTCCCGCGCCGCCCAGCGCGCATTGAGCTCGTCGATATCCAGGTCGAACGGAACATTCGAGAACTCCAGCAGGTGGAACAGGAACAAGGGCGCGTCGGCATGGGCGAAAGCCGCGTGGTTGGTCATGGAACTCGCGCCCGTGATGCGCGGATTGAGCTCGCCTAGGTACAGCTCGCCCGACTTCTGGTCGGTCAGGAAGTCGAGCTCGAAGTAGCCACGGTAGCCTTCCTTGCGCAGCTGCTCGCCGAACTTGAAGGTATAGTCGCGCGCCTTGTTGCGCAGCTTCTGGGTAAAGGCGTCGGGGAAGATCTCGTTGCCGCACCAGCCACCCCGATAGGGCGTCAATTCCTTGAAGCCGACCAGCTCGGTCATCAGCGGGCCGACGATCGTGCCATTCTTGGTCGTGCAGGCTTCGATCGCGGATCCGCGGCAACGGATGCGCTTCATGATCTTGATCTCACCCATGCCGACGATGTCGCCCGCATGCGCGCGGAAGTCCTGCTCCGACTTGATGAAGAAGGTCGTGTGGCCGCTGTCGCCATAGGCGGACTGCAGCACCAGGTCACGCCCCAGCCCCGCCTCCGCCGCCACCTGCATGAGATGCTTGTAGTCCTTCACCTCGGCC
>JALHTE010000024.1 GCA_022865595.1 Steroidobacteraceae bacterium | reverse complement strand
TCCTCAGGGTGGCCTACGTTCTGGAAGGCTCGGTGCGGAAGTCCGGCGATCGTGTGAGGGTCACTGCCCAGCTCATTCATGTGGCAGACGGCTATCACGTTTGGGCGGAGACCTACGACCGTACGCTCGACGATATCTTCGTGATCCAGGACGAGATCGCGGCCAAGGTTGTGGCGCAACTCAAAGTGACTCTGCTCGGTAAAAAGCCGAATGTCGAGGAGACCGACGCGCGTGCCTACGCGCTCGCCCTGCAGGCACGCTACTTGGATCGTCTGGGGAACAGCGAGCGCTGGAAGCAGGCAGTAGCGCTGTACGAGCAGGCACTGGCAATCGACTCAAGCTACGCCGCGGCATGGACTGGACTGGCGCAGACCTACATAGGTCAAGCCGGCAAGTCCCAGCGGCCCTTTCAGGAGGGCTATGAGTTGGCCCGGGAGGCCGCCGGCAAAGCGCTGGCGATCGATCCAGACCATGCGGAGGCCAACGCTCTGCTCGGCAAAGTAGCAGACGCCTACGATGGTGATCTGACCGCTGCCGCACGCCATTTCGAGCGCGCCATGACACTGGCCCCCGCCGATCCAGAGATCCGGATCGCCGTCGCTGTGTTCGCGATGAGCCTCGGGCGACTGGGCGAAGCCATCGCGCTTCTCCGTCGAACGATAGCCTCTGATCCAGTCAACGCCTTTGCTCACCGCTCTCTAGCCATTGCCTACTACGGTGCCGGACAGTACGACAGCGCGATCGCCGCGCTGCGGACCGCGCTGACCATTAGCCCAGACGGAATGGGTCTGCACGGACTGACGGGCAGGGCGTTTCTAATGAAAGGTGAGCCGGAGTTGGCGCTGGCGGCCATAAGGCAGGAACAATCGGACTGGACTCTGCTCGAACTGCCCCTGGTTTACCAAGCTCTCGGCCAGTTTGACCGATCCAATGACGTGCTGGCGCAGTTGATCGCCAAGTATCCACGGGACGCGGCCTCCAACATCGCATACATCCGTGCCTATCGTGGTGAGCCGGACGAGGCATTTATCTGGCTGGACAGGGCGGTCGAAAACCGAGACCCGGGCTTGACGGACATCATTTGCGAGCCGTTGTTCTCGAACGTGCACGATGACCCGCGGTGGCAGTCGTTTCTGGAGCGTATCGGCAGGTCACCTCGGCAGCTTGCGTCCATAAAATTACGCTTCGAAGTACCCGATTGAGAGCCTGGCAGGCAACTTCTGCGCCATCGCGTACCTCATGGCCCAGTCACGACCTAGCGAACCGAACGACCTACTCAGGTGGTCTCGAAGCTCCGGCCCCACGCTGTGATTTCCCAACCCCGTCAACGTCTGCTCCTGGCCGAACTCGGCAATTCCCGGGTGTCCGCTTTCCCTGGCCAACTCTGGGCCAACCGGCATCCGTGCCCCGAAGCGGACCCTCTAGAACCGAGAACGACCCACAGCAGAAGTTCGTCGCGCCAGAAAGAAGACGCTGAATGTATTAGCTCAGCTGCGGATCTGCCGGAGGGCCGAAGGCCCGTAGGCAGCGGCGTCGGGTGGCGCGCCTTGTTGGGCGGCACGCACCGCGCGCTGCTCCAGGGGAATCGAGGTTCCATCGACCAGGGGGAAGTACCCTTCTCTCTCTGACAATCGAAGGTCGATCCAAACGGCAATCGAAGTCGCCCCTTCTGGCGAGGACGACAGCTTCGGTACTACGCGGATGTTGATGTCCTCCGCCTTACCCTGTGAGACAAACTCCTGCAGATCCCGAAACGCGCCCGCGGACGAGTTCGACAAGCGCAATTCATACTCCATGCCAGGCTTGGGGCCGGAAAAGAAACCTCCGGGCAGCGCGACAACTTGCGATTTCACTTGATCGAGTTCAAATCGAGCGTTGTGAATACCTGCTTTTGACGTGACCTCGATGCCCAACCAGCTGTTTGCAACATCTAGACCAAAACCGCGCGGAATCCGAATCTTGACTCCGACTTCGTCAGCACTCAGCCCGGAAAAATCACGCTCGCTAAAAGAACTCATCCGCACCATGGTGGACAATGGCACCGATGCACACCCCTGAACAGAGAGGACGAGGACTGCCAGCAAGATCCGAGCTTTCACAAAAATGCGCCCACGAGACTCAACCGAACCTCCTTATGCCGACCAACCTTGAATTGAACGACATGCATGTCGGTTCAATTTTCCGATGTCAGTGTAATCCTCTATCTGGGCATGCTCGCGCAATAGGCGCTGCCGGACAAGCGGCCGAGCACGCGCACACTTCATCTTGCGGGAATCTGCTGCAATAGTTGCTCGACCTGAGACTTGGCCCGTTCAAGTAGGGGCAGGAGCGATTCGTGGTCAAAATCGAGGTTGAGCACTATCAGGCGAAGTCCATTCTCGATTCTGCGGTCGCCCAGGAGGGTCTCGACGGCTTGCCGGTTCGCCGGAGTGTCGTTCCACGGCCCTTTGAACTGGATTGGGACGCTGGAGAACGTCGGGTCGTAGAGGTACACGTCAAAGTCACGAGCCATGTGCTCTTCAAAAAACGCAATCTCGGCGTAGGTAGCGTAAAGACTGAGCAGGCCCGTTCGGATCTTGGCGTCGCGGATGAGCCGAAGACTTCCAGAGCTCAGCACCTCATCCATGGTATTTCGGTTGGGTGCCGTCCTAAGCTCAAATAACACTGGCCAGTAAGCTTCGAAGAAGACAGCTGGATCGTTGGGCCTGCCCTCGAAGAACTCGAGTAAGGTCCTGGCATCTCTCAGCTGGGCCTGGCGAGCTTTTTGCTGATCTTGGAGCATTTGCAGGTCAGCCGTGAGGTCTTGTCGAAAGGCGCTCAAGTACTGGTCCCCGACGGCACGGTCGTTGTGGGCTTCACGGAAATTGTCCACGGCGAAGGCCAGCGCCACACCAACGAAGACGACGACGAGCTCGGCGAGATAGGAGCGTAGCGTTCTGGCTTTGGTCATTCCGCCTCCGGCATTGGAACTGAGTACTCCACCCAGGAGCGGTCAAACAACGATTAGACCGGAACATTTGGCCGCTGCTCTGCGGCAACAGTTTCCTGCATCAGGGCGGCTATCTGCGTGGTAAGCAGGCCGAGTCCCCGGCATCTTGTTGATCGGACTACATCATCGATCCAATTGGCCGTCAATTATTGGCCGATGAACATGCCGTCTCGGCAGGACCTGGCTGCGGGCAGCGACCACCGGTGGGGACTCAGACAAGAGAGCCGACATTGTTGATGAACGACCGCTATCGGCATACGCGTCGTAGGACCGCTCCTGGCCGATCTTACCCCTACACGAACGACCGCTTCCCCTCGCCCCCGGCCAGCGACCGCGAACCTGCTCCCGAAAGCAGACCCTTTAGGATCGGGAACGACCCTGAGCAAACGTTGGCTACAATCGTCTCAGAAGTGCATATGCGAACGACTGTTCGGCGCCAGCCGGTGTGACATGCCGCTCAGCGCGTGTCCCTTCGAGCGCGAATGCAGGCGCGAGTAACCGGGCGATGTCTTCGCCCGACCGTCTCGCGACGGGCAACCCGCTGCACCGCGGCGGGCCGTCTGGGGCGAACCCTCCAATTACTGCATGACCGCCGGCCTTTACGACGCGAGCGGCCTGCTCTGCATATCTCGCCGCGTCGTCCGTGTCCGTCAGGAAGTGAAATACGGCACGGTCATGCCATAAGTCGAAGCTGCTGGAAGACAACGCGGCATCCAGCACATCGCCGACCAACCAGGTTACCTCAAGGGCATGCGCCCCGAGCCGTGCCTTCGCGATGGCCAGCGCCTCGCTTGAGATATCCAGGACGGTGACTCCCTTCAGGCCACGAACCAGCAGATCGTCCACAAGACTTGAGGCGCCGCCGCCGATGTCAATCAGCCGAGACTGGCGCGACAGCCCCGCTTGTTCGAGCAATTCGATGGAAACATCCAGGTGTGGTCTGTACCAACTTACTGAGTCGGCCGATTTCGTCTGATACACCTTCTGCCAGTGCATCTGCCGACCAGTGGATGTGTCGGTCAAAACTATCTCCATGCGTAGGCCGATCGCGTCTACATGATACTGCGACGCGGTGATCGGACCGTGTCCAGGCATAGGGCGATGGACTGCTTCTGGCCGTTAAGCGACATTCGTCAACGTCTGCTTTCGTGCTCAGGACAGGCTGAGGTTCACCCGTATTCCAATTCCGGGAAACCCCGTCTGGTTGATCGGGGTGGTCGCGCCGCTAGCGGGTGGCGGCGACTGTTTCGCGGTAGGTCTCAAGCTCCTGTTCGTAACGGACGCGGTCTTGCTCGAGCGCCTTGATCTCAGAGTTCAGTCGGCCGATGCGTTCGGCCGCCTGCTTGGTGTCGAGCACGGCCTGTGTGCGCTGTTCCGGGGTAGCGCCCTCGCCGATAAATTCGAAAGCATTACCTGTAACGACACCCTGTAGACGCGCGATCTCAGCGCGCCGCGCCTCGATGTGGGCGTCGGTGTCGGAGACGCGACGCTCAAGTACGTAGAGTTGGTGGCCGGAGTCGTACGCTGTCAAAAAGGCGGGGGCGAGGTCAGCGGGACAGACGTCGTAGTACACGGCGCCGGTTACGCCAGCTCTGTAACCATTGTGCGGCCGGCAGTACTCTCGAAGTCCTTCGGCCCGGCCCGCTCGATAGGCCTCGAGGTCCGGTGTGACGCCATACTCGGCACAGGCCCGTCGATGCTGCCCGATCTGTTGGCCGGAGCGCCCGGCGACACCATCCTCGTAGCCGATGGTGCGCCAGTCCACAGTGCGGCACTCGTCCTTGCTCATCGTCGACGAGCAGCCGGCGAGCAGCAGCGTGCAGACAACAATCAGGGATGCGGGCAATTTCACAGCGTCTCCGATGCATTGGCCTGTGCGGTGCCCGATCGCGCCAAGCGCGGGCCGCTGCGCGATGCGAGCTACGGATGCGAGCTACGTTAGTCGCATGCGTCCGGGTCTGGCGTGCACGGGATCACGAATCAGCGGGCGTCTTGCCGAGCGTCGCGGCTCGACGCTCCCTACGGGGCATCACTGCGTGATTACGTCAAATTCAGTGAGTGGTCGGGATGAAAGGATTTGAACCTTCGACTCCTACGTCCCGAACGTAGTGCTCTACCAGGCTGAGCTACATCCCGTCGCCGAATCTCCGGGTTCCGGGTCAGTACGAACGACCGACCGCGAAATCCGCCAGTGCGCGCAGCGAGCCCAGGTACGCCGACTCGGGTAGCCGGCCAAGGGCGTCGATGGCGAGGTCAGCCTCGCGCCGCGCTAGCCGGGCAGTGTACTGAAGCCCCCCCGATGATTCAATCGCCCGGGTGACGGTGTCCAGCTCGTCCAGGCCGCCGTCGTGGACTATCTGCCGCAGCCGGGCCGTGTCCTCGGGCGCAGAGTTGGCCATTGCGTAGATCAGGGGCAGGGTCGGCTTGCCCTCGGCGAGGTCGTCGCCGATGTTCTTGCCGAGTTCGGCCTTGTCTGCGCTGTAATCGAGCGAGTCATCGACCAGCTGGAACGCAGTTCCGAGGTGCCGGCCGTAGGCCGCCATCGCGGCTTCGATCTCGGGCGGCGCGCCGGCGACGATCGCGGCAACCTGCGCGCCAGCCTCGAACAACTTGGCCGTCTTGCGGTAGATGACGTCGAGGTAGCGCTGCTCGGTCGTGTCAGGGTCGTGCGCGTTCATCAGCTGCAGCACCTCGCCCTCGGCGATGGTGTTGGTCGCGTTCGCCATGACCTCCTGGATACGCAGGTCGCCGAGGTCGATCATCATCTGGAAGGCGCGCGAGTACAGGTAGTCGCCCACCAGCACGCTCGCCTCGTTGCCGAACACGTGGTTCGCGGTTTCCCGACCCCGCCGCAGGTCCGAGCCATCGACGACGTCGTCGTGGAGCAGGGTGGCCGTGTGGATGAACTCGATGATGGCTGCGGCGACCTGGTGCTGGTCGCCCCGGTAGCCGCAGGCCCGCGCGGCCAGCACCACGCTGAGGGGCCGCAGGCGCTTGCCGCCGGCCCCGATGATGTACTGGGACACCTGGTTTACCAGTACCACGTCGCTGGCCAGGCGCCCGATGATGACGCGGTCGATGCCGCGCAGGTCCTCGGCGACCGGCTCCCTGATTCGTTCGAGTTGCATTCCCGCCACTAACCCATGGAAAATCGACGGCGCATCGTACCGGGCGGGCCCCGGCTAGGGAATGCCCGCATGCACCTAAGCGCTTGATTCGGGCGGGCCAGCCCCGTAAACTCCCGCCTCTTTCTGCTGGGGCTTGTCCCCGGCCCCTGTGGAGTATTCAAGGTTATGTACGCGGTCATTGCGACGGGCGGCAAGCAGTATCGTGTCGCCGAAGGCGACGTGGTCCAGTTGGAGAAACTCGAAGGCGAGCCCGGCGCTGCTATCGAGTTCGACAAGGTGCTGATGGTTGGCCAGGGCGCTGACGTCAAAATCGGCAAGCCGTATGTCGAGGGCGGCAAGGTCACCGGCACAGTGCAGTCGCACGGCAAGACCGACAAGGTGACGATCGTGAAGTTTCGCCGCCGCAAGCACTACCTGCGGCAGGGCACGCATCGTCAGCAGTACACCAAAGTAAAGATCACCGGAATCGCGGGCTGAGCCCGGATCCTGAAGGAGTCTAGCCATGGCACATAAAAAGGCAGGCGGCAGTACCAAGAACGGCCGCGAGTCAGAGAGCAAGCGACTGGGCCTGAAGAAGTTCGGCGGCCAGAAGGTGCTCGCCGGAAACATCCTGGTCCGGCAGCGCGGCACCCGGTATCGCGCCGGCGAAAACGTCGGCGTGGGCACGGATCACACGCTGGTCGCGCTCGCCACCGGTACGGTGATGTTCAAGCGCAAGGGCATTGACCAGCGCGTGCACGTGTTCGTCGAGCCCGCGGCCAGCTGATCCCGCGCGCCGTCCGGCGTCCCGCAAGGCCCCGGCATCCCCGGGGCCTTTGCTTTTCCGGGGATCCTGTTCTTCACTATCCCCACTTCCGCTCACCAGTAGCCGCAGAAATGAAGTTCGTCGACGAAGCCACGATCAAGGTCCAGGCCGGCAACGGCGGTCGCGGCATGGTGAGCTTTCGGCGCGAGAAGTTCATACCGTTCGGCGGCCCGGACGGCGGTGACGGCGGCGCGGGTGGCAGTATCCACATCGTTGCCGACCCGGAGCTGAACACGCTCGCGGACTTCCGCTACCAGCGCACCTTCAAGGCGAAGAACGGCGAGCCGGGTGGCAGTGCCGACTGCAGCGGCCGCGGCGGCGAGGATCTCGAGGTGGTCGTGCCCGTCGGCACGGTCATCTACGACGTGGACACCGACGAGACGCTCGGCGACCTGGCGCACGGCGGTGACCGCATCCTGGTGGCCCGGGGCGGCCAGGGCGGGCTCGGCAACCAGCGCTTCAAGAGCAGCACCAACCGCACGCCGCGCAAGGCTACGCCCGGGTATCCGGGCGAGAAGCGCGAGCTACGGCTGGAACTCAAGGTGATCGCCGACGTAGGGCTCCTTGGGCTGCCCAACGCCGGCAAGTCCACGCTGATCAGCGTGGTGTCGGCCGCGCGGCCCAGGGTCGCCGACTACCCGTTCACCACGCTGCACCCGAACCTCGGCGTCGTATACGTGGGCGAGCACAAGAGCTTCGTGATGGCCGACATCCCCGGCCTGATCGAGGGCGCGGCCGAGGGCGCGGGGCTCGGCATCCGTTTCCTGAAGCACCTGCAGCGCACGCGCCTGCTGCTGCACCTGGTCGACATCGCGCCGCCTGACCCGGAGGCCGATCCGGTTGTCGATGCGCGCGCGATCGCGGCGGAGGTGAAGAAGTTCAGCCCCGAACTCGCATCGCGCGAACGCTGGCTGGTGCTGAACAAGATCGACCTGATGCCGCCGGCGGAGGCGGAAAAACGCTGCAAGGAGATCGTGCGGCGGCTGCGCTGGAAGGGTCCGGTGTTCCGCATGTCGGGCGTCACGCGCACCGGCACCCGCGAACTCTGCCAGGCTGTGATGCGCCGGCTCGACGAGGTCGCGGCCGAGGAGCGAGCCCGGGAAGAGGCAGGTCCTTCGGACGAGGAGTGAGCACACATGAAAAAGCCGGCTCGAGGCCGGCTTTTTCATGGGTTCAGGCGGGGGGGCGATTACTTCGCGGCCAGCGCCTTCACCTTGGAATTCAGCTCGCGCTTGTGCCGGGCGGCCTTGTTCGCGTGGATGATGCCCTTGGACACCATCGTGTCGATCACCGGCTGGGCGGCCTTGAGAGCCGTGGCAGCGTCGTCCTTGTTACCGGCGCCAATGGCGTTCAGCACCTTCTTGATGGAGCTGCGCAGCCGCGAGCGTGCGGCCATGTTGTGGGCACGTCGCTTGACGGCCTGCTTTGCGCGTTTTTCTGCGGACTTGATGTTCGCCACGGAATCGGTCTCCTGCGGGCCGGCAATTGGCCGGCGAGGTCAGTCAAAGAGCCGCGTATTTTGGTGGGGAAGCCCCGTTAGGTCAAGAGGAATAGGGGACATTCCCCTATTTTGCCCTCCCCGGGCGGATGTCCCCGGCTATAGTTCGCCCCGCATGAACCCCAGCCCGAAGTTACCTGCCGCAAAAGCCGCCGGGACCCCCGCGTGAGCGGCTTTTTCCGCAGCACGAGCATCGTCGGCGGCCTGACCCTGTTGTCCAGGGTCACCGGCCTGCTGCGCGACATGGTCTATTCGCGGATGTTCGGTGCGGGCGTCCTGATGGACGCGTTCCTGGTCGCGTTCAAGATTCCGAACTTCATGCGGCGGCTGTTCGCCGAGGGCGCGTTCTCGCAGGCCTTCGTCCCGGTGGTCTCCGAGTACAAGGTCCAGCGCAGCCACGACGAGGTCCGTGAACTGGTCGACGGCGCCATGGGCACCATGGCCTGGTTCATGGCGGTCGTGACGATCGTGGGCATCGTTGCCGCGCCGCTGTTCGTGCTGCTGTTCGCGCCCGGATTCCACGCCGACGCCGGCAAGTTCGACCTCACGGTCGACATGTTGCGCTGGACGTTCCCGTACCTGCTCTTCATCTCGCTTGCGTCGCTCGCCGCGGGCGTGCTGAACAGCTACAAGCGATTCAGCGTCCCGGCGCTGATGTCCACGCTGATGAACCTGGTGATGATCGTGTTCGCGGCATGGCTCGCGCCGCGATTCGAGCGACCCGGCGTCGTGCTGGCGATCGGGGTGTTCGTCGCCGGCGTAGTGCAGCTCGTGTTCCAGTTGCCGTCGCTGATACGCATGGGCCTGTTGCGCCGCCCGCGCTGGCGCTGGGATCACGCGGGCGTGAAAAAAATCAGCCAGCTGATGCTGCCGGCGATCTTCGGCTCGTCGGTCTCGCAGGTGGCGCTGCTGCTCGACACGCTGATCGCTTCATTCCTGGTCACGGGCAGCATCTCCTGGCTCTACTACGCCGATCGGTTGATGGAATTCCCGCTCGGCGTGTTCAGCGTCGCGCTGGCGACGGTGATGCTGCCGGGCCTCGCCGCGCACCACGCCCAGGAGTCGGTCGAGCACTTCTCGGCGACGCTGGACTGGGCGCTCAGGCTCACCATCGTCATCGTCGCGCCGGCGACGGTAGCGCTGATGGTGCTGGCCGGGCCGCTGACGGTGACGATCTTCCACTACGGGGAGTTCAACGCCGAGGACGTGCGCATGTCCTCGCTCGCGCTGGTTGCCTTCGCAACGGGGCTGATGGGTTTCAGCCTGGTCAAGGTCCTGGCGCCCGGCTTCTACGCGCGCCAGGACACGCGCACGCCGATGAAGATCGGGGTGCGCGCGCTGGCGATAAACATGCTGCTGAACCTGGTGATCGTGCTGCCGCTCGCCTTCTACGGCAACAAGCCCGGGCTGCACGCGTTGCTGGCGCTGAACATCGGCATTTCCGCCTGGTACAACGCAACGATGCTCTACCGCGGACTGCGCAACGCGCAGGTCCTGCACCATGCGCCGGGCTGGCGCCGGATGCTGGTCCAGGTGTTCGTCGGCAACGTGTTGATGGGAATCTTCCTGTGGACCGTCGCCGGGGATACCGAGCGGTGGATGGCGATGCGAACGCTCGAGCGAATGGAATGGACCCTGCTGCTGGTGGCCGGCGGTGCGGCCATCTATTTCGCGACGCTTTTCGTGCTGGGCCTGCGGGTCGCGCACCTGCGGGTCCGTCCGCCCGGCGGCGGGTAACCGCGATGGAGCTGGTCCGGGGCCTGCACAACCTGCGCGAGCGGCATCGCGGCTCGGTGGTGACTATCGGCAATTACGACGGCGTGCATCGCGGTCACCAGCACATGCTGGCTACGCTGGTCGCGCATTCCCGCAGGCTCGCGGTGCCGGCAACCGTGGTGACCTTCGAGCCGACGCCAAGGGAATTCTTCGAGGGCGACTCTGCCCCCGCGCGCCTGATGAGACTGCGCGAGAAAGTCGAGGCACTGCCGCTCTACGGGGTTGATCGCATGGTGGTCCTTGGCTTCGACAGGCGCATGCAGGGCATGGGCGCGGCGGAATTTGTCGACCGGCTGCTGGTGCGCGGGCTTGGTGCGCGGCACCTCGTCGTCGGCCACGATTTCCACTTTGCGCGGCGCCGCGAGGGAAATATCGAGACGCTACGCGCCGCTGGTGTAGAGCACGGATTCGAGGTGGAGGAGGTCGGGCAGTTCCTGCTCGAGGGCGAGCGCGTGTCGAGTTCGCTGGTCCGCGAGGCGCTGGAGCGGGGCGACCTCGAGCGGGCGCGCAGGCTGCTTGGGCGCCCGTACCGGATGGCTGGCCGGGTTCGCCGCGGCCAGCAGCTCGGCCGCAAGCTCGGGTACCCGACGGCCAACCTGGCCCTGCACCGCAAGGTCGTGCCGCTGTGGGGTGTCTTTGCGGTGCGTGTGTCCGGAGCGGGCCTGGTCGATCACCCTGCGGTCGTGAGTCTCGGCACCCGGCCCACCATCAACGGCACCGAGCCACTGCTCGAGGTGCACATCTTCGACTTCGACGGCGACCTGTACGGCCGCTACCTCGACGTGGACTTCGTGCAGCGACTGCGCGACGAGCGGCGGTTCGAGTCACTCGATGCGCTGGTCGAGCAGATGCACGTCGATGCTGCCGCGGCCC
This sequence comes from Steroidobacteraceae bacterium, assembly GCA_022865595.1. Lineage (GTDB taxonomy): Bacteria > Pseudomonadota > Gammaproteobacteria > Steroidobacterales > Steroidobacteraceae > RPQJ01. The sequence goes on along the minus strand of JALHTE010000024.1, from coordinate 5,725 downwards.
GCGAGGTTCTCGGCATCTAGCGGTGCTGCTGCCGGCTTTTTCCGCAGTAAAGCGGACTCTTGCCGCAATTTCTGGAGTAAGTCGGGTCATTGCTGCAAAATTCGCTGTTCTCCGCCTGCCAGACACACCTACCACACGCGTTCCCAGCTTCCAGATGGCCGACTACAAACAGACCCTCAACCTTCCCGCGACCGCCTTCCCCATGAAGGCCGATCTCGCGCGCCGCGAGCCGGAGATGCTCGCCTGGTGGGAAGAGCGCGCGACCTACGAGAAGCTGCGGGCCATCGCGGCAGAGCGGCCGAAGTACATCCTGCACGACGGCCCGCCGTATGCGAACGGTGCGATCCACATCGGCCATGCCGTCAACAAGGTACTGAAGGACATCATCGTCAAGGCGCGGGGCCTCGACGGTTACGACGCTCCATATGTGCCGGGCTGGGACTGCCACGGCCTGCCGATCGAGCACCAGGTGGAAAAGACACGCGGCCGCGACGCGAAGGCGCTTGACGCAAAGGCCTTCCGCCAGGCGTGTCGTGAATACGCGATGGGCCAGGTGGACGTGCAGCGCAGCGACTTCATCCGCCTGGGCGTCATGGGCGACTGGGCGAACCCATACCTGACGCTTGCGCCACGCTACGAAGCCGACCAGCTGCGGGCCTTCGCGCAGATCATCCGCAACGGCCACCTGTACAAGGGCTTCAAGCCCGTGCACTGGTGCCTGGACTGTCGCTCGGCGCTGGCCGAGGCCGAGGTCGAATACGAGGAGCGTACCTCGCCGTCGATCGACGTGCGCTTTGAAGCCGTGGATCTCGCTGATCTCGCACGGCGACTGGGCCTTACGGACCTTCCGCCCGGGCGTGCCAGTGTCGTGATCTGGACCACGACGCCGTGGACCTTGCCCGCCAACCAGGCGGTCGCGCTGCACCCGGAATTCGACTACTCGCTCCATGCGGTGCAATCAGGCGACAGCGAGGAACTGCTGCTGCTCGCCTCCGAACTCGCGCCAGCGGTGCTCGAGCGTGCAGGTGTGACGTCGTCGCGTGAGCTCGGGCGTGCGAAAGGCGCTGCCTTCGAAGGCCTTTCGCTTCGGCACCCATTTTACGACCGCGTCGTGCCCGTGGTGCTCGGCGAGCCCGTCACGCTGGAGAGCGGCACTGGTGCGGTGCACACGGCGCCTGGCCACGGCCAGGACGATTTCGTGGTCGGCCGCAGGTACGGCCTCACCGTGGACAATCCGGTCGGCGGCGACGGACGCTTCCTGCCCTCGACGCCGATCTTCGCCGGCGAGAAGGTATTCGACGCGAACAAGCACGTCGTCGAGGTGCTGGGCGAGAAAGGCGCGTTGCTGCATCACGTGGCCTACCGCCACAGCTACCCACACTGCTGGCGCCACAAGTCGCCGGTGATTTTCCGAGCCACGCCGCAGTGGTTCATCAGCATGGAGCAGGCGGGACTGCGGGCGAAGGCGCTCGAGGAAATCGGCAAGGTCGAATGGACGCCCGCCTGGGGCGAGCAGCGCATCTACAGCATGATCGAGGGCCGGCCTGACTGGTGCATTTCGCGGCAGCGTACCTGGGGCGTGCCGCTCGCGATCTTCGCGCACAAGGAAACCGGCGAGCCGCACCCCGACACACCGGCGCTCATCGATCGAGTCGCCGCGCTGGTCGAGAAGGACGGCATCGATGCGTGGTTCGACCTCGACGCAGCGAGCCTGCTTGGTCCTGATACCGAGCACTACGAGAAAGTGCCGGACATCATGGACGTCTGGATGGACTCTGGCCTCTCGCACCACTGTGTGTCGCAGAGCCGCCCCGAGATCCGCACGCCCGCGGATCTCTACCTCGAGGGTTCGGACCAGCATCGCGGCTGGTTCCACAGCTCGCTGCTCACCTCGGTGGCGCAGAAGGGCCACGCGCCTTACAAGGGCGTGCTCACCCACGGATTCACCGTGGACGAGAAGGGCCGCAAGATGTCGAAGTCGCTCGGCAACGTCGTGCTGCCGCAGAAGGTGGTCAGCACGCTCGGCGCTGACGTGCTCCGGCTGTGGGTTGCCTCTACCGACTACGCCAACGAGATCAGCGTCTCCGACGAAATCCTGAAGCGAATGTCGGATTCCTATCGTCGCATCCGCAACACCGTGCGCTTCCTGCTCGGCAACATGGCGGGCTTCGACCCTGCGGTGGATTCCGTGCCGACCGGCGAGATGCTGGCGCTCGACCGCTGGGCGCTTGCGAGGACGCAGGCGCTGCAGCAGGAGCTCGTCGCCGCGTATCGCGACTACAACTTCCACCTGATCTACCAGAAGGTGCACAACTACTGCGTGGTGGACCTCGGCGGCTTCTACCTCGACGTCATCAAGGACCGCCTGTACACGACGCCGGCGGCGGGCATGCCGCGCCGTTCCGCGCAGACGGCGATGTGGCTGATTGCCGAGGCGATGGTGCGCTGGCTGGCGCCGATCCTGTCATTCACGGCCGAGGAAATCTGGCGGCTGATGCCGGGCGAGCGCGCCGAGTCTGTTTTCCACTCGACCTGGGCCGAGCTGCCGGCAATGCCGGCCGATCCGGCGCCCATCGACTGGCCAAGGCTGCTCGAGGTCCGAGGCGCGGTGTTGCGCGAGCTGGAGCGATTGCGGGTGGCTGGCGAGATCGGCGCGCCGCTCGACGCCGTCGTCGACATTTACGCCGAGCCTGCCACACTCCGGGCGCTGGAGCAGGTGGGTGAGGAGCTGCGTTTCGTGTTGATCACGTCCGAGGCCCACGTCCATCCGGCCGTCGAGCGGCCGCAAGCCGCGGTCGCGGCGGAAATCGAGGGCGCAGAGGGCCTTTGGCTGCAGGTGCATGCCTCCACGGCGCCGAAGTGCGTGCGTTGCTGGCACAAGCGTGCCGACGTCGGAAGCGTGGCCGCGCACCCGGAACTTTGCGCGCGCTGCGCGTCAAATGTGGATGGTCCAGGTGAAACGCGGAGGTACGCCTAGGTGGCAATGACAGGCGAGCCCGGTACTCCCTCGCATGACGTCAGCCCTGGCGCGACGTCGGCCGCCGGCGCGCCCGGCGCTCCGCCCGGGACGGCACCCGTGCAGCGTACGCACCCGGCTGCCTGGCTCTGGCTGTCGCTCGCGGTAGTGGGCCTCGACCAGGCGACGAAGTTCCTGGTCACACGGTTTTTCGATCTCTACGAGCGCGTGGAAGTCCTCCCGGTGCTCGATTTCACGCTGCTGCACAACACCGGCGCGGCGTTCAGCATGCTGGCCGGTGCGTCGGGCTGGCAGCGTCCGTTCTTCATAGGCCTCGGACTGGCCATGAGCGTGCTGCTGGTCGTGTGGATCTGGCGGGCACCGCGCGGCGACAAGCTGCTGCCGCTCTCGCTCTCGCTGATCCTCGGCGGCGCGATCGGTAACGTGATCGACCGCGTGATCCACGGCTACGTGGTCGACTTCATCCACGCCCACTGGGGCGCGTCGTATTTCCCGGCATTCAATATTGCCGACAGCGCGATCACGATCGGGGCCGCGCTGATGATCTTCGACGCGTTCCGCGAAAAGCGGAATTAGCCGGGCAGGGAACAGGATGAAGATCCTCCTCGCCAATCCACGCGGCTTCTGCGCCGGGGTGGACCGCGCCATCGACATCGTCGAGCGCGCCATTGAACTGTTTGGCGCGCCGATCTACGTCCGGCACGAGGTCGTGCACAACCGCTTCGTCGTGGACCGCCTGCGGAGCCTCGGTGCGGTGTTCGTGCAGGAACTCGACGAGGTCCCGGACGGCGCGACGGTGATATTCAGCGCGCACGGCGTGTCGCGTGCCGTGAAGGACGAGGCGCGACGGCGCGATCTTCGCGTGTTCGACGCAACCTGCCCGCTGGTGACCAAGGTGCACATGGAGGTGGTTCGCTTTGCGCGCGATGGGCGCGAGGTGATCCTGATCGGGCACGCAGGTCACCCGGAGGTCGAGGGTACCATGGGGCAGTTCGACGAGGTGAACGGCGGGAGCATCAGCCTCGTCGAGGACGTGTCGGACGTGGACTCCCTCGCGGTGCGTGATCCGTCGCGCGTGGGCGTGGTCACGCAGACTACGCTCTCGGTCGACGACACTGCCGACGTGCTCGACGCATTGAAGCTGCGTTTCCCGACGCTCACCACTCCGCGCAAGGAAGACATCTGCTACGCGACGCAGAACCGCCAGGACGCGGTGAAGACTCTCGTCAGCCAGTGCGACGTCGTGGTCGTCGTTGGTTCGCAGGCAAGTTCCAACTCGAACCGCCTGCGCGAGATCGCCGAAAAGGCGGAAATTCCCGGTTTCCTCGTGGACGGGCCCGATGACCTCGAACGGGACTGGTTCGAGGGCAAGGAATGCGTGGGTGTGACCGCGGGCGCCTCGGCGCCGGAACTGCTGGTCCAGCGCGTCGTGGCGCGACTTCGCGAATGGGGTGGCGTGGATGCCACCGAAGTCGTCGGTCGCGAGGAAAGCGTCGTGTTCGCGCTGCCGCGCGAACTGCGAAAAGGTCGCTAGCGGGTCCAGCACTCGGCGTTGTTGGCGGCGCCATCCGCCGTCCTGGCAGTCCTGTTGCCCGTGCTCGTGAGTCCCAGCGCCCGGCAGCGCGTGTCCGCCTGCTGCGGTCCGCCGGCGAGGACCGTCGCCAATGCAGCCCAGGCCGCCGTGTCCGCGGACGTGACCTCGAGCGAATAGGCGCCTTGTCCAGCGCTGCCCGGGAATCTCAGGCGCGATTCTTCACAAGACGATTCAGTGGTGTCGTCCAGCACGCTGGCGTAGGCGTTGCAGGTGGTGTGAAAGCTTTCCTCGGCCGCCGCAAGAGAGAGAAGTGCGGCGCGCGCATCGGCGCGACGTGTTCGCGCCAGCTCGGCGCGGTAACTCGGGACCGCGACACAGGCAAGCAAGGCCACGATTGCAAGCGCCGCGACCAGGTCGACCAGGGTGAACCCTGCGCCCGTGCAGGCTTGCAGGCCTGCCGATACCGGCCGGGCGCCGGGAATTGCACTTGCCGTGCTACTCGGCATCGCGCTGCAACCAGAATGTGCGCACCGGCGCGTAGATCGAGGGGTCGCTGCAATCCGGCGCGCAGGCGGGCGGCGTGATGGTCGCGGGCGGGGTCTCAGGGCCGAGCACGTAGAAACCCTGCACGTGGGAGTCGGTCGCGCCGCGTGAGGACATGCCGGTTGCCTCGACCACGAAGTGGTAGGCGCGAAGTCCTTCGACGGCCTCGCCCCCGGACACTGGATCCGTAGCAGTGTCGAAGTACACCTGGTAGCTGTACGAGTCTGGCGGCGATCCGGGAACCGCGGGCGCGGCACCCGAGGCTGGCACCACCAGCGGACTCGCGTAGCTGATCGAGGTCGCAAGCCCTGGCGTGTGAATCGCCTGTTCGATTGCAAACTCAGCTGCTGCGAAAGCACGAGCCTGGTACTGGGCGTTGGCCGCCATCCTGAGTTCGAGCACGGACGTCACGAGGCCGGCGGTGCCGAGCAGTGACAGCACCATGACCAGGATCAGGGTGATGGCAAGCACGACTCCGCGCTGGCGGTGCATCGGGCCGCCGCCCGGCGGTGACGAGGTGAGCCCCGTGGTCACGACGAGGCATTCCTGAGCCGGATGGTCCGGGACACCAGCAGCCGCCGGTGAGAATCAGTGGCGATGCTCGGCGCCCGGTCCGCGCAGGCCTCGATGGCCTGGGTGCCCAGGGACGGGTCGCGCTCCTCGGCCCGTAC
>JALHTE010000198.1 GCA_022865595.1 Steroidobacteraceae bacterium | reverse complement strand
GGTCCTGGGCCAGCGTCGCATTGGAGTCCGCAATCGTCTCGTTCTGGCAAACCAGGCAGCGCAATTCGCGGGTGATGTGCTCATAGCGCGCCTGCAGGGCCGGATCGTCGAACGCGCGCTCGGTGTCGATCGCCAGCGCACCGCCTGCCCACGCCAGCGTGAGTGCAAGCAGCAGCACACGAAGAGTCCTGGTCACGTCTGTCCCCCATTTGCCGCCTCGGCGGCTTCGATGCGCGGCAGGAATTCCTTCATCCAGACCTCCATCGTCATCGGCGCAATGTGCTTGTAGAGCACGATCCCGTCGGCACTGATCAGAAAGGTCTCGGGTGCGCCGTACACGCCCCAGTCGATCGCGGTGCGCCCGACGACGTCGGCGGCAACGGCTGCGTAGGGATCGCCAAGCTCACTCAGCCATTGCTGTGCGGCGGCGCTGTCGTCCTTCCAGTCGAGTCCGATCAGCGGGATCTCGCCCCGTCTTGCGATTTCCATCAGCACCGGATGCTCCTGGCGGCAGCCGCCACACCAGGTGCCCCAGACGTTCAGCACCCAGGGCTTGCCCTGGAGTTCCTTGCTCGACACCGGGTAGTTGGGGTCGTAGAGGCTCGGCAGGCTGAACTCCGGTGCAGGCTTCCCGATCAACGGCGAAGGCACATAGGACGGGTCGCGCTGCAGTCCTACGAACAGGAACACGCCGAGTACGGCGAACAGGCCGAGCGGAACCAGAAACTTCCACATCTGTCTCGTCCCCCGGTCAGCGCGCCGGCGCCGCGCCGCTGGCAACGACCCGCTCGCTGGCGGCTTCGCGCCGGGTTCGATAGCGGCGATCGGTAATGGCGATGATGCCGCCGAGCGCCATGACCAGCGCCCCGAGCCAGATGAACCGGACCATCGGCTTGTACTGCAGACGCATGCTCCAGGCGCCGTTCCCCAGGTCCTCGCCCATGGCCACGAACAGGTCGCGATTCCAGTCCACCTCGATGCCGGCCTCGGTCATCGGGCTGCGCTGGACCAGATAAGTGCGCTTCTGCGGGTGCAGCGTTGCGACTTCCTTGCCGTTGCGGCTGATCACGATCTCGGACTCGATTGCCTGGTAGTTCGGGCCGGGCGCCATGCGCGAACCCTTGAACGCGAAGTCGTAGCCGTGCAGCGTGACACTCTGCCCGGGGCTCAGCGCGATGTCCTTCTCGATCTTGTAGGACTGCGTGACCGACACGCCGATCGCGAACAGGCCGACGCCGATGTGCGCGATCGTCATGCCCAGCACGCCCGGCGACAGCGACTGCCTGCGACGCAGGCGCTGCACAGGTTCGTACAGCGACGACATGATGACCCACAGGCCAGCCGTCAGCCCCACGCAGGTCATGATGCGGAAGTCGCCGTATGCGAAGGTCGATATCAGGATGCCGAGCGCCAGCGATGCGACGAACATCACCACCAGCGGCTGCTTCATGTTCTCGAACTTCGCCTTTTTCCATCCGGAATGCATGCCGACGGCCAGCAGTAACAGCAGGGGAATCATCGGTATCAGGAACACCGTGTCGAAATACGGCGGACCGACCGAGATCTTGCCCAGGTTCAGCGCGTCCAGGAACAGCGGATAGAGCGTGCCGATCAGGATCAGGCCCGCAGACACCAGCAGCAGCAGGTTGTTGAACAGGATGAACGACTCGCGCGACACGACCGCGAATCCGCCTTTCGCGCGCAACGCCGGCCCACGCCAGGCAAACAGCGCCAGCGAACCGCCGATGCAGACGCTGAGGAACGCCAGGATGAACAAGCCTCGGCTCGGATCGCTGGCGAATGCGTGCACCGACACCAGCACGCCCGAGCGCACCAGGAACGTGCCGAGCAGGCTCAGCGAGAAGGCAATGATCGCGAGCAGCAGGGTCCAGCTCTTGAAGAGACCGCGCTTCTCCGTCACCGCCAGCGAATGGATCAGTGCCGTGCCGACCAGCCACGGCATGAACGAGGCGTTCTCGACCGGGTCCCAGAACCACCAGCCGCCCCAGCCGAGTTCGTAGTACGCCCACCAGCTGCCGAGCGCGATGCCAATCGTCAGGAACATCCAGGTGATCGTGGTCCACGGGCGCGTCCACCGGGCCCAGGCTTCGTCGAGACGCCCTTCGAGCAGCGCCGCGACCGCAAACGCGAACGCGACCGCGAACCCGACATAGCCGATGTAGAGCATCGGCGGATGGATCGCGAGCGCGGGATCCTGCAGCAGCGGGTTCAGGTCCCGGCCGTCCAGCGCCGCGGGCAGCAGGCGCTCGAACGGACTCGAGGTGAGCAGGATGAAGAGCTGGAAGCCGATGCTCACCACGCCGAGCACGCCGAGCACGCGTGCGGCAAAGGTCTCCGGCAGGTTACGACTGAATGCGCCGACCGCCACCGACCAGGTGGACAGCGCCAGCGCCCAGAGCAGCAGCGAACCCTCGTGCGCGCCCCAGACAGCCGTGAACCGGTAGAACGTCGGCAGCGCCGAGTTGGAGTTCGAGGCCACGTACAGCACCGAGAAGTCGTTCTTGTAGAACGCCCAGCACAGCGCCGCGAACGACATCACGACGAACACCCATTGCCCTGCGACCGCCGGTCGGGCGGCCGCCATCCAGCGCCGGTTGCCGAAGGCGGCACCCGCGAGGCCGAACCACGCCTGCCCAATGGAGAGCAGCACGGCGATGATGAGCGAAAAAAGACCCAGTTCTACAATCATCGGATCCTCCCCTGGCGCGGCGCGCTCAGGTGCTTTCCTGCGCCGACGCGGCGTGAGGCTTCAAGCTGTCCTTGACCTCGGGCGGCATGTAATTCTCGTCATGCTTGGCGAGCACCTCTTCGGCAATGAACGTCCCGTCGGGCTGGAGCTTGCCGCGCGCGATCACGCCCTGCCCCTCGCGAAACAGGTCGGGCAGGACGCCCGTGTAGCTGACCACCGTTTCCTCGGCGAAATCCGTCAGAACGAAATGCACCTCGAGGCTGCCCGGCTCGCGCTTGAGGCTGCCGTCCTCGACCAGCCCGCCGACGCGGAACGAGCGGGTCGCAGGCGCCTCTCCCGACTTTATCTGCGACGGGCTGTAGTAATAGAGCAGGTTCTTCTGGAAAGCCTGCAGTGCAAAAGTCGTGGCAATGCCCACCCCGACCAGGATGGCGGCCACCGTCAGCATTCGCTTCCGACGCGGTGTCATATCCGGTTCTCCTTGTTCGTAGTCGTCCTGCGCTGGGCCAGGAGTTTCTGTTCGGCCTCGCTGCGGCGCGCCGATGTCCAGTTGAGCACCAGCACGAGTGCCGTCAGGCCGTAAGAGGTCCAGACGAACCCGCCATAACCACCCATATCAAGAAAATCACGTAAGTCCATGTTTTAACTCGCTTCGTTTAGCCACGACGCATTACGCTCGCGGCGCAGGATCTCGGCCCTGAGTCGCCGGCAGACCAACCAGCCGAAATAGAGCTGGAACCCGGCCATCATGATGAACAGCGGAATCAGCATCGGCAGGGCGATCGACGGTTTGTCAAACTTCGTCACGCTAGCGGCCTGGTGCAGCGTGGACCACCACTTCACGGAATAGTGAATGATGGGGACGTTGATCACGCCCACGATCGCCAGCACGGCGCTCGCGCGGTCCGCGCGCTGCGCCTCGTCGAACGACGAGCGCAGCGCCATGTAGCCGAGGTACAGAAACAGCAGGATCAACTCGGACGTGAGCCGCGCGTCCCAGACCCACCAGGTGCCCCACATCGGCTTACCCCAGATGGAGCCCGTGGCCAGCGCCAGGAAGGCAAACGATGCGCCGATCGGCGCAACGGCCGCCGCGGCAGCATGTGCAAGCTTGATCCGCCAGATGAGTCCGATGGCAGCCGCGGCGGCCATGACCACGTAGCCAAACATAGACATCCATGCGCTCGGGGCGTGGACGTACAGGATCCGGAAGGCGTCGCCCTGCTGGTAGTCGGCCGGCGCCTTGACCAGGCCCCACCAGGTGGCGAGCAGGATCAGCGCAAGCGCCGGCCAGCCGAACCACGGCGCCAGCCGGTCGAGCAGCCGGTATGCGTGCGGCGGCGAGCCGAATTTATGAATCCATGTCCACATATGGGTCCTTTGACGTATACCTGTAAAGTTTGTTCAGTTTTCGACGCTGATCCTGATCGCCGCGGACATCGCCAGCGGCCCGAGGCTCAGCACCAGGAAGAAGATCGCGGCGAGCAGTTGCAGGGGCCCCGCCGGCGAATCGCCATCCATGGTCATGGTGACCGCGCGCGAGCCGAATATGAGCAACGGCATCGCCAGCGGCAGCACCAGCAGCGACAGCAGCACGCTCCCCCGCCGCACGCCAACCGTCAGTCCTGCGCCGATGCCGCCCAGGACGCTGAGCGTCAGGGTGCCGAGCAGCAGCGACAGCACCAGCGTTCCCCAGGCCTCGTAAGGCAGGCCGAGTGCAGTGCCAACGATCGGGGACACCAGGACCAGCGGCAGGCCGGTTATCACCCAATGTCCGGCCACCTTGGCCAGCAGCAGCCAGCCCAGGGGCTGGCCTGACAGTACCCACTGTTCCATCGTGCCGTCTTCGACATCGGAACGGAACAATGATTCCAATGCGAGCAACGACGAGAGGAGCGCCGCCACCCAAACCACCCCACCGGCGATGGTCCGCAGCTGGTTCAGGTCGGGGGTCGTGGCCAGCGGAAAGAGTGTCGTCACGACCACGTAGAAGATGAGCGGCTGGGCAACCTCGTCCCAGCGTCGCCAGGCCAGGGTCATGTCCCTGAAGAACACCAGCTTGGCGGCGGACGCAGTGGAGGCGCGGCGCATCAGCTGAGCTCCAGCCGGCGCAGGCTCGGCGAATCGTCCAGCAGCCGCTGGTGCGCGGCCGCGAGCGCCAGGCCGCCGTGACTGACGTGCTCCTGCACCAGCTCCTCCACCAGCGAGACGCCGGCGCTGTCGAGGTTGGTCACGGGCTCGTCGAGTACCCACAACGAGGCCTCGGCGAGCAGCAGGCGGGCCAGCGCCAGCCGACGCTTCTGGCCCGCGGACAGCGAGCGAGCGGGCAGGTCGCCGCGGGACAGGATGCCGACACGCTCAAGCGCGCCGTCAACGTCCCGGGTCGTGAGGTCCTGGCGCAGCCCGGCCAGGAACTTCAGGTTTTCGCGAGCCGTCAGGTCGGCCTTCAGCGAATTGGGATGACCCAGATAGGCCAGCTGCGAGTGGAATTCATCGCGGCAATCGCGCACCGGCTGGCCGCACCAGTCCAGTTCGCCGCTCTCCGCAGGCAGCAGGCCGCAAATCACGCGCAGCAGCGTCGTCTTTCCGACGCCATTCGGTCCCGTGATCTTCAGGAATTCGCCGGCGCGCAGCACGAAAGACACGTCCCTCAGGATGTGCCTGTCACCACGCCACGCGTTAATCGCTCGAGCTTCGAGCACGGCCCCGTCGGGCATTCGATCCTCCACCAGCACACTTCGGGGCCATCCAACTGGACCAAGTCCAGCCGGGTCACCTGAGCCGCGGCGGAGTCTAGCAAATCGGACGTCATTCCTGCGCTGCGGCATGCCGCAGCGGCGCATCCCCGACAGGCTCCAGCACTATGAGCTCGGCGCCTTCTTCTACGCGATCACCCTGCTTGACGTCCACGGACAACACTGTTCCGTCCCAGGGCGCAGCCAGCGAATGCTCCATTTTCATGGCTTCCAGCACCACCAGCACCTCGCCTGCCTTGACCCGGGCACCAGTCGTCGCCCTCACGTCCAGTACGTGCCCGGGCATGGGCGCCTTCAGGTGGCCCTCGTGCTCGGCGGAAGCGTGGTGCGTGGCCCCGTCGTCTTCCTGTACCTCGAAACGCAGGCACTGGCGGCGCACTACGGTCGACGCCGGTGTGACTTCCACGTAGGCGGATACCGGGAAATGGTCGATCGTGCCGACGAGATCGCCACCGCGCCCTGACGCCAGCCAGAGTTCACGGTCCAGGCCGCCCGACTTGACGGCCCATACCCCGTCCGCCGCAGCGCGCAGGCTGAGGCTCCGCCTGTCTTCATCGATCCGCAGCGAGAAACGCACCACCGGGTCGCCATTCAGCCGGAATCCGCCCGGTATGCTCCACGGCGATGCGGGCTCAGTGGGGACATCCTGCGACGGTCCCAGACGCGCAGCCGCCGCGAGCAGCCAGGCATCCTCACGCTCGGCCGGGGTCTCACCGACCGGCTGCAGCGACTGCTCCAGCAGGCGCGTGCTGACATCGCCCGCCCGGACCGCCTCGGCACCGAGGATTTCCCACAGGTAACGCGCGTTGCAGCGCACTCCGTCAACCTCGGTTTTCTCGAGCGCACTGCGCAGCAGGTCTATCGCGCTTCCACGATCCTGTCCCCAGGCGATCACCTTGGCGATCATCGGGTCGTAGTGCACGCTCACCGCGTCGCCTTCGCGCACCCCGCTATCCACGCGCACGTTGGGCAACGTTTCGGGGAACCGCAGGCGGTGCAGCCGGCCGGTGGATGGCAGGAATCCCCGCTCGGGGTCCTCCGCGTAGAGGCGCGCTTCGACCGCGTGTCCGCTGCAGCGGATGTCCTCCTGTGCCAGTGGCAGGCGCTCGCCGGCCGCCACTCTCAGCTGCCACTCGACAAGATCGAGGCCAGTGATCATCTCCGTGACAGGATGCTCGACCTGCAGCCGCGTGTTCATCTCCAGGAAATAGAAATCGCGTCCGTCGTACAGGAACTCGACTGTACCCGCGCCCTGGTAAGCGACCGCGCGCGCGGCAGCCACCGCGGCAGCGCCCATCGCGTCGCGCGTGCGCTCGCCGATTCCGGGTGCCGGAGCTTCCTCGATGACTTTCTGGTGCCTGCGCTGCAGCGAGCAGTCGCGCTCGAACAGGTGCACGGCCGCGCCGAACGAGTCGGCGAAGACCTGGATCTCCACGTGCCTGCCCTTGTCGACGAAGCGTTCGAGCAGCACTCGCTCATCGCCAAACGACTTCGCGGCCTCGCGCCGCGCGCCCGCCAGAGCCTCAGCGAAGTCAGCGGCCTCGCGCACGATCCTCATGCCCTTGCCGCCGCCGCCGGCCGTCGGCTTGATGAGCAGCGGGAAGCCGAGACTCCGTGCCTCGCGCTCGAGTCGCGCCGCGGACTGGTCGTCCCCGTCGTAGCCTGGCAGCACCGGGACGCCCGCAGCCGCCATCAGCTGCCGCGCCTCGCTCTTCGAACCCATGCGCAGGATCGCGTCCTCGGGCGGACCGACGAAAACGATGCCGGCCTCGCGGCACGCACGGGCGAATGCGGCGTTCTCGGACAGGAAGCCGTAGCCCGGGTGGATTGCGCTCGCGCGCGTCGCGCGCGCCGCATCCAGGATCCGGGCCATGTCCAGGTAGCTCTCGCGCGCTGCCGCGGGACCGACCAGCAGCGCCTCGTCGGCGAGGCGCGTATGCAGTGCACCGCGATCGGCCTCCGAAAACACCGCGATCGTGCGCATGCCGAGGCGCCGGGCGGTACGGATGACCCGGCAGGCGATCTCGCCGCGGTTGGCAATCAGCAGGCTGTCGATCATGGTTCGCTACATCCTGAAGATGCCGTAGGGGGCCTCGCCCTCGTCCGGCCGGCAGGTCGAGGCCGCAAGCGCCAGCTTGAGCACCTCGCGCGTATCCGCCGGATCGATCACGCCGTCGTCCCAGAGCCGTGCGCTCGCGTAATAGGGGTGCCCCTGCGCGTCGTACTGCGCCTGGATTTCCTCACGGAACGATTTCTCCTCGGCCGCGGGCCAGTCCGTGCCGCGGCGCTCCGCGCCCTCGCGGCGCACGATTGCGAGCACGGTCGCTGCCTGCTCACCTCCCATGACCGAGATTCGCGAATTCGGCCAGCTCCACAGGAAACGGCCACCGTAGGCGCGCCCGCACATCGCATAGTTGCCGGCCCCGAACGAGCCACCGATCACGACCGTGAACTTCGGCACCGAGGCGCAGGCCACGGCGGTCACCATTTTCGCGCCATCGCGCGCGATTCCACCGGCCTCGTACTTGCGACCCACCATGAAGCCCGTAATGTTCTGCAGGAACACCAGCGGCACGCGCCGGCGATTGCACAGCTCCACGAAGTGCGCGCCCTTCAACGCCGACTCGGAGAACAGCACGCCGTTGTTCGCGATGATCCCTACCGGGTATCCACCTATGCTGGCGAAGCCGCAGGCGAGCGTCGTGCCGTAGAGCGCCTTGAACTCGTCGAACTCGGATGCGTCCACGAGCCGCGCGATCACCTCGCGTACGTCGTACGGATGCCGCGTGTCGCGCGGCACGACTCCGTAGAGCGTGTCCGCGGCATAGATCGGCTGGCGCTCGGTTGAGGGTGGTGGACGGGAACCGGTGCGATTGAGCCTCGTGACCAGGCGGCGCGCCATCCACAGCGCATGTGCGTCGTTGTCGGCAAGGTGGTCCACCACGCCGGACTGCCGCGCGTGCACGTCGCCGCCGCCCAGCGTCTCGGCGTCCACTCGTTCGCCGGTCGCGGCCTGCACCAGTGGCGGTCCGCCCAGAAAAATGGTGCCCTGCTCGCGCACGATGATCGACTCGTCGCACATCGCCGGCACGTAGGCGCCGCCTGCGGTGCACGAACCCATGACCACGGCGAGCTGCGGTATCCCCAGCGCCGACATCTGCGCCTGGTTGTAGAAGATCCGGCCGAAGTGCTCGCGGTCCGGAAATACCTCGACCTGGCGTGGCAGGAACGCACCACCCGAGTCCACCAGGTAGATGCAGGGCAGGCGATTCTCGAGCGCCACGTCCTGCGCGCGCAGGTGCTTCCTGACCGTGATCGGGTAATAGGTGCCGCCCTTCACCGTCGCGTCATTAGCGACAATCACGCACTCGAGGCCATTGACTCGGCCGATCCCCGCGACGATGCCACCCGAGGGGATCCAGTCGCCATAGAGTTCGTGCCCGGCGAGCTGCGCGATCTCGAGAAAAGGCGAGCCCGGGTCGAGCAGGCGATCAACGCGGTCGCGCACGAACATCTTGTCGCGTGACTCGTGCTGGGCACGCGCGGCCGCTGACCCACCCTCCTTCACCTTGTCCACCAGTTCGCGCAGCTCGCGGGCGAGCCTGCGATTCACCTCCGCGTTGCCGATGAAGTCATCCGAGGCTGGATTGATGCGACTCTCGATCACGCTCACTTTGGTTTCCCCCGGGGACACTGGCTCAGCGACGTTCGGCAGCGGCGAGAATCCGCTCGGCCTGCCGGATGTGGGGCTTGTCGAGCATGCGGCCGTCAAGCGAAAGAACCCCGGCACCCGGCGTCGCCCTGAATGCTTCGAGCACGCGGCGCGCCCACTCCACTTCCGTCTCCGAGGGCTGGAACGCTGCGTGGATTGGCGCGACCTGGGCAGGGTGGATCGCCATCTTCCCGGTGAAGCCCTGCCGCCGCGAGTCGCGCGCGCGGACCTCGATCGCCGCCGCGTCGCGGATCTCAGTATCGACAGTGTCGATAGCCGCCACGCCCGCCGCGGCCGCCGCCAGCAGGCATGCAGTGCGTGCATGCACGTAGGCCGGATCGAACCCGCCTTCGGGTGACCTGTTCGACACCGCACCCAGGTCCGCGGCGAGGTCCTCGGCGCCCCAGGTCAATCCCAGCACCCGTGGCGGCAGCGTGGCGAAACTCGCCGCGTTCAGGACCGCGGCGGCACTCTCGGTGATCAGCGGGATCAGGCCGACGCTACCCGGCGCCACTCCGGCACGCGCTTCGAGCGCAGCCATCCAGTGACTCGCCTCGACCACGTCCGCGCCGCTGCGAGCCTTGGGCAGCATGATTCCATCCGGACGCAGCTCAATCACCGCAGCGAGGTCTACGAGCGCGTCGTCCGACTCGACCGGATTTACGCGCACCCACAGCGGTACTCTGCGCTCCGCCGAGCCGAGGTACCGCGCAATCTCCTGCCGCGCCGAGGGGCGCTGCCCGGGCACGACTGAATCCTCCAGGTCGAAGATCACCGCGTCGGCGCCACTGGCGACGGCCTTGGCGAAGCGTTCCGGCCGGTCGCCCGGGACGAACAGCATCGAGCGCATCACGCTGCCCTGCGCTTCATCAGCGCCGTGCGCTTGCATACCGCCACTTCCTCGTCGCGCTGGTTGAAGCACCTGTGCTCGAAGATCACGATGCCGGCGCCGGGCCGTGAACGGCTGGTCCGCATGTCATGAACCACAGTTTCGCTGCGCAACGTATCGCCGGGAAACACCGGCTTTGGAAAGCGCACCTCGTCCCAGCCCAGGTTGGCAATCGTGGTGCCGAGCGTCGTGTCGGCGACCGACACGCCGACCATCAGGCTCAGCGTGAAGCAGCTGTTTACGATGCGGCTGCCGAACTCGGTGCCCTTCATGTACTCCTCGTCGAGGTGCAGGGCCGCCGGGTTGTGCGTGAGCGCACTGAACAACAGGTTATCCGCCTCGGTGACGGTTCGGCGCAGCACGTGCTCGAAGCGCATGCCGATGGTGAAATCCTCGTAGTACAACCCACCCATGCCCATGGCAGTGCTCTCAGGTCGTGGCTGCGAACAGCTCGCGCCCGATCAGCATGCGGCGGATCTCGCTGGTTCCGGCGCCGATCTCGTAGAGTTTCGCGTCCCGCAGGATGCGCCCCGCCGGAAAGTCGTTGATGTAGCCGTTGCCGCCGAGTGCCTGGATCGCCTCCAACGCGACCTTGGTCGCCTGCTCGGCCGCCAGCAGGATGCAGCCCGCCGCGTCCATGCGCGTCGTCTGGCCCCGGTCACAGCACTGGGCCACCGCGTACACGTATGCGCGACAGGAATTGGTGGCGGTGTACATGTCGGCGACCTTGCCCTGCATCAGCTGGAAACTGCCGATCGGCTGGCCGAACTGCTTGCGCTCGTGGATGTACGGAAGCACGAGGTCCAGGCTCGCCCGCATCAGGCCGAGCGGCCCGCCTGCAAGCACGACGCGCTCGTAGTCGAGGCCGCTCATCAGCACCTTGGCGCCGCCGCCCACGGCCCCGAGCACGTTTTCCGCCGGCACCTCGCAATCCTCGAACACCAGCTCACAGGTATCGGATCCGCGCATGCCGAGCTTGTCGAGCTTCTGAGCGGTCGAGTACCCGGGGAATTCCTTGTCGACCAGGAAGGCCGTGACGCCCTTGGTGCCGAGCGCGGAATCGACAGTGGCGTAGACCACCAGCACGTCGGCCGTCGGCCCGTTCGTGATCCACATCTTGGTGCCGTTCAGCACGAAGCGGTCGCCGCGTCGCTCTGCGCGCAGCCGCATGCCCATTACGTCGGAGCCTGCACCGGTCTCGCTCATGGCCAGCGCCCCGAGGTGCTCGCCGCTCACCAGCTTCGGCAGGTAGCGCGCCTTCTGGTCGGGTGTGCCCCAGCGCCGGAGCTGGTTTACGCACAGGTTGGAATGTGCGCCGTAGGAGAGTCCCACCGATCCGGACACCCGGCTCAATTCCTCCATTGCCACCACGTGCGCGAGGTAGCCGAGTCCCGACCCGCCCAGTTCCGGTTCGACCGTAATGCCGAGCAGGCCAAGTTCGCCGAGCTTCGGCCAGAGATCTCGCGGGAACTGGTTGCTTCGATCGATCTCGTCGGCGCGCGGCGCCACCTCCGCCAGCGCGAAGCTGCGCACCGTCTCGCGCAACAGGTCGAGGTCCTCGCCGAGCCCGAAGTCGAAGTCCACCACGGTCACCTCTCCCGAGTACTTGCCACCTGAACCAGTGCCGTATATTGTCGGACAATCTTAGGATTCGTCAAATGACCGCGAAAAAGACCCGGAAGGCCATCCCAAAACCCGCCCGCGGCAGCGGTCCGCCCCGCCCGGCGCGGCGCGGCGGGTCAAGCCGTGCCGCCGCCAGCGACGCGCAGCCGGCCTACGGCCGTGTCGCCGCCGACCTCGAGCAGAGGATCCTGAAGCGCACCCTCAAGCCGGGCGACCCCCTGCCGTCCGAGACCGAACTGGCGAGCCAGTTCGGCGTGAACCGCTCAACGGTGCGCGAGGCCGTCCGCCGCCTCGAATCGGCCGGACTCGTCGGGCGAGCAGCCGGCACCAAGCGCCTCAGGGTGACGCGCCCTGCCCAGTCGGCGACCGCGTCCAGCATGAGCAGGGCGCTCACTCTCGACGAGGTGACGTTCATCGAACTCTGGGAGGCCATGCTCGCCATTGCACCGCGGACCGCTGCGCTCGCAGCGGCGCACGCGCGGCCCGAGAACATCGACCGGCTCGAACTGTGCATCCGCACGGTGGAGACCGCGCGCAGCTCCGAAGGCGCCGTCGGCGGCGTGGTGGATTTCTTCGGGTCGCTGGCCGCCACCAGCGCGAACCGCGTGCTGGTGCTCGCGATGCAGCCGGTGACACGCCTGCTCGCGCCTTCGCTGCGGCGGATGATTGATCGAGTCCCGCAGGGTCGTTCGCGCATCGTCGTTGCGCAGCGCTGCGTCGTCGAGGCCCTGCGCAAGGGTGACGCGGATGCGGCCCAGACCTGGATGACCAGGCACGTCCACGACTTCCGTCGTGGCTACGAGGTGGCGGAGATCTCGCTCGACACTCGCGCCGCGGATGTATGATTCGCTGGCATCGTTGCCCGGGTGGCGGAACTGGTAGACGCAAGGGACTTAAAATCCCTCGGGGGTAACCCCATGCCGGTTCGATTCCGGCCCCGGGCACCAGCGTCGCAGGCGCACCCCGGTTTTCCGCGCTGCCAGCCTGCGCCCTCCCCGCCTATAGTCGCCGCCAGACGCCGGAGCACGCGCCGTACCGGCGCTGCGACAGCGGCATGGAGAACCAGCATGAGCGACACCGTACATCGGACGATGGGCCAGCAATCCGGCCGACGATCCTGGGCCGAACCCTGGAAGATCAAGATGGTCGAGCCACTGCGCATGACCAGCCACGACGAGCGCGTCGCGGCCCTGGCCGAGGCCGGGTACAACACGTTCCTGCTGCGTTCCGACGACGTGTACATCGACCTGCTCACCGACAGCGGGACCAATGCGATGAGCGACCGCCAGTGGGCCGGAATGATGCTCGGCGACGAGGCCTATGCGGGCAGCCGCAACTACTATCACCTCGAAACCGCGATCCAGAACTACTACGGCTATGAATTCGTCGTTCCCACGCACCAGGGCCGTGGCGCCGAGCACCTGCTGAGCCAGGCGGCTATCCGCAAGGGCCAGTTCGTGCCCGGCAACATGTACTTCACGACCACGCGCCTGCATCAGGAACTCGCAGGCGGAACGTTCGTCGACGTGATCGTCGACGCGGCCCACGACCCCGCGGACCTGAGCCCGTTCAAGGGCGACGTGGATCTCGAGAAGCTCGAACGGCTCATTGCCGCGCACGGTCCGGGTGAAATCGCCTACGTGAGCCTCGCGGCGACCGTGAACATGGCCGGCGGGCAGCCCGTCAGCATGGCAAATGTCACGGCGCTCCACGAACTCTGCCGTCGACACGGCATTCCGCTCTACCTGGATGCGACGCGCCTCGCGGAGAACGCCTTCTTCATCCAGGAACGCGAGCCCGGATACTCGGGGAAACCCATCGCTGCGATCGTGCGCGAATTCTGCAGCCATACGGACGGCGCGTGGATGAGCGCGAAAAAGGACGCGCTGGTGAACATCGGTGGCTGGCTTGCCGTGCGCGATGGCACGCTTTTCGAGGAACTGCGCAACCTGGTCGTCGTGTACGAGGGCCTGCACACGTACGGGGGTCTTGCCGGACGGGACATGGAAGCCATGGCGATCGGCATCGCCGAGTCCATGCAGGACGACCACATGCGCTCGCGCATCGGCCAGGTGCGCTACCTCGCGGAACTGCTCGAGGACTGGGGCGTGCCGATGGTAAAGCCTGTCGGCGGGCACGCCATTTTCCTGGACGCGCGCGCTTTCTACCCCCAGCTGAGGCAGGACCAGTTCCCGGCCCAGACGCTGGCCGCCGAACTCTACCTCGACACGGGCATCCGCTCGATGGAACGCGGCGTCGTGAGCGCGGGTCGCGACCCGACGACCGGCGGTCACAACTATCCGAAGCTTGAACTCACCCGACTCACCCTGCCGCGCCGGGTGTACACGCAGGCACACATGGACGTTGTTGCGGAATCGGTAAAGGCGGTCTACGACGCTCGTGCCTCGGCCCGCGGCCTGGCCATGGTCTACGAGCCCAGGTACCTGCGGTTCTTCCAGGCCCGCTTCGAGCCCATCAGCTGATCGGCTGGAAGCGCGCGGTGAAGTGCCGCAACTGCGGCGGCTGCGAGACGATGCGCAGCCCGCGCAACTCATCCTTGCCGCGCACGACTTCCTCGAACACCTCGATCATGTAGTCGGCGTGCGACTGCGTAGACACGCGCCGCGGCATTGCGAGCCGCACGAGGTCCATGTCCGCGGCCTTCTCCACCCCGTCCGGCCCCCGTCCGAACATCACCGTGCCAATCTCGCAGGCGCGTATGCCTCCGGCTTCGTACAGAGCCACGGCAAGGGACTGGCCCGGATACTCGAGCGGCGGAATATGCGGCAGGAATCGCCGCGCATCGACGAACACCGCGTGCCCGCCAACCGGCTGCACGATCGGAACACCGAGGCTCAGCAGTTTCTCGCCGATGTACTCGTTGGTCCGCACCCGATAGCGCAGGTACTGCTCGTCGACGATCTCGTGCAGACCGATGGCAATGGCCTCAAGGTCACGCCCGGCGAGCCCGCCATAGGTCGGGAATCCCTCGGTCAGGATCAGCCTGTTGCGCGCCTCCGCCGCCAGCTTGTCATCGTTGGTCGCCAGCCAGCCGCCGATGTTCGCGAACGCGTCCTTCTTGGCGCTCATGGTCATGCCGTCGGCGACTGAGAACATGTCGCGCACGATGTCCGGCACCGGCCGCGACTCCTGCCCCGGCTCCCGGCACTTGATGAACCAGGCGTTCTCCGCGAAGCGGCAACCGTCGATCACCAGCGGCTTGCCGTGGCGGTGCGCGATCTCGGCCGTGGCGCGGATGTTGGCGAGGCTCACCGGCTGCCCGCCACCTGCATTGTTGGTCACCGTCAGCATCACCAGCGGAACGCTGTCGCCGGATTCCTCGAGCAGTTGCTCGAGCCGCGCAAGGTCGATGTTGCCCTTGAAGGGATGTCGCGCGTCGATGTCGTGGGCCTCGCGAACGACCAGGTCCACGGCCCGGGCGCCCGTTGCCTCGATGTTGCCGCGCGTGGTGTCGAAGTGCGTGTTCGACGGAACGATGCGACCGGGTCCACCGACGATGGAAAAGAGTATCGCTTCGGCCGCACGACCCTGGTGCGTCGGGATCACGTGGCGGAACTGCATGAGTTCGCGCACTGCGGTCTCGAAGCGGTAATAGGACGGCGAGCCGGCGTAGGACTCGTCGCCGCGCATGACCGCTCCCCACTGATCCGCGCTCATCGCGCTGGTGCCGCTGTCGGTCAGCAGGTCGATGATCACGTCCTCCGAGTGAATGGCGAACAGATTCCACCCGGCCCGCTCGAGCAGCGACCTGCGTTCCTCGACCGTGGTGATACGGATCGGCTCGACGACCTTGATGCGGAACGGCTCGATGATGGTCTTCATGCGTGGTTCACCCTGCGGCCGCCGGCCGTATCATCAGGAAATAGATCAGCAGCAGGCCAGCGATCACCCACGACGCCGGGCGTGTATCGCGCGCCCGCCCGCCGAGCACCTTCACCAGCGGGTACGAGACCAAACCGAGCGCGAGGCCATCCGCAATCGAATACGTGAACGGAATGCCTGCCATCACGAGGAATGCAGGCACCACTTCAGTGTGGTCGCTCCAGTCCACGTGCCTAACATTGCCGAGCATCATCGCGCCGACCAGCACCAGCGCAGGGGAGGTGATCGGCGGATATCCGCCAAGCATGATGACGACCGGGCTGAACGCCAGCGCGACGAGGAAGAGCACGGCGACCGTCAACGCCGTCAGTCCCGTACGGCCGCCCTGCTCCACTCCGGTCGCGCTCTCGATGTAGCTCGTCACGGTGCTGGTACCGAGGCATGCGCCGGCGACCGTGCCCACTGCATCCGACACGAAAGCCTGCCGGGCGCGAGGCAACCGGCCATCGCGCATCAGTCCCGCCTGCCCGGCAACGCCGACCAGCGTTCCAACGGTGTCGAAGAACACCATGAACAGGAAGATCGCGACGATCGGCGCCATCGCAACCGTGAGCGCACCCCGCACATCCATCTGCAGCAGCGTGGGTGCCAGCGACGGCGGCGGCGCAAGCAGGTGGTCGGCGAGTTCGAACCGTGTCACGAGACCCGAGTTCGCCACCAGCGGTGAACCGGCCACGCTCGATCCCATCATGGGCAATGCAAGCTTGATCACGATCGCGATCGCGCCGGCCGCCAGGATTCCCCATAGGATCGCGCCGCGCACCCGGCGTGCGTGCAGGCCCGCGCCCGTCAGCAGCCCGACGAAGAACACCAGCACGTCCGGCGATCCGAACTCCGGATTCAGCGTCACGGCGGTGCCTGGGTCAGCGATGACCAGCTGTGCATTCTGCAGCCCGATGAAGGCGATAAAAAGCCCGATGCCCGCGGCGATCGAGTGCCGCATGCTCGGACTCAAGGCATTCATCACCGCCTGCCGCGCGCCGGCGAGGGTGAGCACCAGGAACAGCACGCCTGAGACGAATACCGCGCCGAGCGCCGTCGCCCACGGCATCGCCGATCCAGCCGCGGCAGCCGCCGGGATCGCCGCGAATACGAAGAAGAAGTTCTCGCCCATGCCAGGGGCCTGGGCAATCGGGTAGCGCGCGTAGAGGCCCATGATGGCGGAGGCGAGTGCTGCGGCCAGGCAGGTCGCGGTCATCACTGCGCCGAAATCCATGCCCGTCGACTCGCCGAACATCTCGCCCGACAGCACCGCGGGCTGCACGACGATGATGTACGACATGGTCAGGAACGTGGTCAGGCCGGCCGCCAGCTCCGTACGCACTGAGGTACCGTTCTCGTGCAGTCGGAAAATGCGTTCCAGCATGCCTGGCACCGGATTCGGGGATCAGCCGCCGACCGACATACGACCCGTCCTTTTGGATGGCCCCCTGCGCCTGCATGCAGCCAGCGCGACCAGTAACAGCATGCAGGGGCCAGTTGCGCCACCACCGCCACCACCGCCGCCACCGCCACTGCCCGATGAGGGCGCCGAGGTGATGGTGACGGCCGCGCTTGCATAACGCGTCGAGTCCGCGTCCGGCACTGCCTTCACCGTAACAGTCGCCGGATCCGGTCGGGACGCCGGCGAAGCGTAGACACCGCTTGCCGAGACAGTGCCGACGATCGCGTTACCACCGGGCACGTCGTTCACATACCAGGTGACGCCGCCGTTGCCTGCGTTCGCGACCGACGCCGAAAACGCCTGCGTGCCCACGCCCGCCTGTACCGTTGCCGCGAGCGGCGAGAGCGAGATCGCCACCAATGGCGGCAGGCACGCGACGGGGCCCGCAGACGCCGGTGCGGCGGTGGATGCCCGCGTCGGCGTCACGATAACGTCGGCGGCGTCCTGGCGGCCGAGGTCGTCGGTGACCGCGAGGCGCACGGTGAATGATCCCGATGCCGGTGCCACGACGACCGCTGTATCGGTGTTTGCACCGACAATGCCGGGCGCGCCACCAGCGACGATGGTCCACTCAAAGGCGCCGATCGCACGCCCGCAGGCCGCACCGCTGCCGGCGCCTCGCAGGACCACGTCCTGGCCGGGCGACACGCTGCCCGGCACACTGACGGCCGCAACGGGCCGCAGCGCTGCCTGCACGGCACCACGCGCGTTTGCCATTCCGGCCCCACAGGTCTGTGTCGTGCACACGCACTCGGAGACCTGCACGTCAGCGGCACTCGTGGGTACGTGGCACACCGGAACCGTCGGGTCACTGGATGTCGGGAACGGCTTCTTCGCACCTTCCTGCAGGCGCGCGATCAGCTGCATCGTGGACAGGCGCCCGTTGACCCCGAGCATCAGTCCCGCGATGCCGGACACGACAGGCGCCGAAAAGCTGGTGCCGACATTGATATGGTACTGGTCCGTATACGTGTCGGTGGTCGGTGTCGTCGTGCCGAGATTGGTCGTCGTGTCGATCGAGTACAGGCACGGCGCGCCAGGGTCGACATTCACGCAGTTGCCACCGGGCGCGCTCAACGCGACTTCCGGACCGAGGTTGCTGAAGCCCACCTTGGTACCCAAGTGCCGGATTGCCGCGATGCCGGCGACCCCCGCGCAGTTCGCCGGCGTCTCGACGATGCTGCCATCATTGCCCACCGAGGCCACCACCAGTACGTCGCGCGCGCGCAACCGGTTGATCGCGTCCTGGTAGCTCTGCGGACAGGTATTTCCACCCCCCAGGCTCAGGTTGACGACGCGCGCCGGATACGGGTTGCCTGGTGCGCCGTCGACCGGTAAGCCACCCGCCCACAGCATCCC
>JALHTE010000197.1 GCA_022865595.1 Steroidobacteraceae bacterium | reverse complement strand
CGTAGATGTCCACCGGCACGATTCGGTCGCAGCCACGCACGACGGCGTACGAATAGTGGTAGTAGCCGCCGCCATTCGCGCAGGAGCCCATCGAGATCACCCAGCGCGGTTCCGGCATCTGGTCATAGACCTTGCGCAACGCCGGCGCCATCTTGTTCACCAGGGTCCCTGCCACGATCATCACGTCCGACTGGCGCGGGCTCGGTCGGAAAACGATGCCGAAGCGGTCCAGGTCGTAGCGAGCAGCGCCCGCGTGCATCATCTCTACGGCACAGCAGGCAAGCCCGAAGGTCATCGGCCACATCGAACCGGTGCGGGCCCAGTTCATGACCGCATCCACGGTCGTGGTGACGAAGCCGCGATCGGGCAGTTCGGAGGCTTCTAGTCCCATTCAAGCGCCCCTTTCTTCCACTCGTAGACGAAACCCACCACGAGCACGAGCAGGAACACGCCCATCGCCGCAAGCCCGATCACTCCGATCGAGTCGAGCGCGACGGCCCATGGAAACAGGAACGCGATCTCGAGATCGAAGACGATGAAGAGGATCGCCACGAGGTAGTAGCGCACGTCGAACCTCATGCGCGAGTCCTCGAAGGCTTCGAAGCCGCACTCATAAGGCGAGAGTTTCTGAGGATCCGGACGGCGCGGGCCGAAAACGAATCCGAGCGCGAGCAGCAGCACGCCGAGGCCGCCCGCGACCACGAGGAAAATCAGGATCGGCAGGTATTCTGCAGGCATCGCGCGGCGGCTCCGGGTTGAAACCCGACCAGCCGCGAATTTTAGCAGGGTCGAGCGCACCGTCGTAAGGCCGGGCAGAAACAAAAAAGGCGAGCCGCGTAGCTCGCCTCTTGTCTGTCTGGTGCGGATGGAGAGACTCGAACTCTCACGCCTTACGGCACTACCCCCTCAAGATAGCGTGTCTACCAATTCCACCACATCCGCATTGATTCTTCTGCAGGCTGCGATCACTGCCCGGCCGGGACCTCGGCAGGCGCGGCTGGCACGCCGTCGGTTGCCGGGAAGGCGGGCACATCCGACCCAGGCGCAACCGGCACGTCCGTAGCCGGCGCCGCGGGCGCGCCAGTCGTCGTGGCGCCATCATCACCGCCGGGTTGGACCTGCTCGGTCGCCACGCGGTCCATTACGCTGGTCGGAACTGCGCCATGGCTGAACAGGTAGGAAAGCGCCAGGCTGGACAGGAAGAACAGCGTGGCCAGCACGGCCGTCGTCCGCGACAGGAACGAAGCGGAGCCACGCGCACCGAACACAGTGCCTGAGGCGCCTGCGCCAAATCCAGCGCCTGCATCTGCACCCTTTCCGCGCTGCAACAGCACCAGCGCGATGATCCCGAACGCCAGCAGGACATGAACGACGACCGCCAGCGGCTGCAACCAGCTCATATTCAATCTCTCCGAATTCAGTCCGCGGCCGCGCAGATCTGCGCGAACTCGTCAGCCTTCAACGACGCCCCGCCGACCAGGCCACCGTCGATGTCAGGCATTGCAAAGAGCTCCCGTGCGTTCGACGCCTTTACGCTGCCGCCGTACAGGATCCTCACCGATCCGCCGATTGTAGCATCCAGCGCCGCTACCTTGTCCCGGATCATGGCGTGCACGTCCTGCGCCTGCTCCGGGGAGGCCGTACGGCCCGTGCCAATGGCCCAGACGGGCTCATAAGCGATGACCGCGCTCGCGAGCGCAGCGGCGCCGCTCACGGCGAGCACGGCGTCGAGCTGCCTGGCGACGACTTCGGTCGTATGCCCTGCCTCGCGCTCTTCCAGCGTCTCACCCACGCACAGCACCGGCACCAGTCCCTGGGACTGCACGGCGACAAATTTTCGCGCGACCAGAGCATCGCCCTCGCCATACAGCTGGCGGCGCTCCGAGTGCCCGACCAGGACGTAGCTGCATCCCACGTCCTTCAGCATTGCCGCGGACACCTCGCCCGTGAACGCACCCTGCGGCTCGTCACATACTGACTGCCCACCGAGCGCAACCGCGCTGTCGGTGAGCAGACGGGCGACATCGGAGAGGTAGACAAAGGGGGGGCACAGCAGGACTTCGGTGCCTGGTCCGGGCTGGAGCTGGTCGAGCAGAGAACGGACCAGCGCCGCGTTTTCGGCCCTGGAGCCGTGCATTTTCCAGTTGCCGGCGACTAGAGGCTGACGCATTGCTAATTCCACCCTGGGTTCATTCCGGCGCCGCACCCTGGAGCGGCCGACCGCGGAAGGCGCGCGATCTTAGCGGCGGGTCGGCCGGAAAGCAATTCGAGCGGGCCGCCTCAGACCGCCTGTCGCACGATATCGGCCAGCTCGTTGGCATGCCGGGTCACCACGGCCTCCTCCATGCCTTCGACCATTACGCGGATCAGGGGCTCGGTGCCCGACGCTCGCAGCACCACGCGGCCCGCACTTCCCAGGGCGGCCTCCACGCGGCGCACCGCGGCCTGTATCGGCTGCGAATGCAGGGGGTCGACGCGCTGGGCGACCCTGACATTGATCATGACCTGCGGAAGGCGCGACATCCCGGCCGTGAGTTCCGCCAGCGGCCGACCGGAGTATTTCATTGCTGCCAGCACCTGCAGCGCGCTTACCAGGCCGTCGCCCGTCGTGGTGCGATCGAGGCACAGCAGGTGGCCCGACGTCTCGCCACCCAGCACACCGCCGTGCTCCTTCAACATCGCCAGCACGTAACGGTCGCCGACCGCGGCACGCATGAACCCCACACCCTCCTGCCGCAGCGCGATCTCGAGGCCCAGGTTGCTCATGACGGTACCGACTACGGGACCGGCCAGCTCGCCGCGGGAACGCCGGTCGCGGGCGATTACATAAAGAAGCTGGTCGCCGTCGACCAGTCGTCCGAGGTGGTCGACCATGACCAGGCGGTCGCCGTCGCCATCGAGCCCGAGTCCTGCATCGGCCCCGACGCCCGCCACTGTCAGCTGCAGCAGCTCGGGCGACATGGAGCCACAACCCACGTTGATGTTGCGGCCATTTGGCGAGCAGCCGATGGGAATGATCTCCGCACCCAGGTCGGCGAGCACGCGAGGCGCCACCTTGTAAGCCGCGCCGTTGGCGCAATCGACGACTACCTTGAGCCCTGACAGGTCCATGCCTGCCGGCAGCGTGGATGCGCAGAACTGCTGGTAGACGACCCGCGACCGGTCGACACGCGTGGCCTTGCCAAGCGCGGTGGACTCGAGTGTTTGCAGCGGCTCGTCTATGTGCGCCTCGATCCTCTCCTCGATCTCATCGGACAGCTTGCTGCCCGAGGCGTCGAAGAACTTGATGCCGTTGTCCTCGTACGGATTGTGCGAGGCCGAAATGACGACACCGAAGCTGCACTTGAAGCGATGCGTCAGGTAGGCGATGGCGGGAGTCGGCAGCGGCCCGATGAGGTTGACGTCGACACCCGAGGCGACGAATCCGGCCTCGAGCGCGGCCTCGAACATGTAGCCGGAGAGCCGGGTGTCCTTGCCGATCAGCGCGGTCCCGCCACCGGGTGCAAGCACGCGCGCAGCGGCGGCTGCCAGGTGCAGCGCGAATTCCACCGTCATCGGGTCTTCGCCGACGCGGCCGCGAACGCCATCGGTGCCGAAATACTTCCTGCCCATCGTCATGCGTCTCCTGCTGCCGCGCGCCTGAGCGCGCTACCGACCTTGACCGCGTCGACCGTGGCCGCCACATCGTGCGCCCTGACGATCGCCGCGCCGCCGGCCGCGGCGAGTGCTGCGAACGCGACGCTACCCGCGTACCTGTCGCCCGGTGCGCGGCCCGTGATGATACCGACCAGCGACTTGCGCGACACGCCAACCAGGACCGGACAGCCCGCGACCCCGATCTCCGCAAGCCTTGCGAGCAGTGAGAGATTGTGCGCCGGAGTCTTGCCAAACCCTATGCCCGGATCGACGCAGATCCGCTCACGCGGGATTCCCGCAGCCTCGCAGGCTGCCACGCGGGACGCAAGAAACTGGCGCACTTCGGCCAGCACGTCCGAGTAATCCGGTCGCTGCTGCATCGTGGCCGGCTCGCCCTGCATGTGCATCAGGCAGACGGCCGCGCCACTCGCGGCCACTGCTTCCATCGCACCAGGCATTCTCAGGGCGCGGACGTCGTTGACCATGGACGCGCCCGCGGTGACCGCGGCGCTGATCACCTCGGGCTTGCTGGTGTCGACCGAGATCGCCGCCCCGATCCGGCCTGCGAGCCGCTCGATAACCGGGACAACGCGGCGGATTTCCTCCTCTGCGCCGACCGGTGCCGCACCGGGACGCGTGGATTCACCACCGATATCGACGATTGCAGCGCCATCCGCCGCGATCCGCTCACCCTGCGCGACCGCCTCCTCGACGCTGAAATACCGGCCGCCATCGGAAAATGAATCCGGAGTGACGTTGAGCACCCCCATGACGAGTGGCTCGGCGAGGTCGAGGGTCCTGTCGCGAAGCACGAGTTTCATCCGGAATTCAGCCGCCACATGCAGAACGCCCGGCACTGGCCGGGCGCTGAGGATGCAATTCAGTGCTGCGGCGCTGGCCGACCGGTCGGCGCCTCGCCGTCGGGCCGCTCGCGCGGCTTCGGTTCCGACTTCGGCGTGTCGCGATCCTCCCAGCCCTCCGGCGGATTCGGCTCATGGCCATTCATGATGTCCCGGATCTGGGCTTCGTCGATGGTCTCGTACTTGATCAGCGCCGAGGCCATGGTATGCAGCTTCTGGATCTCCTGCTCGAGGATCTCGCGTGCCCGGCGATAATTGGTGTCAATCACGCGACGCACTTCATCGTCGATCGCATCGTGAGTCTTGTCACCAACCTGCTTGTGTTGTGTGACTGAACGACCCAGAAACACTTCACCGTCGTCCTCGGCATAGGTGAGAGGTCCCAGCCGATCCGACAGGCCCCACTTGGTGACCATGTTGCGGGCGATCTCGGTGGCCCGCTCGATGTCGTTGGAGGCTCCTGTAGTCACCGAATCGGCACCGAAAATCATCTCCTCGGCCACCCGCCCGCCGAACAGCGTCGCAATTCGACTCTCGAGCTGGCGCTTGCTGGTGCTGTAGCGGTCGCCCTCCGGCAGGAACATCGTCACGCCCAGCGCGCGGCCGCGCGGGATGATGGTCACCTTGTAGACGGGATCATGGTCCGGGACGCTGAGACCCACGATTGCGTGGCCGGCCTCGTGGTAGGCGGTGAGCTTCTTCTCGTTTTCGTCCATCACCATCGAGCGCCGCTCCGCGCCCATCATGATCTTGTCCTTGGCGCGATCGAATTCGTCCATGGACACGACGCGGCGATTGGCACGGGCCGCAAACAACGCCGCCTCGTTGACGAGATTGGCGAGATCCGCACCGGAGAATCCCGGCGTGCCGCGGGCGATGACCATGGGCTTCACGTCCTCGGCCAGTGGGAGCTTTCGCATGTGCACCTTGAGGATCTGCTCGCGGCCGCGCACGTCGGGCAGCGGCACCACGACCTGGCGGTCAAACCGGCCCGGACGCAGCAGCGCCGGGTCGAGCACGTCGGGGCGGTTGGTGGCCGCGATGACGATCACGCCTTCATTGCCCTCGAAACCGTCCATCTCGACCAGCAACTGGTTCAGCGTCTGCTCGCGCTCGTCGTGGCCGCCGCCGAGACCGGCCCCGCGATGGCGTCCGACCGCGTCGATTTCGTCGATGAAAATGATGCACGGCGCGTGCTTCTTCGCCTGCTCGAACATGTCGCGCACGCGCGAGGCGCCGACGCCGACGAACATCTCGACGAAGTCCGAGCCGGAGATCGTGAAGAAAGGCACCTTGGCTTCGCCGGCGATGGCCTTGGCGAGCAGCGTCTTGCCGGTGCCGGGCGAGCCCACCATCAGCACGCCACGGGGAATCTTGCCGCCGAGTTTCTGGAACTTCGCCGGGTCCTTCAGGAAGTCGACGATCTCGCT
>JALHTE010000196.1 GCA_022865595.1 Steroidobacteraceae bacterium | reverse complement strand
GTGCCATGCCTGCGGCTATACTGCGCCTACCTTGGGGTGGCCTGAATGGGCCTGAGATGCCGGGTGCGGCCATGCCGCTGACCGGCGAACCCGTTGAACCTGATCCGGGTAATACCGGCGTAGGGAGCAGGTGCAGTGCCCGGCAGTCTTTCCGCTTGTTTCGAAGAATCATGGTGTTGCGTGCGCCCGCGCAGCCGGCTCGGCGCGCTCGCGTGCGGCATTGCGCTGGCAATGCCCTTGGCAGCGACCGCCGGGGATGAGGCGCCACCGCTGGAGGAGATCGTGGTCACCGCTTCGCTGCGACCTGCCGCGGAGAACGAACTACCGGCAAGTGCGACCGTGCTTGACACGTCCCAGGTGCAGGCGTCCGGACTGCAGCATCTTGCCGATCTCGTGGGCCTGGTGCCGAACCTCAACTGGTCCGGGGCCACCTCGCGACCCCGCTATTACCAGTTGCGCGGCATCGGCGAACTGGAACAGTACCAGGGCGCGCCCAACCCGTCGGTGGGGTTCCTGATCGATGACATCGACTTCAGCGGCGTTGGTGCGCCAGCGACCACGTTTGACGTGCAGCAGGTCGAAGTGCTGCGGGGCCCGCAGGGCACCCGCTACGGTGCCAACGCGCTTGCGGGGCTGATCAGCGTCCGAACCAGGGATCCAACGGTGGATCCGGAGTTCTCGACGGAAGTGACCGCTGGCGGCGACGGCCTGATCGGCGGCGGACTGGTGGCGGGCGGCGCGCTTGGGTCCTGGGGCAGGGCCAGCGACTCGGCGTGGCGGGTCGCTGCCCAGCGCACGGTGAGCGACGGATTCCGCCACAACGCCTACCTCAACCGCGACGACACCAACGATCGTGACGAGACCACGCTGCGTGGCAAGTTGACGCTCGGGGTAGCGGATGGCTGGCGTGTCGATGCAGCGGCGCTGTACGCCGACATCCACAATGGTTTTGACGCGTTCTCACTCGACAACAGCTTTCGCACGCTGTCGAACCAGCCGGGTCGCGACAAGCAGCGCTCCGAAGGTGCGATGCTGCGCGTGACCGGCGACCTCGGTCTGGTCACGCTCGCGAGCACCACTACCTACGCGAACTCGGACATCGTCTACAGTTTCGACGGCGACTGGGCGAATGATCCGTACTGGGGTGCCTACGCCCCTTACGACTATTTCTCGCATTACGACCGGCAGCGCAGCACGCTCGGTGAAGACCTCCGGCTCATGAGCCGCGCCGACGCGCGCTCGGGCGGGTTCGGCTGGCTGGCCGGGGTCTACGCGCTGCGCCTCAACGAGGACAACCTGCAGCGCGACTACTTCGAGTCGGAACTCACGGGTCCGCCGCTGAAGAGCATCTACGACGCGACCAATCTGGCCGCCTACGGCGAGACCGAATGGCGGCTTCTGGACAGCATGACGCTGTCTGCCGGGTTGCGGGTCGAGACGCGCTCCGCGGATTACCGCGACAGCGACGGCGCCAGGTTTTCGCCGGTCAACACGCTGGTAGGAGGTCACCTGTCGCTCGCCGGTGACTTTGGCTCCGACAGCGCCTGGTACGCGACGCTGGCGCGCGGCTACAAGGCGGGCGGCTTCAACATCGGCGAGTTCATCCCGGAGGACCTGCTCGAGTACGATCCCGAGTACCTTTGGAACCTCGAGACCGGGTTGCACCTGCGCAACCCGTCAAACACCCTGTCGGCCGACCTGGCCGTGTTCTACATGTGGCGTATCGAGGAACAGGTGTCCTCGTCCTACCAGGTGGATCCCGGCGATCCGCTCTCCTACGTTTTCTATACAAGCAACGCCGCGAAGGGCCGCAACTACGGCCTCGAGGCCACGTTCGCGTGGCGCGCGCAACCGTCGCTGCTGCTGGGCGCGACCCTGGGGCTGCTCGGCAGCGAGTACCTCGACTACCAGTACGGCGACCGCAACCTCGACGGACGCGAGCAGGCAAGCGCGCCGCCCTACCAGTATTCGCTCTCCGCCGAGTGGGGCCGGGAGCGGGGCTGGATGGCGCGCGCCGACGTGACGGGTTGCGCGTCGTTTTACTTCGACACCAGCAATGACCAGGAGTCGAAGCCCTACGTGCTCGTGAACCTGAAGGCCGGCTACGTGGCGGATCGCTGGACGGTGCACGCCTGGGCGCGAAACCTGTTCAATGAAAAATACGCCGTGCGCGGCTTCTACTTCGGTCTCGAGCCGCCCGACTATGCCGACAAGCTCTACATACAGCGCGGCGATCCGCAACTGGCCGGCGTTACGTTCACCTGGTCACTGCACTAGACTCCCCACGCCGGAAACCGAACCGAGGACATCGACATGCGCATTGCCGTGGACATCAGCCTCTATCCACTCGACGCAGACTACGTCCCGCCGATTCGGGACTTCATCGAGCGCCTGAACCGTCACGATGGCCTGCAGGTGGCGACCAACGCGATGAGCACGCAGGTCGCGGGCGAGCACGAGCGGGTATTCGCGGCGCTGGAGGCCGAGACGCGTACGTCGTTCGCGAGCGGCGGCCGCGCGGTGTTCGTGATGAAGCTGCTGGGCGGCGAACCGACGGCGGCCGAGCGCGAAGCCCTGAAGCAGTACTGACGTTACCGACGTGGGATCGAGCCTGGTCGAATGGGTGGCAGTGGCGCTCGCGCTTTCATACGTGTTGCTTGCGACGCGGCAGAGCCTCTGGTGCTGGCCTGCGGCGGGGGCAAGCGGAGCCATCTACCTGCTGCTGTTCGCACGCGCAGGCCTCACGATGCAGGCCGCACTCCAGGGGTTCTACGTCGCGATGTCTGTCTACGGCTGGATCTCCTGGCGGGCGAGCCACGGCCAGCCGGGCGAGTTGAGCGTGAGTGCCTGGCCGCTCGGCCGGCACCTGGCGGCAGCGGCATTTGTGATTGTCGCCACGGTGGCAAACGTGTACCTGCTCGCGGGCGACGAGAACCCGCTCGTTCGCTACGCGGACTCGTTCGTCGCCTGGGGAAGCGTCATCGCGACCTGGATGATGACCCGAAAAGTGGTCGAGAACTGGCTCTACTGGATGGTGTTTGACCTGGTCGCGGCGGCGCTCTATTTCAGCCAGGGATTTCATGCCACGGCGGGTCTGTTCCTCGTCTACATCGTGCTGGCAGTGCGCGGCTACCTGCAGTGGCGCAAGTGTCTCGTAAAGCCTGGTCGAGGCGTTGGCGTCGAGCCGGTCACGGACGCGCGATGAACGGGCTCGCACGGTGAACGCGGATTCGGCGCCGGGTGGGCCGGAGACCACCGTGCGCGCGGCACTTCGGGCCCGGGATGCGACACGCGCACTCGCGGACGCGACGCTCGAGCCGGTTCCCGGCGGGCTCAGTAACTACGCGTGGAAGGCCGAGCATGGCGGGCGCAGCTGGTTCGTGCGCCTCGGTGGCCCGGAGTCCGCGACGCTGGGTGTGGACCGCTGGAGCGAGTGCGCGCTGCTCGGTCTCGTGAGCTCCGCGGGGTTGGCGCCGCCGCTCATTGCCTGCGAGCCGGCGAACGGCCTGCTGGTGACGCATTTCATCCCGGGCGAGACGTGGCGGCGTGAGGACGCACATCAGGCCCGGAATATTGAGCGCGTCGCGGAACGACTGCGGGTGCTGCACGGCCTCGTGGCTCCGACGGATGTTGGCATCGTGGATTTCGCGGCACGGGCGCGCAGCCTCGAGGCACAGTTGCGCGCGACCGCCCCGTTGCCCGCCTCGAGTCCCGGTGCAGGTGCCGGGGTCGAGGAACTGATCCACGCAGCGCGGGCCCGGGAAGAGGAGATTCTCGGCAATGCCGCAGCGGCCATCGAGCTGCTGGACTCACGGCGCTCACCGCTCGTTCCATGCCACAACGACCTGCATCACCTGAACCTGGTCGACGACGGCGACCGTCTCTGGATCGTTGACTGGGAATATGGTGGCGTCGGTGACCCGCTGTTCGACCTTGCGAGTCTTGCCTGCCAGCACGAATACACGGGGTCGGAACGGGCGGCGTTGCTCGACGCCTATGATCGGGGCGCTGGGATGGAGGCGACGATGCTCGACGCGGCTTGCACGGTGTTCGACTGCGTGCAGTGGCTCTGGTACCTGGCCTGGGCCGCGCGCAATCCGGCGGCTGGCCACGAATGTGCCACCCGCGCGACGGTGCTGGCTGGCCGTCTTGCCGCCTCCGGCCGGTAATCAAGGCCTCCGATACGATTTGCAGGTGCGCGAAAGCTGTTGCGCTGCAATAATCGCAGCTGATCGCATGGGCTACGAGGTTGGACAATGGCGAAGATGATGGTGACGGATCGTGACGGGCATCTGCACGAGGTCGAGGGCCGGGAGGGACTCAAGCTCATGGAGACGCTCCGCGAGTTCGACTATGGCGTGACTGCCATCTGCGGCGGCCTTTGTTCCTGCGCGACCTGCCACATATTCATCGAGCCCGAGTGGATGTCGCGCCTGCCCACGCCGCAGAGCGACGAAAAGGAGTTGCTGGTCGAGTTGCAGCACTACGACGCGGCACGCTCGCGGCTGAGCTGCCAGGTGGAGTTCACCGATGCGCTGGACGGCCTGCCGCTGCAGATTGCGCCAGACGAGTGACCGGAGCCGCGGGAGTCGATCCACTTCATCTTGCATCGCGAGGCGAAGAGCCTCGCACGGAGGTCGCATGAGCAGTGCCGTCCTGGTCCAGGTCACCGATGGCGTCGCGACCCTGACGCTGAATCGTCCCGACTCTGGCAACGTCCTGGACATGGACATGGGGCGCGCCCTTCTCGACGCAGCCCTGCGTTGCGAGGCCGACCGCGGCGTCCGTGCCGTTGTACTCACGGGGGCCGGCAAGAATTTCTGCTTCGGCGGCGACGTGCGCGGCATGGCCGGGCAGGGCGACGCCGTGGGCGCGTACCTGAATGAGCTGACCACCTATATTCATGCTGCCATCAGTGCGTTCACACGCACGCGCGCGCCAGTGATCGCGGCGGTGAACGGGACAGCGGCTGGCGGTGCCGTTGGCCTCGCGTGCGCTGCGGATCTCGCGATCGCGGGCAAGGGCAGCAGGTTCACGCTGGCCTACACCGGCATCGGCATGGCACCGGACTGCGGTACGTCGTTCCTGCTGCCGCGAATCGTCGGTCGCCGCCGCGCACTCGAACTGTTCCTGACCAACCGCGTGCTGGGGGCCGAGGAGGCGCTTGCCTGGGGCCTCATCAACCAGGTCGTCGAGGACGCGGAGGTGCTGGCGCAGGCGCAGGCGCTGGCCACGCGACTCGCGGATGGTCCGACAGAATCCTACGGGGCCGTGAAGCGCCTGATCGAGCGGTCCGACCCCGGCATCGAGGCGCAGATGGCCGCCGAGGGCCGCGCCATCGCTGCCCAGGGGCTGCACCCGAACGGCATCGAGGGCGTGCGGGCGTTCGTCGAAAAGCGCAAGCCAAAGTACTGACCCCGAAGGCGGCGGACCTGGGTTCGAGCGCCCTCGCCAGGCCGGGCGCCTGGGGCGCGATCCGTTGCGCTTGAATGAATTCCTGGCGGATGCCGGGCCCCCGCGCTGGTGTAGTATTGCGACGCAACATCGCAACCGGGACACTCGCAAATGACCGACGCATTCATCCTCGAGGCCGTGCGCACGCCGCGTGGCCGCGGCCGGCCAGACGGCTCGCTGCATTCGATTACTCCCGTTCAACTCGCGGCCCAGACGCTGGCTGAACTCAGGGACCGCACCGGCCTCGACACCCGGCTGGTGGACGACGTGACCCTCGGTTGCGTGACGCCGGTCGGCGAGCAGGGTGCCGACATCGCCCGCGTGGCCGCGCTGGTCGCGGGTTACGACGAAAGCGTACCGGGCAAGCAGCTGAACCGGTTCTGCGCCTCCGGCCTCGAGTCGGTGAACACCGCCGCCGCGCAGGTCATGTCCGGCAGCTCCGAGCTCACCATAGGTGGCGGCGTCGAGTCGATGTCGCGTGTGCCGATGGGTTCCGACGGCGGCGCCTGGGCCATCGACCCGCGCGTCGCCTGGCAGCAGTATTTCGTTCCGCAGGGCATCAGCGCCGACCTGATCGCGACGCTGGAGGGGTTCACGCGCGATGATCTCGACGCCTACGCGGTCGAGAGCCAGCGCCGCGCCGCGCATGCGCAGCAGGCGGGTCACTTCGACCGCTCGATCTTCCCGGTCAGGGACGTCATAGGGGAGGTCGTTCTTGCGAAGGACGAATACCTGCGACCGGGCACGTCGATGGCCGACCTTGCCAAGCTCAAGCCAGCGTTCGCGACGATGGGTGAGGAGGCCGGCTTCGATGCGGTCGCAATCCAGCGCTATCCGCAGGTCGAGACGATCCACCACGTGCACACGGCCGGCAATTCGAGCGGCATCGTCGACGGTGCCGCGGCAATGCTGGTTGGCAGCAAGCGCGCCGCGAAGAAGCTCGGCGTCAAGCCGCGCGCCCGGATCGTCGGGTTTGCGTCGATCGGCAGCGAGCCAACCATCATGCTCACCGGCCCGGCCGGCGCGAGCCGCCGGGTGCTGAAGCGCTGCCGCATGAAGGCCTCCGACATCGACCTATGGGAGATCAACGAGGCGTTCGCGTCGGTCGTGCTGCGCTACCAGCGCGACATGGACATCACGCCGGACAAGGTGAACGTGAACGGGGGCGCGATCGCGCTCGGCCACCCGCTCGGCGCCACGGGCGCCATCGTGCTCAACATCGCGCTCGACGAGCTCGAACGACGCGACCTTTCGACCGCGCTCGTGACGCTCTGCATCGGGGCGGGAATGGGCACGGCCACGATCATCGAGCGCGTCTGACGCGCGCTGTACCCAGGTACACGGGACCAACAACATGACACAGAACATCCGTTATTCCGTCGACGGCGACGGCATCGCAACCCTGCTGATCGACGTGGCCGACAGGCCGATGAACGTGATCACCCCGGGATTCCGCAAGGACCTGGCCGAATGCGTGGAAAAACTCGCAGCCGACCCGGCGGTACGCGGTGCCGTCATCGGATCGGCGAAGTCGAGCTTCATGGCCGGCGCCGACATCAAGGACATGGCCGCGGCATTCCAGCGAGGACTCACGGCTGCCGAGGCCGCGAAATTCAGTGGCGAGCTGAATCGATTGCTCAGGCGGCTCGAGACCTGCGGTAAGCCGGTGGCCGCGGCCGTCAATGGCGTCGCGCTCGGTGGCGGGTTCGAGGTCGCGCTCGCCTGCCACTACCGCGTGATGTCGGACGACCCGAAGGCCGGCGTCGGCTTTCCCGAGGTGAAGATCGGCCTGCTGCCCGGCGCAGGCGGCACGCAGCGTACGCCGCGGCTGATCGGCGTCACCGAGGCGCTCAGGCTGATCAGCGAAGGCCGGACCCTCGGCCCGCAGGATGCGCTGAAGAAGGGCCTGGTCAACGAGCTTGCACCGGCCGCGGAACTCATCGAGCGGGCCCGCAAGTGGATACTGAATGGTGGCGAGGGTGTCCAACCCTGGGACAAGAAGGGCTTCCGTGTGCCCGGCGGCGCCGGCATGGCCTCTCCAGCGGCGGCACAGACCTTCATGGTCGGAACGGCGCTGGCCGCGAAGATGACGATGCGAAACTATCCCGCGCCGGCGGCGATCCTCTCCTGCGTCTACGAAGGCACGCTGCTGCCGATGGACGCCGCACTGGCAGTCGAGTCGAAGTACTTCGGGCAGCTGCTCTCGGGCCCGGTCGCCCGCAACCTGATGCGCACGATGTTCATCAACAAGGGCCTCGCCGACAAGCTGGCCCGCCGCCCGGCCGGGCCGCCGAAGTCGCAGGTTCGCAGGCTGGGTATCCTCGGCGCCGGCATGATGGGTGCGGGAGTTGCCCACGTCTCGGCGCTCGCGGGCATGGACGTCGTGCTGCTCGACAGCACGCTGGAACTCGCCGAGAAGGGCAAGGAGTACTCGAAGCAGCTGCTGGCCAAAGACGTGGGTCGCGGAAAAAAGACCCAGGCGGATGCCGAGGCAGTGCTTGCCCGCATCAAGCCGGCGGTGAGCTACGACGACCTGGCGGCCTGCGACCTCGTGATCGAGGCCGTGTTCGAGAATCGCGACATCAAGGCGGACGTGACCCGCAAGGCCGAGGCCGTGATGCCGAAGGGCTCGGTGTTCGCGAGCAACACCTCGACGCTGCCGATCACCGGGCTCGCCCAGGCCTCGAAGCGCCCGGCGCAGTTCATCGGCATCCATTTCTTCTCGCCGGTGGAGAAGATGCCGCTGGTCGAGGTGATCGTCGGCAAGAAGACATCCGAGGAGACGCTGGCCCGGGCGCTCGACTACGTCGCGCAACTGCACAAGACGCCGATCGTGGTGAACGACAGCCGCGGCTTCTACACCAGCCGCTGCTTCGGCACCTTCGTGACCGAAGGAATCGCGATGCTGCAGGAAGGCGTGGTCCCGGCGCTGGTCGAGAACGGCGCGAAGATGGCCGGCATGCCGGTGGGCCCGCTCGCGGTCGCCGACGAGGTTACGATCGACCTGAGCTGGAAGATCATGCGGCAGACCGAGCAGGACCTCGGTCGCAAGTTCCAGAAGCCGGTGACCTACGAGACCGTGCGGAAATTCGTCGAGGAACTCAACCGACCGGGCAAGCGCTTCGGTGCCGGTTTCTACGACTATCCGAAGGACGCGAAGAAGCATCTCTGGCCGGGACTCGCCGAAGTGTTCCCGGGCGCTCCGATGCAGCCGCCGGTAGAGGAAGTCGAGAAGCGGATCCTGTGCATCCAGGCGCTGGAGGCCGCGCGCTGCATGGAAGAGGGCGTGGTTACGACCGCCGCCGAGGCCGACCTGGGCTCGATCCTCGGCTGGGGATTCCCGGCCTGGACGGGGGGCACGCTGTCGTACATCGACACGATGGGCATCGCTGTGTTCGTTGCCGAGTGCGATCGGCTCGCCAAGCGCTACGGCAAGCGGTTCAAGCCGTCGAAGTGGCTGCGGGAGCGGGCCGAGCGCAATGAGCCGTTCCATGCGGCGGCTGGCGGGCAGTCGCGGGCTGCGTAATCAGCGCCGCCCCGGGCGGCGTCGCGGAGTAACTGATGCCGATTCCGGCTGCGTTTCGTGATCGCCTGAGCCTGCCGGTCATCGGCTCGCCGATGTTCATCGCCTCGACGCCCGAACTCGTCATCGAGCAGTGCAAGGCTGGCATCATCGGGTCGTTCCCGGCGCTGAACGCGCGGCCGGCTGCAGCGCTCGACGGGTGGCTTGTGCGAATCCGCGACGAACTCGGGGCCTACGCGGCGGCGAATCCTGGAGTGAAGGTGGCGCCCTTCGCGGTGAACCAGATCGCGCACGCCAGCAACGATCGCCTCGCTCACGACATGGAAGCCTGCGTGCGTCACGAGGTGCCGCTGATCATCACGAGCCTGCGTCCTCCCCGGGAAATCGTCGATGCGGTGCACTCGTACGGTGGGCTGGTGTTCCATGACGTAATCAGCGTGCGTCATGCGCGCAAGGCAGCGGAGCAGGGCGTGGACGGAATCATCGCCGTCTGCGCCGGAGCCGGTGGCCACGCGGGCATGGCAAGTCCCTTCGCGCTGGTGCGCGAGATCCGGCAATTCTTCGACGGCACGATCGTGCTGTCCGGGGCGATGAGCAGCGGAGGCGATGTTTTCGCCGCACTGGCGCTCGGCGCCGACATGGCCTATCTGGGCACGCGATTTCTCGCGACCACCGAGGCGCAGGTGCCGGGCGACTACAAGCAGATGATCGTGGACTCGTCGTCGGACGAAATCGTGTACACGTCGCTGTTCACCGGCGTGAAAGGCAACTACCTGGCGCGCAGCGTGGCGGCGCTGGGCTTCGACCCGGCGAACCTTCCGGAGGCCGACAAGTCGAAGATGAACTTCGGCTCCGGTGGCGGCTCGGAAAAGAAAGCCTGGCGCGACATCTGGAGCGCCGGGCAGGGCGTCGGCAACATCCAGGAGGTACTGCCCACGGCCGAACTGGTCGCACGCATGCGCGCCGAGTTTGACGATACGCGACGCCGACTCTGCGGCGCCGCCTGAAAAAACCGGTGCCTGGCACCTATTTTTTGGCGTCGGCCTGACGAGCCACGGCGTCGGCGCGCGCCTTGACGGCTTCTGCGTCCCCCAGGTAACGGCTCGATAGCGGCTTCAGTTGCGCGTCGAGTTCGTACAGCAGCGGAACGCCGGTTGGAATGTTCAGTCCGACGATGTCCTGGTCGGAAATGCCATCCAGCATCTTGACCATTGCGCGGATGCTGTTGCCGTGCGCGACTACCAGCAGGTTGCGACCCGCCGAAAGCTCGGGCGCCAGGCGCGAATTCCAGTAGGGCAGCACCCTCGCCAGCGTGTCCTTCAGCGACTCGGCCGACGGGAGTTCCGCGACCGGCACGCCGGCATAACGCCGATCGAAACGCGGGTGCTGCGGGTCGTCGAGCGGTAACGGCGGTGGCGGAATGTCGTAACTTCGGCGCCAGACCTTTACCTGCTCGGCCCCGTGTTTCTCGACGGTCCGGGCCTTGTCGAGTCCCTGCAGTGCGCCATAGTGGCGCTCGTTGAGGCGCCAGCTGCGCTCGACGGGCAGCCACATCAGGTCCATGCCGTCGAGCGTGATCCACAGCGTGCGGATTGCGCGTTTCAGCACCGAGGTGAACGCGAGGTCGAATGCGATGCCCTCGTCGCGTAGCAGTCGCCCGGCCTCCTGGGCCTCGAGCGTACCCTGGTCGGAGAGATCCACGTCGACCCAGCCCGTAAAGAGGTTCTGCAGGTTCCAGGTGCTCTGTCCGTGGCGAAGCAGTACTAGCTTTCCGGTTCTCATGTGGTCCTTCCCTCAGCGGCGATGACGAGGCGCCGCACTGACTGCAGCGCGACGGCAAGCGATGCGAAGTCGACGGCAGTGGGCTGGCTCCGGATGTCGTTGACGACGCCGCGCGCATGCGCGGCCTGGGCCTCGTGCTTCTTCTTCCAGCGCTCGATGGCTCGCGCCGGATCCCGCTCGCGCGGCCCCTCGAGCACCTGAAGTGTAAGCGCCCGCTGGTTCTCGAACAGCGATTCGCGCAAGCTGCCCCGTGCTACGGCCTGCCAGTGGCCGGCGATGTCGAGTTGCTCGATGCGATCGCGAAGCCAGTCGAGTCCGAACTCCGCACCAGATCCGAAGTAGGCACCGGCGGCGGCTTCCACGGAAATCCTGCGTGCGGTGGCGATCTCGACGATGTCGGGCGCGCACTGCAACGCGGAGCAGGCGGAGACCTGGCGCGCCAGCGGGGGCGGCACGCCGGCGCCGGTCAGTTCGGTGGTACGCGCATCGAACGCCTGTCGCTCGAGGCCGTGCAGCCATTGAGGCTGCGCGGCGGTCAACTCGCGAATCCCCGGCCGCAGTCGACCGACCTGTGTGTCGATGCTGAGCGCGCCACGGTGGCGCTGCAGCAGCCAGTAAGTCGCCTGGCGCAGCAGCGCGACGGTGTCCTGCAGCATTTCGTACTGGATGCTGGCAGCGACCCGGTTGTCGAGTGTCTCGATCGCGCGCCAGATGTCGCGAACGTCGAAGATCTCACGCGCGATCGTGTAGGCACGCGCGACGGATGCCGCGCCGACGCCGCAGTCCTGGCGCGTGCGGGAAACGAAGGTCGGCCCCATCCGGTTCACGATGCTGTTGGTCGTGGCGGTCGCGATGATTTCCCGCTTCAGTCGATGCTCGCCGAGCAGTGCCCCGTATCTTTTCGCGAGTCGATCCGGGAAGTACCGGCCAAGCTCCTGGCTGAGGTACGGGTCCTCGGGCACGTCGGAGCTGATGAGTTGCTGGTTCAACGCGATCTTTGCATACGAGAGCAGCATCGCCAGTTCGGGCCGCGTGAGGCCCTGGCCCGAGCGGCTGCGCTCCTCCAGGTCCTCGGCATTCGGCAGGAACTCGAGCGCGCGGTCCAGGATGCCGTCAAGTTCCAGCGAGCGGATGAAATGCGCGTGCTCGCCCAGGCGTTCCGCCGAGTTGGCCTGCAGAATGCTGATCGCCTGCCCCTGCAGGTAGTTGTCCCGCAGCACGAGATCACCGACGTCGCTTGTCATGTCGACGAGCAGGCGGTTGCGTGCTGCCGTCGTGAGGCTGGTATGCCGGCCGACGGCGTCGAGCATGATCTTTATGTTCACCTCGTGGTCGGAGCAGTCCACGCCGCCCGAGTTGTCGACGAAGTCGGTGTTGATCCGCCCGCCGGCGAGCGCGTACTCGATGCGGCCGAGCTGCGAAAGGCCGAGGTTGCCTCCTTCACCGACCACCTTGCAGCGCAGCTCGCGGCCGTCGACTCGCAGCGCGTCGTTGTTGCGGTCGCCAATCGCCGAATTGGCCTCCCAGGAGGCCTTGACGTAGGTTCCGATGCCGCCGTTCCAGAGAAGGTCGACTGGCAGCTTGAGGATTGCCTGGATGACCTGCGTCGGCGTGGCCTTGGCAGCCTCGATGCCGAGCAGTGCGCGGGCCTGCGCGGTGAGCGGGATCTCCTTTGCGTCGCGAGGATACACGCCGCCCCCTGCGGAGATAACGCGCGGGTTGTAGTCGCTCCACGACGAACGCGGCAGCTTGAACAGCCGCTCGCGCTCCCGGAAACTCGCCTCGTCGTCCGGCGACGGGTCGATGAAAACGTGCTGGTGATTGAACGCTGCGACCAGGCGGATATGGCGGGACAGCAGCATGCCGTTGCCGAACACGTCGCCCGCCATGTCGCCGATTCCTGCCACGGTGAAATCCTGCGACTGGATGTCGACGCCCATCTCGCGGAAGTGCCGTTTGACGCACTCCCAGCCGCCCTTGGCCGTGATGCCCATCACCTTGTGGTCGTAACCCGCCGAACCGCCTGAGGCGAAGGCATCGCCCAGCCAGAAACCGTACTCGGCCGCGAGCGCATTTGCAGTGTCCGAGAAGGTCGCGGTTCCCTTGTCGGCGGCCACTACCAGGTACGGGTCGTCCGGGTCGTAGCGCACAGTGCGAACCGGCGGAACGATCTCGCCGCCCTGGACGTTGTCGGTCAGGTCGAGCAGGGCCCGGATGAACATCCGGTAGCACTCAGTGCCTTCTCGCTGGACTTCTTCTCGCGTGGCACCCACCGGCATCAGCTTCGGGAAGAATCCACCCTTGGCGCCGACCGGCACGATCAGCGTGTTCTTCACGTTCTGTGCCTTCATCAGGCCCAGAATCTCGGTGCGGAAGTCCTCGCGCCGGTCCGACCAGCGCAGTCCGCCTCGCGCGACCTTGCCCATGCGCAGGTGCACGCCCTCGACCCGCGGTGAATACACCCAGATCTCGAACATGGGGCGCGGCTTCGGCAGTTCGGGGAGCGTCCGGGGATCAAACTTGAAAGATATGTATGGCTTCGGCTCGCCGTTGCCGTCGACCTGGTAGTGATTGGTGCGCAGCGTGGCGGCGATCACCGCGCGGAATGCGCGCAGGATCCGGTCGTCGTCGGGCTTGGTGACCTGGTCGAGCGCTTCATCGATCTCGCGGGCCAGCGAACGCAGCCTGGAATTGCGCGTCGACTCCTTGAGGTCGGGGTCGAAGCGGGCCTCGAAGGTCCTGGCGAGGCGCGAGGCGACTCCTGGAAGGCGCTCCAGCACCGACTCCATGTAACGCTGGCTGAATGGCAGCCCCGTCTGCAACAGGTAACGACACACGGCACGCAGCACGACGGCCTGGCGCCAATGGAGGTCCGCGGCCAGCACCAGGCGGTTGACGCCGTCGCTCTCGGCCAAGCCGTTCCAGACAGCGAAGAACGCCTCTTCGAAGCGTGGTCCAGCCTGCGCGGGGTCGAGCGTGCGTCCGCCGGCGTGCGTCACCTCGAGCACCTGCACCCAGAGATCGTGCCCCGGCCCTATGCGATACGGGCGTTCGTTCAGGATCCGCAGGTCGAAATTCTCGAGCAGCGGGACCAGGTCAGACATCGCCACAGGCTCGCCGCGCCGGTAGAACCGCAGGTGCAGCGCCTTGCGCGCCACGTCTCCCGGGCGCAGTTCGAGGCCAAGCGCGGTACCCGACTCGGGAAGCGACATCAGTTCGCGGATGTCGTCGACCGCATCGCGGGCCGATACGTCATCCTGGTAGGCCGCAGGAAATGCGGTCGCGTAGCACTCGGCGCGATCGCCGGGCAGTCGCGCTGCGAGTTCTTCGCGCAGCCGGTCTTCCCAGGTACGGATCGCCTCGGCGACACGCCGCTCGATGCGCTCCGCGTCCACTGCGACCTCGTGCGCGGGGTCGGTGCGGACGAGCACGTACATGCGCGCCAACGCGGACTCGGAGATCTGAACCTGCGTCTCGTGTGACATCCCGGCCAGTTCCTGGAGCAGGATCTCCTCGATCCTCAGCCTCGCCTGGGTGTTGTAGCGATCGCGCGGCACGAACAGCAGCACGCTGTAGAAGCGTCCGTACGGGTCGCGTCTCATGAACAACCGGACGCGGCGGCGCTCGTAGATGTTGACGATACCGCGCGCGTTGCGCACCAGTTCCGGCACGCTCGCCTGGAACAACTCGTCGCGCGGGTAGCTCTCGAGCACGTGGAACAGTGCCTTGCTGTCGTGGCCGCCCGGCGCGGCGCCGATCTGGTCGACGATGCGCTGGATCTTGTGGCGCAGCAGCGGGATGTCGCGCGGATCTGCGCTGTAGGTCGAGGAGGTGAACAGGCCGAGGAAGCGCTGCTCGCCTGTCACGTTGCCGCGCGCGTCGATGATCTTGACGCCGATGTAGTCGAGGTACGTCG
Source organism: Steroidobacteraceae bacterium (assembly GCA_022865595.1). Taxonomy (GTDB): domain Bacteria; phylum Pseudomonadota; class Gammaproteobacteria; order Steroidobacterales; family Steroidobacteraceae; genus RPQJ01. The sequence goes on along the minus strand of JALHTE010000196.1, from coordinate 23,647 downwards.
CCCGGTGCACGGTGGAGATCGAGTTGGCCTTGGTCACCACCAGCGCGGCAGGCTCACGCGCGCGCCGGCGTACCTCGCCTTTCAGCACGGAGGGCTTCGGCCGCGGCCGGCCCTTGCCGGTGCGCAGCAGGCCCAGTCCGGTCGACGCAACCGGTTCGAGCCGGTCCTGCCCGGCGCCGCGCACCAGCTTGTACTCGCGGTAACCGAGGAACGTGAAGTGATGGTCCGCGAGCCACGCGAGGAACGCGCTCGCCTCGTTGCATTCAGCGCGCCCGACGCCCGGCATGCCGGCGGCAATGCTGGCGGCGAGCGACTGGGCGCGGCCGGACATTTCGCGCCAGTCCTGCACGGCGAACCTGACGTCGGTCAGCATCGCGACGATGCGGGTGCGTACTTCCTCGAGCCGTGCCGTGTCGGTGACCGCATCGACCTCGACGTGCTGCCAGGACTCCATCAGCGTGCCGGCCGACTCGTTGGTGGCGCAGCGCTTCAGGCGGCCGGCACGATCACGCGTCACGTGCAGCACGGGGTGCACCATGACGTGAAGCGCGAGGCCGCAGTCTGCCAGCACCATCGCAAGCGAATCGACCAGGAACGGCATGTCGTCGGTGACGACCTCGACGACGGTGTTCAGCGAGGTCCAGCCGTGCTGCGACTTCTCGGGGTTGAACACTCGCACCAGCGGCTGGTTCGCGCGCCTCCTGGACCCGAACGCGAGCAGCCCCATGGCGGCGGCCGCGAGGTCGGCAGGCCGACGGACTCCGAGATCATCCTCGTCCACGCCCCGGTAGCAGTCGCGCACGAATTGCGCCGGTTGCACCGGACTCCGCGCCGGGCCCGGTCTCAGCTGGGCCGCAATGGCATCGATCAGGTGCCTGCGAACGGCCGGAATGCTGCCTGACATGGTTGCTTGTCCTTGGGTGCTTCGCGCTGTTATGCCGATTATAGGTCACCGAGTGACGGGCCTAGAGGCGGCGACGTCACGGACCGTCCCCGCGCTGCGGCGCGGCGAGGGAATGCGCCCGCGCAGTCAGTTTCCCGATGATGGAATCCAGCTCCGCAACCTGCCGTGCGTCCAGGCAGTCGAGCAGCTCACGTTCGTAATCAAGCGCGAGCGGGGCGATCCTGCGATACACCGCCCGGCCTGCCGGCGAGAGGCGCAGCACGGAGCGACGGCGATCGTCGCCTGCAACGGAGCGGCGAAGCCGCCCGGCGCGGACGAGTCGCGTCACCGCGCGACTCACGGCAACCGCGTCCATGCGCGTGAATGCCGCGACCTCGGCGGCCGACAGCCCCGGGTGTCGCGCGAGTACCGCAATCACACGCCATTCAGGTATGCCGAGGCCAAAGCGCCGCTGGTAGGCTGCTGCGATCGAGCCGCTGACGACATTGGTCAGCACCGACAGTCGGTACGGCAGGAACCGTTCGAGTTCGATTCGATCAGGCGGCTGGCGCGACACGCGGATATCCGGGCCCGGAGATACTTGCGAGTGTAACGATTTGGCCGGCCACCGCGCCAGCGCGCTAGGGCCGGTGGGGTCGCGCCAGGTACTCGTGCGACTGCATTTCGGCCAGTCGGCTGCGCGTGCGCTCGAACTCGAAATGCAGGCGCTCGCCGCGGTACAGCGCGTCGGGCGTGGCTGCCGCGGACAGCACGAGCTTGGCGGCCCGGTCGTACAATTCGTCCACCAGCGCGATGAAACGCCGGGCCTCGTTCTCGAGCGTGACGTCGAACACCGGCACGCCGGAGACGAATATGGTGCGGAAGTCGCGCGCGATTTCTACGTAGTCGGCCGTGCCCCTGGGCCCCTCGCACAGGGCCGCGAAGTCGAACCAGGCGACGTCCGGGCTCTGGCGACGCACGGTTATGGTCCGGCCCTCGACTTCGAGTTCGCCGCCGATCCGGCCCTGTGTGCCTGCGATCGCCGAGAATCGTTCGGCAAGTTCATCTTCCACGCCGGCGGCACGGGAATCGAAATAGAGCGGTGCTTTCTCCAGCTGGCGCAGGCGGTAGTCCGTACCGGCATCCACGTTCACCACTTCGCAGCGGCGCTCGATCAGCGCGATCGCTGGCAGGAAACGCGCTCGCTGCAGTCCGTCGCGATACAGGCCGTCCGGCGGCACGTTGGAGGTGAAGACCAGGATCACACCGTTGTCGTCCAGGGCGCTGAACAGGCCCGAGAGGATCATCGCATCGGCGATGTCGCTCACGAAGAGTTCGTCGAGGCAGAGCACGCGAGTGCCGGCTGCGATGGTGGCGGCCACGCTGCGCAGCGGATCCTCGACCGACTGCAGCGCGCGAAGCTGCGCGTGCAAGTCCTTCATGAATCGGTGGAAGTGCTCGCGGCGCGACGGAACCCCGACGCCCTCGTGAAACACATCCATCAGGAACGTCTTGCCGCGCCCGACGTCGCCCCATAGGTACAAGCCACGAGGTGCCTCGCGCGTCGTATTTCGTCCGTGGCGCAGCAGGCGATCGAGCCAGCCTCGTTGCCGCGGCGCTGTCTGCCTGAGACGTCGCCCCAGTTCGTCGAGGCGCCGGATCGCATGCAGCTGCGAGTCGTCGGCGCGATAGCCGTGCGTGGCGATCGAGTCGCGGTAGGCCTGAAGCAGGTCTGTGGGGTCGCTCACGGACGCCGTCGGGTCAGGTTGCGAGTTCCGGACGGTCGCGGAAGTGCTCGAGCGCGCCGGGGTTCAACAGCGCATCGGTGTTCTTCACCGGGCGACCATGAATGACGTGACGCACCGCAAGCTCGACTATCTTGCCGCTGATGGTTCGTGGGATGTCCGGCACCGCGAGTATTTTCGCTGGTACGTGGCGCGGCGTCGTGTTTGCTCGAATCGTGTCCCGGATGCGTTTCTCGAGCTCGGCATCCAGGCGAAGTCCGTCACGTATCCGGACGAACAGCACCACCCGCACGTCACCCTGCCAGTCCTGCCCGACCGCAACGCTCTCCAGCACCTCGTCGAGCTTTTCCACCTGCCGGTAGATCTCGGCTGTTCCGATGCGTACGCCGCCCGGATTCAGCACGGCGTCGGAGCGACCGAGGATTACGACGCCGCCCGTCGCAGTGAGCAGCGCATAGTCGCCGTGGCACCAGGTGTGCGGGAATCGCTCGAAGTACGCGGCACGATACCGGCTGCCGTCATCGTCGTTCCAGAAACCGATGGGCATCGAGGGGAACGGCGCGCTGCAGACGAGTTCGCCCTGCTGGCCCACGACTGCGTGACCGGAGTCGTCGAAAACCTCGGTTTTCATGCCGAGGCCGCGGCACTGTATCTCGCCGCGGTAGACGGGCAGCCACGGATTGCCGAGGCAGAAGCACGAGATGATGTCGGTACCGCCGGAGATGGATGCCACCTGGACATCGCGCTTTATCCGGGCGTGGACGAAGTCGAACTGCTCCGGCGCCAGCGGCGAGCCGGTGGACAGCACGGTCCTGAGGGCGCCGAGGTCGAAGGATGTGGCCGGGGAACCGCCGTCCTTCTCCAGTGCAGCGAGGTACTTCGGGCTGGTGCCGAAGTGCGTGACACGTTCGCGCTCGGCCATGCGCCACAGCACGTCGCGGTCCGGCGTGAATGGCGATCCCTCGTAGAGCACCTGCGTGCTGCCGCTGGCGAGCCCGGACACCAGCCAGTTCCACATCATCCAGCCGCAGGTCGTGAAATAGAACAGGCGATCGTCGGGCTTCAGGTCGGCGTGCAGCAGGTGCTCCTTGCGATGCTGCAGCAGCGTGCCGCCGACTCCGTGCACGATGCACTTGGGTATTCCCGTGGTGCCCGACGAGTACATGACGTAGAGCGGGGCATCGAACGGCACTCGCGTGAACTCGAGCGTGGCACCCGCACGGCCGAAGTCGCGGTAGTTCACCGCATTCGGCAAGCGGCCGACGTCCGGGGCAGCGTCCACGTACGGTACGACGACGACGCGTTCCACCGACGGCAGTCGTTCGAGCACGCCCTTGATTGCCCCGAGCGAGTCGAGCGTCTTGCCGCCGTAGAAATATCCGTCTGCCGTGAACAGCACCCTCGGTTCGACCTGTCCGAAGCGGTCGAGCACGCCGTTCAAGCCGAAGTCGGGCGAGCAGGAGGTCCAGACCGCCCCGATACTGGTGGTGGCGAGCATGGCAACCACCGTCTCAGGCAGGTTCGGCATGAAACCCGCGATGCGATCGCCTGGCGCAATTCCGAGGTCGCGGAGTCCGGCCGCCACGCGGGCGACGTCCGTGCGCAACTGCCGGTAGCTCAATTCGCGCCGGGTACCGCCCTCGTTGGTGAACACGAGAGCCGCATGATCGTCGTCGCGCGCAAGCAGGTTTTCGGCGAAATTGAGCCGCGTGTCGGCAAACCATTTCGCGCCCGGCATGCTGTCGCGATTCGCGAGCACCGGGCTCGCGCCTGGTGTGCGGATCACGCCCGCGAAATCAACCAGGGCGGACCAGAACGACTCACGCTCGTCGACCGACCATTGCCAGAGCGTGTTGTAGTCGCCGGAGGGTGCGCCATATCGAGTGCGCGCCAGCGTCGCAAAGCGCGTCAGGTTGGATTCAGCGACCCGCTGCGGCGAAGGCGTCCAGATCGGCTGCGCCACGCGTCGGTCCCTACATGCTCTCGTAGTTCGGTCCCGAACCGCCTTCCGGCGTAGTCCAGGTGATGATCTCGTAGGGGTCCTTGATGTCGCAGGCCTTGCAGTGCACGCAGTTAGCCGCGTTGATCTGCAGTTTCTTTCCGCCTGCGCCGTCGTCCACCATCTCGTAGACGTCGGCCGGGCAGAAGTGCTGGCACGGGTTGCCGTATTCCTGGGCGCAGCGCGTGGCACAGATCGACAGGTCCGCGACCTTCAGGTGCGCGGGCTGCGACTCCTCGTGTGCATTGCCGGCGAAGTACACGGCGCTCACGCGGTCGCGTGGCTTCAACTCGCGATCGATCCAGCCGCGATCCGGTGAGGCCATTTCATCGAGGCGCTTGAGTGCCGAGTGGTCGGCGTGGTTCTGCAGTGTCCAGGGCGAGTGCCCGGCGGTGATTGTCTCGAGCGCGCCATTGGCCATGCCTGCCCACATTCCGCGGCGGAAACCGGGCCGGATGTTGCGCACCTTGCGAAGTTCCGCGCTGCCCGGCGACGCGCGCCAGCGCGCGTCGAATCCCGCTGCACCGCCGGTCTCGACCAGGTGCTCCGCGGCGAGCACGGCCGAGCGGATGGCCTGGTGCACGCCCTTGATCTTCGGAACGTTCAACGTGCCGCCGGCGTCGCCTACCAGGATGGCGCCCGGCATCTCGAGCGTCGGCATGGATTGCCAGCCACCCTCGACGATGGTCCGTGCGCCGTAGGCCAGGATCTCGCCGCCGTCGAACAGCGGTTTCAGGCTCGGGTGATTCTTGAACTGCTGGAACGCCTCGAACGGCTTGAAGCGCGGATCGGCATAGTCGAGTCCCACGACGAACCCGACATACAGTCGGTCCTGGTCGAGGTGGTACATGAAACTGCCGCCATAGGTCGCGGTGTCCATCGGCCAGCCGACCGTGTGCTGGATCAGGCCGGGTTCAGCGCGACCCGGTGGCAGTTGCCAGAGTTCCTTGAAGCCAAGCCCGTAGGTCTGGGGCGACTTTCCCTTGTCGAGGCCGAACCGCCGGATCAGGATCTTGGACACGCTGCCGCGGCAACCCTCAGCCATGATCGTGGTCTTCGCTCGGATCTCGGGTCCGGGCGCGAAATTCGGCCCGGGCTGGCCGTCCTTGTCGATGCCCATGTCCCCGATGCGCACACCGGTGACTGCACCGTCACTATCGAAGAGCGGTGCTGCTGCGGCGAAGCCCGCGAACACGTCGCAGCCGAGCGCCTCGGCCTTGCCGCCGAGGTACGCGACCAGGTTGCCAAGCGAGACGATGAAGTTGCCGTGATTGTTCATTTGCGGCGGGGTCGGCAGCCGTAGACGCCTGCTGGCGGTCAGCAGGCTGAATTCGTCGCGGCCCGCCGGAACCCGTATTCCCTTGGCCTCTTCGCGCCAGTCCGGCAGCAGGGTGTCGAGCGGGCCCGGTTCGATCACGGCGCCGGAGAGCATGTGCGCGCCGACAGTCGCTCCCTTCTCCAGTACGCAGATGTTGAGGTCGGGCTTGAGTTGCTTCAGCCGTATCGCGCAGCCGAGCCCGGCCGGGCCAGCGCCGACTACCACGACGTCATATTCCATCACGTCGCGCTCGACTTCGATCGTTGTGGATTCGGTCACTTAGAGTACCTGCGGGTCGTTTGTGTGCGGTCCGGTGCGGACTGGGTTGCCGGGAACCGGCGCCTCAATCTAACGCCCGGTTCAGCGCGGCGCCATCCTTATGGAACCGTCGAGCCGGATTGTCTCGCCATTCAGCATCGGATTCTCGACCACCTGGCGCACCAGCGACGCGAACTCCTCCGGGTGGCCGAGCCGGGGCGGAAACGGCACCTGCCTGCCGAGCGACTCCTGCGCTTCCTTCGGCAGCGACGCCATCATCGGCGTGAGGAACAGTCCGGGGGCAATCGTGACTACACGTATCCCGAACGCAGCGAGCTCGCGGGCCATCGGCAGCGTCATCCCCACGATCCCGCCCTTGGAGGCGGAGTAGGCCACCTGGCCGACCTGCCCGTCGAAGGCCGCAACCGACGCCGTCATCACGATCGCGCCGCGCTCGCCGCCCGGGTTCGGCTCATTTTTCTGCATTGCGGCCGCCGCAGCCTTGCACACCAGCAGCGTGCCGACGAGGTTGATTTCGACGACTTTGCGAAAGAATTCGCCGGGCATCGGCCCGTCCTTGCCCACCATCCGCTTCGGCCAGCCGACGCCTGCGCAGTTGACTGCCAGGTTGAGCCCGCCCATGGCATCGACAGCTTCCTGCACCGCCTTGTCCACGGCGTCTTCCGACGTGACGTCAACCTGTCGGAACCGGGCCCGCGCGCCCAGGCGCTGCGCGGCATCCGCGCCGGCTGCTTCGTTGACGTCCAGCAGCACTGCATGGCCGCCAGCAGCGACCACGCTCTCCACGACCGAGAGCCCGAGGCCCGAAGCACCCCCGGTTACGATTGCACGCACGTCCTTCATCTGCATCTTCGCGGCCTCCGCTGGGCGTTCGATCAGAGGCGCAGGCCGCCATCAACGTCGATGGACCGCCCTGTGAAGTAGTCGTTCTCGGCGATGAACACGGCCGTATGCCCTATCTCCTCGGGCAGGGCGAGGCGCTTGAGCGGCACCGGCGCCGTCACCTTGTCGAGCATCTCCTGGGGCATGCCGGACAGCAGGTCTGTGCGGGTGAAGCCGGGTGCGATCGCGGCGGCGCGGATGCCGTAGCGCGCGAGCTCCTTCGCCCAGACCACGGCCATGGCAGTGACGCCGGCCTTGGCTGCCGAGTAATTGGTCTGGCCCGCGTTGCCGCACTTCGAGATGCTCGAGATGTTGATGATGAGCCCGCCATGCCCGAGCCTGACCATGCGCTCGGCGGCTTCGCGTCCGCAGAGGAAGACGCCCGTCAGGTTGACGTCGATGACTGCCTGCCACTGCTCGAGGCCCATCTTGCCGGTCACGGCGCCGTTCTTCGCCTTTATCAGAAGACCGTCCTTGATGATGCCCGCGTTGTTGACCATCACGTCGAGCCGCCCGAGGTCCGCGACGATGTTGTCGAGGGCCTCGACCACCTGCTCCTCACGCGCGACGTTGGCCGCGTAGGTTCGAACGTCCACGCCGGCGCGCGAAAATTCAGCTTTCGCCGTCTCGAGGTCGGCCGGGTTCAGGTCGACGAGCGCGACCCGTGCGCCACGGTCGGCGAACGCAGAAGCAATTGCGCGCCCGATGCCGCGAGCGCCGCCTGTGACGACGACGACCTTGTCTGTTAGCTGCATGCCTGGTTTCCTGGTTTTGTTAATTACGGCCGCGGGCCCTTGCCTCAGCCTTCGATCTCGATGGCGATGGCCGTGGCCTCGCCACCACCGATGCACTGCGACGCCACGCCGCGGCGCAGGCCGCGCTTCCTGAGCGCATGCACCAGCGTCGTGATCAGGCGCGCGCCCGTTGCACCGATCGGGTGTCCGAGTGCGCAGGCTCCGCCATTAACGTTGACGCGGGCGTGGTCCAGCTTCAGATCGTGCATTGCCGCCATGGCCACGCAGGCGAATGCCTCGTTGATCTCGAACAGGTCCACGTCGGACGCCTTCCAGCCTGCCAGGTCGAGCGCCTTCTGTATCGCCGGCCCCGGCGCGGTCGTGAACCATTCGGGGGCCTGGGCGTGGCTGGCTGAAGCGACGATGCGCGCCAGCGACGTCAGGCCCTGCGCCCTGGCCCACTCTGCGCTCGCGATCACGATTGCCGCTGCACCGTCCGATATCGAAGACGAAGATGCCGCGGTCACTGTGCCGGTTTTCGAAAATGCGGGCTTCAGGTTCGGGATCTTGTCGATGTCGAGCGCGAAGGGAGTTTCATCCTGCGAGATGATCGTTTCGCCCTTGCGCGTCTTCACGGTGACCGGCGCGATCTCGGCCGTGAAGTCGCCATCACGCACTGCACGTTGTGCGCGGCGCACCGATTCTGCGGCGAACGCGTCCTGGTCTTCGCGCTTGAAGCCGTATTTCTCGGCGGTGGCATCTGCGAAGCAGCCCATGGCCTTGCCGTCCCAGGGACTCTGCAGGCCGTCGTAGAACATGTGATCGAGGATTTCACCATGGCCCATCCGGTAGCCGCCCCGCGCTTTCAGCAGCAGGTAGGGGGCATTGGTCATCGATTCGATGCCGCCGGTGAGCGCGGAGGAAACACTGCCAGCTCGGATCCGGTCGGCGCCGAACATCACCGACTGCATGCCGGAGCCGCACATCTTGTTCACGGTGGTCGCCGGAACGTCGAGCGATACGCCGGCGCCCACGGCCGCCTGTCTCGCGGGCGCCTGGCCCTGGCCGGCCGGAAGCACGCATCCGAGTATTACCTCGCCGATCTGGTCCGGCCGAACGCCGGAGTCTGCAACCGCGGCTCGTGCTGCGAAAGCGCCGAGCTGTGCGGCGGTCAAAGGGGCGAGACACCCCTGGAACGATCCGACCGGTGTGCGCCGCGCAGCGAGAATCACGACCTGTTCGCTCATTGAATAGCCCTCGGTTGTTCTGTGGCTGGTTGCCGGCGCACCGGCTGCTGGCGGCAGGGCGTGCAGCCCGTCCGCGACGCCCGAGTGTAAGCCGAGCGGATTTTGCGGCGCAATACGGCTCTCCGCATCGAGGCACCAGGTGTCGGTCGCCCGTGGTGACGGTCCATGGCCGGGGAACACGGTGAAAGGACCGGCAGGCGCACGGGTAATATGTGATTCACTGTAGGGATAAACTTTGAGTCAATTGCGCAATGAACAGGGCACAGGCATGAATGCAGGATCGTCGACCGGCACGGCGCGACCGCAGCCCAGCGAGCGGGACGAGGTGGCGCCTCTGCGATTCGTAAGTGCCGCGTCGCTGTTCGACGGGCACGATGCCGCGATCAATATCATCCGGCGCCTTCTCCAGGCGCACGGCGCCGAGGTCGTGCATCTCGGTCACAACCGCAGCGTTGCCGACATCGTCCGCGCCGCGATCCAGGAAGACGCCGACGGCATCGCCGTCAGTTCCTACCAGGGCGGCCACAACGAGTACTTCCGCTACATGGTGGACATGCTGCGCGAGCAAGATGCCGGTCACATTCGCGTGATCGTCGGGGGCGGCGGCACCATTGCGCCACACGAGGTCGAAGAACTGCAGCAGTACGGGGTCGAGCGAATCTATTCAGCCGAAGACGGCCGCAAGCTCGGCCTCGAAGGCATGATCGACGACGTCATCGGTCGCGTGAGGCACCAGCCGCGGCAGCCGTTCCGGTTCGGGCCGCTCGGTCCGCGCGACCACCAGCAGATTGCCAGGACCATTTCCGCGCTCGAGTCCGACGAGGAAATTCCAGGCGTTCGCGAGACACTGCGCAAGGCGGTGGAGCGCGTCGAGCACCGTGCGCCGGTGATCGGCATCACGGGCACCGGTGGCGCCGGCAAGTCGAGCCTGACCGACGAGCTGCTGATGCGCTTCGTGCGGCACTTTCCCGGCTACAACATCGCCGTGGTGGCGATGGACCCGACGCGGCGACGCAGCGGCGGGGCGTTGCTCGGTGACCGCATCCGCATGAACTCGCTCGCTTCGCCGCAGGTCTTCATGCGTTCGCTCGCAACGCGACGGCAGAATCTCGCCACCAGCGCCGTGCTCGCCGACGTGCTGAACCTGCTGCGCTATGCGAATTTCGACCTGGTCGTGGTGGAAACGGCCGGCATCGGGCAGAGCGATTCGGAGATCGTGGACCTGGTTGACGTGCCGATGTACGTGATGACCAGCGAATACGGTGCGGCCAGCCAGCTCGAGAAGATCGACATGCTCGACTTCGCCGAGCTCATCGCGCTTAACAAGTTCGAGAAGCGCGGGGCAGAGGATGCCCTGCGCGACGTGCGCAAGCAGTGGCGGCGCAACCACGTGGCATTCCAGGTTCCCGATGCTGACGTGCCGGTGTACCCGACCATCGCGAGCCGCTTCAACGACCCGGGCGTCAACCGGCTGTTCGCGGCGCTATGCGCCAGCATCGGCGCGAAGACTGGCGACACCGAACGCTGGAACGTGGCCGATCCGGGCCCCGTCGAGCTCGTCGAGCGGCACGCACTAGTGCCGGCCGGCCGCACCCGCTACCTGGCGGAGATCGCAGCCAACGGCAGGCGGGCGGCCACTGACGTCGAGCACCGGGCGCAGGCCGCGGGTCGGGCCAACAGCCTGCACGAGGCGCTGCGCGCGCTGGAAGACCCGCTGCTGCCGGCGCCGCTTGACCGTTATCCGGAGGCCGCGATTGACGCGCCGGCCGACGCCTCGCTCGCACGCCTGCGCGCGGCCTACAACGACGCGCTCGATGCGCTCGGGGCCGAGGCGGTGGACCTGCTGCGAAAGTGGCCCGCGCTCGCGACCGGGGCCACAGACCCTGAGTACTCGTACGTCGTGCGCGGCCGCGAGGTCCGTGGCGACAATTACACCGAGACGCTGAGCCATACCCGGGTGCCGAAGCTCGCGATACCGAAATACCGGGACTGGGGCGACCTGCTCGCGTTCCTTCTCCGGGAGCACCTGCCGGGTCACTTCCCGTACACAGCCGGCGTGTACCCGTACCGGCGCGAGGAGGAGGACCCGACCAGGATGTTCGCCGGTGAGGGCGGGCCGGAACGCACCAACCGCCGCTTCCATTACCTGGCCGCGGGTCACGGCGCGGCAAGACTTTCCACTGCGTTTGACTCGACCACGCTCTACGGCGAGGACCCCGACGAGCGTCCGGACATCTACGGTCGCATCGGCAACTCGGGTGTGTCGATTGCCACGCTCGACGACATGAAGAAGCTCTATTCGGGCTTCGACCTCTGCGCGCCCACCACGTCCGTTTCGATGACGATCAATGGCCCGGCGCCGATGATCCTCGCGATGTACATGAACACCGCGGTAGACCAGCGGGTCGAACGGCACCTGCGCGAATCGGGCCGCTGGGACGACGCGGAGCGGCGTATCGCGGAGATCTTCCGCGGACGCGAACGTCCCGTATACCGGGGAGACCTGCCTCCGGGGCATGACGGCTCCGGGCTCGGCCTGCTGGGGGTCACGGGCGACCAGCTGGTGGATCGTGAAACGTACCAGGAGATCCGTGCCGAGGCCCTGTCGCTGGTGCGCGGCACCGTGCAGGCCGACATCCTCAAGGAAGACCAGGCGCAGAACACCTGCATCTTCTCCACCGAATTTGCACTACGCATGATGGGTGACGTCCAGCAGTTCTTCGCTGACAACGGCGTCCGCAATTTCTACTCGGTGTCGATTTCCGGTTACCACATCGCCGAGGCGGGCGCGAACCCGATCTCCCAGCTCGCGTTCACGCTGGCAAACGGATTCACGATCGTCGAGTACTACCTTGCGCGCGGCATGGACATCGACGAATTCGCGCCGAACCTGTCGTTCTTCTTCTCCAATGGCATGGACCCGGAGTACGCGGTGATCGGGCGCGTCGCGCGGCGCATCTGGGCGCGCGCGATGCGCGACGTGTACGGCGGCGGGCCGCGCTCGCAGATGCTCAAGTATCACATCCAGACCTCGGGGCGGAGCCTGCACGCGCGCGAAATCCAGTTCAACGACATCCGCACCACGCTGCAGGCGCTCTACGCGCTGTTCGACAACTGCAACAGCCTGCACACGAATGCGTACGACGAGGCGATCACCACGCCCACCGAGGAGTCGGTGCGCCGCGCGGTCGCGATCCAGCTGATCATCAACAAGGAACTCGGCCTCAACAAGACGCAGAACCCCTGGCAGGGTTCATTCGCGATCGAGGACCTCACCGATGCGGTCGAGGAGGCCATCTATCGCGAGTTTGACAACATCTCGGAGCGCGGCGGTGTGCTCGGCGCGATGGAGACCATGTACCAGCGCAGCCGCATCCAGGAAGAGAGCCTCTACTACGAGACGATGAAGCACGACGGTCGGCTGCCGGTGGTCGGCGTCAACACCTTCCTCGGTGCCGGGGACGGCAACGAGGAGATCCTCGGCGCGGAGCTGATCCGCTCGACGGACCAGGAGAAAGCCGACCAGGTCAGTTCGGTGCATGACTTCCTCGCGCGCAACGCAGCCGCGCGGCCTGCTGCGCTCGCGCGCCTGCAGAAGGCGGCCGCGGAGGGTGGCAACGTGTTCGCCGAACTGATGGAGACCGTCAAGATCGCGTCGCTGGGCTCGATCTCGCACGCGCTGTACGAGGTCGGCGGGCGATACCGGCGCAGCATGTAGTTGCGGTTGGCCCCGGGGGTTTCATGCCTCGTCGCGACGCCTGGGAGACTTCGCGCCGAGGCGTCAGCGCCGAGGACTCGCCGCTCGAGTACCTCGGCGGCAAGGGCCGGCGCCATTCCACAGCCAAATGTGGAACGCGTCAGCCTGGCGCCTGCGGCGCGAGATCCGGCTCATCGAGCCGCGCGAGCATGCGTCGCCGCGCCTCGTCGCGCAGGCTGTCGGCGGTGACGCCCGGTCCCGTCACTGGCAGCGGCTCGAGAATCTCGAATTCGATGCGCCCCGGACGCGGGATGATCGTGTGGCTGGGCATTGCCCGCCGCGCGCCGCGGATGACCGCGGGCACGACCGGCACGCCGCCCCTGATCGCCGCGGTGAATGCGCCGGAGTGGAACCGCTTGAGGCCGGCGGTCTCGTCGAACGTCCCTTCCGGGAAAAACACCAGCGAGTGACCCTGCTGGGCCCGTTCGATCACCCGCCGCGCGCCTCGCTGGCGTCCGCCGTGGCTGTGGCGGTCGACGAACTCGACGCCGATGCGGCGCATCAGCAGCCCGGCGAGCGGCAGGGTCGACGCCTCGTGCTTCACGACGAACGAGAACCGCGGTGGCAGCAGCGCCTGCAGCAGCACCCCGTCGAGATAGCTCGAGTGGTTTGCAACCACGACGCAGGAGCCATCGGGCAGGTTGGTCATTCCGGAGACGGCCACGCGAAGCCGGAACAGCGCGAGCGCCGTGCGTGCGAGAAAACGCGTCAGGCTGCGACGCCAGGCGAGCCGCGGCACGAGCACGGCCAGCAGGGCAGCCAGCGCCATCAGCAGGCAGAAAACAGCCAGGGCGCAGAGGCCGTAAAGGGTCTGCAGCACCCGGCCGGCCAGGCGAAGCATCAGTCGATTCCTCAGGCGGGGTGGGCAGTCTGCACACCCGCCGACATTCTGTGAACTGGTTCTTGTTATGTTAACGGTGGGGCTCAATCTGTGAGGGGTGTCACTACGGGGGGCTGACAGCGGCTCGCATACTTCGCGCCACGAAAGGTTCCGAGGTCCCATGAGTACAGCAGCCAAGACCACCGCTATCGCACGCGACCGTCGCGGCGGCAGCGCCGCGCAGGGGCCCGGCCCGATCGACCGATTCCTGGACGCGGTCTGGATGGAGCGCGGCCTCGCGCCCAACACTTTGGCGGCGTATCGCGCCGACCTGACCGCGCTCGACCGCTGGCTCGAGATCCACGAGACGGAGCTCACCTCGGCGAAGCGTGGTGACCTGCTCGAATTCATGGCCGCGCGCGCGCAGGCGGGCGCCCGGCCGCGCTCGACGGCCCGGCAGCTGTCGAGTTTCCGTCGCTTCTACCGCTACATGGTCCGCGAAGGTTCGCTGCGCGAGGACCCGACGGCCCAGATTGCGATGCCGAAGGTCGGTCGTTCCCTGCCGCGGTCGCTCACGGAGGAGGAAGTCGAGGCCCTGTTGGCCGCTCCTGCCGTGGGCGACCCGCTGGGCCACCGCGACCGGACCATGCTCGAGGTGCTTTACGCCACCGGCCTGCGCGTGTCCGAACTGGTGAACCTCAAGATCATGCAGGTCAACCTGAACCAGGGCGTCGCGCGCATCGTCGGCAAGGGCGATCGCGAACGACTTATCCCGCTGGGCGAGGAAGCGGTGCAGTGGATCCAGCAGTTCCTGCAGGGTCCGCGCGTCGAAATCCTGCTGGAGCGGCAGACGGACTATCTGTTCCCGACCCGCCGCGGCGATCGAATGACCCGCCAGGCGTTCTGGCACATCATCAAGCGCTATGCGCGCAAGGCGGGCGTCGAGAAGGAACTCTCGCCACACACGCTGCGCCACGCGTTTGCCACGCACCTGCTGAATCACGGGGCTGACCTGCGCGTCGTGCAGATGCTGCTCGGCCACAGCGACCTCTCGACAACGCAGATCTATACGCACGTCGCCCGGGAACGCCTGAAAGACCTGCATTCGCAGCACCATCCGCGGGGCTGACCGGCTCCCGCGACCCGGCGAGCCGGGTGCTCTGCTAGACTCCCGCGCCTTTGCGGTGGAACCCCACGCCGCGCCCGCTGTCCGAGGGTGACACGGGTTGCGTCTTCCTACGGATCATCAGCATGCGCATCAATAGTCTTGTACTGGGTTTCTCGGCTTTCATCGCTGCCGGCGCCATGGCCGCGGCACCTGCTCAGAAGCCGGCCAAGTCCGCTGCGGCAACGGCGCCGCCTGCTTCCACGGCCATCCCTGCCGATGTGCGTGCCCGCGTGGTTGCGAAGCTGCCGGGCGCGAGCCCCGCCGACGTCGCCGTGTCGCCCATTCCCGGGCTGTATGAAGTCACGATGGGCGGCCTGATCGCCTACGTGAGCGCCGATGGCAAGTACCTCGTCAGCGGCAGCATCTACGACCTCGCGACCGAATCGAACCTGACGGCGAAGCGCCGGAACGATGCCCGGGCGAAGGCTCTCCTGGCAGCGCGTGAAGACCAGATGATCGTTTTCGCACCGGCAAATCCGAAGATGACCGTCACCGTATTCACGGACGTCGATTGCGGCTACTGCCGCAAGTTCCACAGCCAGATCGCCGAGCTGAACAAGGCTGGCGTCCGGGTCCGCTATGTGCCGTTCCCGCGTACCGGGCCGGGCACCGAGTCCTGGCGGAAGGCCGAATCGGTGTGGTGTGCATCGGATCGCAAGGATGCGCTCACACGCGCGAAGCGCGGTGAAGAGGTCAAATCGAAGGATTGCGGCGACGCGATGATCAAGGCCGGATTCGAGATGGGCGAGGACTTCGGCCTCGAGGGCACGCCGGCCATCTACACGCAGTCCGGCGAGTACATCGGCGGGTTCCTGACGCCGGGACAGCTGGTGGCACTGGTCCAGGAGTCCGAGCAGGGATCGGGTTCCTCCGGCCGCTGATCTCCTCGCGCCGCCCGCCGAGGCGGCTCAGCGCTCGAGCAGTGGCAGTTTGTCAGTGCGGCCGTCCCATTCCCTTGCGTCGGCCGGCGCTTCCTGCTTCTCCGTGATGACCGGCCATATCCTGGACAGTTCGGCGTTCAGTTCCTTGAAAGCCTGCTGCCCGTCGGGTAGTTCCTCCTCCGAGAAGATCGCCTCGGCAGGGCATTCCGGCTCGCAGAGCGTGCAGTCGATGCACTCGTCGGGGTCGATCACCAGCATGTTCGGACCGACGTGGAAACAGTCCACCGGGCAGACTTCCACGCAGTCCGTGTACTTGCACTTGATACAGTTTTCGGTGACGACGAAGGTCATCGGCAGGCTCCAGATTCAGATTCCCATTGCGCCAGTCGGCGGCCGGGGGGCGCGTATTGTGCCAAAGCAGGCACGTGCTGCAAAACACACCTTCCTAGCCGGTCGGGCGCGGTCGCAGGTCGATCGTTTCAAAGTGGTGTGCCTCGACGCCGAGGCGACGGTCCTCCAGGTAGCGGCGCAGTGCGAATTCAACGCTGCGGAACGCAATGTCCTTCCATGGGATGTCCGCCTCGTCGCACAGCATGACCTCGAGGCTTTCCTCGCCCACGCCAAATTCCGGTAGCGGGAGGCGCGCGCGAAACATCACGTGCACCTGGTCGGCGTGGAGCACGTGGACGACCGCCAGCAGCGAACCGATCTCGACATCGGCAAGCGCCTCCTCGGCGGCTTCGCGCCGCGCCGCTTCAAGCGTCGTTTCACCCATCTCCATGAAACCCGCTGGAATCGTCCAGTAGCCCAGGCGTGGCTCGATGGCACGCCGGCAGAGCAGGATACGGCCCCCGTGTTCCGGGACGCAGCCCGCGACGATCTTCGGGTTCTGGTAGTGCACCGTGCCGCACGCGGTGCATACGTAGCGATGCAGGTGATCGCCTTCGGGCACCAGTTGCGCGACGGGCTGACCGCAGCTTGAGCAGAATTTCATGGTGCGGTCCCGTCGTTCCTCGATGTTCACGAACCGCCGATCACCATGTCTTGCCTGGTGCCGGGAGAGGGAATCGAACCCTCACGATGTCTCCACCGCCGGATTTTGAGTCCGGTGCGTCTACCAGTTCCGCCATCCCGGCGCGGAGCGCGAAGCTTACCCGATCGCCGGGCGGACTCGACAAAGACTTTGTGAGTCAGTTACTTGCGGTAACTGGCAGAAGTGATGTCAAATCACGCTCGTCGATGACAGGGGGTGTCCGGGAACCAATTCCGGCGGGGGCAGTCTGAGGCCTCAACCACGTCGCCTGCGGGCGGCACGCGCTTAATGCACGGAGAGTGCTCGCATGCGACGACGTTTCGGGGCAGCTTTTTTGCTGTTGACACTCCTCGCGGGGCCCGCCAGGGCCGAGGACAGCCTGGTCGCGGAACTCGTTGCCGCGGCGCCGTCTGCCAACCCCGAAGTTCTGACGCTCGCTGCGCGTGCCGCCGATTGCGCCCGCAAGCAGGGCATGCTCGACGGTTTCCACCGTCTCGCGGTAATCGACTACTCGCTGCCCTCGACGACGCCGCGCCTCTGGGTGTTCGACGTGGATCGTGGTCGGCTGCTTTTCCAGGAACTCGTTGCGCACGGGCGCAATACCGGCGAGCAACTGGCAGCGAGATTCTCGAACGTCGAAGGCAGCAAGATGTCGAGTCTTGGCCTGTTCCAGGCCACTGAGACCTACACCGGCAGCAATGGCTACTCGCTGCGGCTGCGCGGCCTGGACGCCGGTTTCAACGACAACGCGTTGTCCCGCGCCATCGTCATGCACGGCGCACCCTACGTGAGCGAGGCCTTCGCCGAGCGACTGGGCCGGCTCGGCCGCAGCTGGGGCTGCCCGGCAGTGCGCAAGGAAGTGGCGCGGGTGATGATCGACACACTGAAGGGCGGGGCGCTGCTGTTCGCCTACTACCCCGACCAGAAGTGGCTCAAGGAAGCCCCGACGCTCACCTGTGGCACGGCCCGGGGTGCGAGAGTCGCTGCCGCGAGCGCCGGCACCAGGCCAAGGGGCTGAAGCCCGCCCCTGGCCCCGTCCCGGCCGCGCGATACCGGCGGCCCCCTTTCTGCGACCTTTTTCAGTGCTCACGCATCTAACGATGTGAATGTCCTCATTTTCTGACAGCGCACTGCCAGCAGGAACCGTCGAACAGGCGCAGCGCGGCGAAATGCCGGCCTGCGAGGCGATCTTCCGTGCATTCGAGGTACCGGTCCGCACGCTTGCCCGCCGCCTGGTGCCCCGGCGTGCGCTGGCCGAGGACCTGGCGCAGGACGTCTTCGTCGAGATCCTTGCCAAGCTCGGGCAGTTTGATGGACGCGGTTCCTTCGCCGGATGGGTCCGCGCGATCACGGTGAACCGATGCCTGATGCACCTGCGCTCGCCCTGGCACCGCAGCATGGCCTGGATCGAGTCGGGCGGCGCGGGCGAGTTCGAGTCAGGGCCCTGCGCGCAGGCCTCCGACGGAGCGAACCTGCTCGATCTCGAGCGGGCCATGGCGCAGCTTGCACCCGTCGCGCGCGCGGTCGTGTGGCTCCACGACGTGGAGGGATATACGCACGCGGAGATCGGCGCCCTGTTCGGCGGATCGACGAGTTTTTCAAAGTCGCAGCTGGCCCGCGCGCATGAGCGCCTGCGCGGCCTGCTCGAACCAGACGGAGTCGAAGCATCATGCATGCCCGTATCGACCAGCTCCTGAGCGTCCGCGACGGCGAACCGGTGGACGCGACCGTGCGCACGCACGTCGAGTCCTGCCGCGACTGCGCTGCGGCCGTGCAGCAGATGCGCGAGGTTCGCCAGAACCTCGCCGCGCTGCCACAAGTCGAGCCGAATCCGGGGGCCTGGCGGTTCGTGGGCGCGCGGATTGCGGCACGAGAGCAGTCCGCACGGCGCCGCACGATCGCCTTGCGTGTGGTCGCGGCGGCGTCTGTTGCCTCGCTCGCGCTGTTCGCAACGCTGTATGGCAGCGGCAGCGGTCCGGCCAGCGCCCCGGATACCGTGGCGGCCCAGCAGCCCGCCAGGGATACAACAGTCGCTTCGCTCGTCGATCGTTCGCTCGACCTCGAGCGTGCGCTGGCCGCGCTGCCGTCGCGTCCGGCCATCGAACGCGCCGAAACCTCGATACCGATCGATGCGCTGCAGGCGCGTGTGCAGTGGATCGACCAGCAGCTGTCGCTGGCGGATGCCGCGGGAACGACGGCGGAAGACGCCGAGCAGCTGTGGCGCGCCCGCGTGGAGGTCATGCGTTCATTGGTGAGCCTGCGTTACGTCGAGGCGCAGCGGGTTGCTCTGTAGTCTGTTAACCAGGAGATACAGGAATGATTCCCAGGATGCACATTGGCAGCAAATTTGCCGGTAGCGTGGCTGTCGCGCTGCTTGTAGTCAGCGGAAATGCCGCCGGGGCCGCCCCGGCCGACCAGCAGGCACCCGAAGCCAACCGGGCCGCACTCGAAAAGCAGCTCGCAGACGCGCGCGCCGAGCTCGATTCCGCGGCGCAGGAGGTCGCACGACTGACCGGCGAGCTTTACGGCGACCAGCAGATCGAGATCGTCAAGATGATCCAGGGCGAGCGACGTGGGGCGATGCTCGGTGTCAATATCGGTGGTACCGGTCAACGCAGCGACGGCGTCGAGATCGTCGGCGTGAGTCCGGGCGGCCCGGCGGAGGCCGCGGGGCTGCGGGCCGGCGACGTCATCGTTGCCGTGGATGGCCAGGCACTGAAGCGGTCCGAGGGTCGAAACCCGGCCTCGCAGCTGGTCACTTACATGCGCGACGTGAAGCCGGGCCAGGCGGTGAAGGTGCAGTACCTGCGTGACGGCAAGCGCGCGACCGCCAGCGTCAAGGCGACAGCGGCAGGGCCGATGTTCTCGAACATGATGGGCGACCACGAAATGGAGATGGAGATCGAAATGCATGAGGGGATGCCGCTGCCCGGTTTCCACCGATTCATGCTCCAGGAGCCGGGATTTGGCCCACTCGAGCTGGTGACGATCACGCCCGGGCTCGGCAAGTATTTCGGTGCCGACAGCGGGCTACTGGTGGTCCGTGCGCCGGCCGGGCCGGGACTCGGACTCGCAGACGGGGACGTGCTGGTGACGATCGGAGGGCGCGCGCCGGAGAGCCCCGGCCAGGCGTTCCGCATCCTGCAGTCCTACGAGCCCGGCGACAAGGTGAAGCTCGGCATCCTGCGCGATCGCAAGCGCATGGAGCTCGATGTGACCATGCCGCCCCGAGGCGCGATGCACGGTCGCGGCCACGCGGCCCCCCCGGCGCCTGGCCGTCCCCCGGTACCGGCCATGCCCATGCCGCCCGCGGACAAGGCGGACCCCACCTGACCATGGGATGAGCAGCGGGGGCCGGCTGTGGCCGGCCCTCTGCTAGCATGCGCGCCCCATGCTGCGCGCAGAGTTCCAATACGAACTGCCGGACGAGTTGATCGCGCGGCACCCGGTCGCGCGTCGAAGCGACAGCCGCCTGCTTCACCTCGACGGCCGGACCGGCGCCATCTCCGACCGGCAGTTCGGCAACCTTCCAACCCTGTTGCGTGCCGGCGACCTGATGGTGTTCAACGACACGCGCGTTGTCCCGGCGCGCCTGCACGGACACAAGGAAAGCGGTGGCCGCGTCGAGATCCTGCTCGAGCGCGTGCTCGACGGCGCCCGTGCGCTGGTGCAGATGCGCGCGAGCAAGTCGCCCGCGCCAGGCTCCGCGATCCACCTCGACGGAGGCGGCACCGTGCGGGTCGAGGGTCGGGCCGACGACTTCTGGGTCCTCGAATTCGAAGAGGAACCCGGCGCGGTCTTCGATCGCCTGGGCGAAATGCCGCTGCCGCCGTACCTGCGCCGCCCGGCCGAGGACTTCGACCGCGAGCGCTACCAGACCGTATACGCGCGCGAGCCGGGCGCGGTCGCCGCGCCGACCGCCGGGCTGCATTTTGACCGGGAACTGCTCGGAGCCTGCACGCGGGCCGGAATCGCCAGCGCGAGCGTCACCCTGCACGTCGGTGCAGGAACCTTCCAGCCCGTGCGGGTCGACGACCTTGCCCGGCACCAGATGCACGCGGAGCGTGTCGTCGTTCCCGCCGGCACCTGCGCAGCAGTCGCTGCCTGCCGGGCTCGCGGCGGCCGCGTCGTGGCGGTCGGCACGACGGCGGTGCGCGCGCTGGAGAGCGCTGCCGTGGGTGGAGCGCTCGCGCCGTTTACGGGCGACACCCGGTTGTTCATAAGGCCAGGGTTCCAGTTCCGGGTGGTAGACGCTCTGGTCACGAACTTCCACCTGCCGGAGTCGACGCTGCTGATGCTGGTGTGCGCGTTCGCGGGTCGTGCGCAGGTACTGGAGGCATACAGGCACGCCGTGGCTGCGCGCTACCGGTACTTCAGCTATGGCGACGCGATGTTCGTCGAGCCGGATCCCGCCGCCCTGGGGCCTCGATAATGAGTTCCATCTTCGAACTGATTACCGTCAGTGGCCAGGCGCGGCGTGGCCGACTGCGCCTGCGTCGTGGCACTGTCGAGACGCCGGTATTCATGCCAGTGGGGACCTACGGCACCGTGAAGGCGATGACGCCGGAGGAACTGACGGGGCTCGGCGCCGAGATCGTGCTCGGGAACACCTTTCACCTGATGCTGCGCCCGGGGCCCGAAGTGATACGGCGGCACGGCGGCCTGCACGGGTTCATGCACTGGCCGGGCCCGATCCTCACCGACTCGGGTGGCTTCCAGGTATTCAGCCTGACGGACCTGCGCAAGCTGGGCGAAGACGGGGTCCGGTTTCGCTCACCCGTCAATGGCGACGCCGTGTTCCTGAGTCCAGAGGTGTCGATGAGCGTACAGGCCGCGCTCGATTCGGATGTCGTCATGGCGTTCGATGAGTGTCCGCCGTACCCGGCCACCGAGAGCGAAGCCCGGCGATCCATGGAGCTGTCGATGCGCTGGGCGCGCCGCAGCCGGACGGCATTCGACGAACTGGGCAACCCAAACGCGCTTTTCGGCATCGTGCAGGGCGGAACGCACCTGCCGCTCAGGCTCGAGTCCCTGGAGACCCTTTGCGGGATCGGCTTCGACGGCTACGCGGTGGGCGGGCTCGCGGTTGGCGAGCCGCCCGAGGAGCGCAACGCCGTTCTCGAGGCGCTGGCCCCGATCCTGCCCGCCGACCGACCGCGCTACCTGATGGGCGTGGGGACTCCGGCCGACATCGTCGAGGCTGTGGCGCGCGGCGTGGACATGTTCGACTGCGTCATGCCGACGCGAAATGCCCGCAATGGGCATTTGTTCACGAGCCAGGGCGTGGTCAAGATCCGGAACGCGGCGCACCAGGACGACACCGGGCCGCTGGATCCGCGCTGCGATTGCTACACCTGCCAGAATTATTCCCGCGCCTACCTGCGGCACCTCGATCGATGCAACGAGATCCTGGGTGCGAGACTCAACACGATACACAACCTCGCGTACTACTTCGGGCTGATGGCCCGGATCCGGGACGCGATCGGGGAGGGTGATTTCCGGCGATTTGCGGCCGCTTTCCTCTCAAGTCCGGAGGGCCGCTGTTCGCCTGGCGGCAGCCGCGACGGCCCTCGGGTATAATCCGCAGCCTTTTTGATGGCCCCGTCCCGGGCCCGCCATAGGAGTTCCCCTGATGGATTGGTTGATTCCCAGCGCCTACGCGCAGGCCGCCGGCGGCGCACAGCCGAATGCATTCACGTCGCTGCTGCCCCTGGTCCTGATTTTCGTCGTGTTCTACTTCCTGCTGATCCGCCCGCAGACCAAGCGCGCGAAGGAGCACAAGGCGATGGTCGCGGCCCTTGGCGTCGGAGACGAGGTCGTGACCAGTGGCGGCATGCTTGGCCGGATCACCGAAGTGGGCGACCAGTTCCTGACCGTCGAGGTGGCCGAAGGCGTGCGGGTCAAGGTCCAGCGCCACACCGTCTCCAGCATCCTGCCCAAGGGCACCCTGAAAAGCGTCTGAGCCCGAGGGGCGACCATGCACAGTTATCCGGCCTGGAAGATCTGGCTGGTCACCATCGTAATGCTGGTGGCCCTGGTACTCGCGCTGCCGAACGTGTTCGGAGAGGCGCCGGCCCTGCAGTTGTCGCGCAACGATCGTTCGGCGTTCACCGAGCAGGCGCAGGCCGCGGTGTCGTCGATCCTTGCGACCAAGGGCCTGGCCGCCGACGCCGCCTACGTCGAGGGCGACCGGCTGGTGCTGCGTTTCGGATCGGTTGAGCAGCAGCTCAAGGCCCGGGACGCGATTCGCGAAGGTGCCCCGGGTGATTACCTGGTCGCGCTGTCACAGGTTCCGCGCACACCGGGGTGGATGCGTGCGCTGGGACTCAAGCCGATGAGCCTCGGCCTCGACCTGCGCGGCGGCGTCTACTTCATGTACGAGGTGGACGTGAAGGGCGCCGTGACACAGCTGCTCGCCAGCATGGAGCGCGACTATCGCACCATGCTGCGTGACGAACGCATCCCGTTCAGCGGCATGCAGAGCAACGGCACGGACACGGTGCAGATCATGCTGCGTTCGGGCGAGGACGTGTCGCGAGTCGCATCCCTGCTGCGCAAGCGCGATCCGAACCTGATCATCGAGACCGATACGCTGGGCGATGGCGGCACGGTGAGCGTGACGGTGCGTCCCGAGAACATCAAGCAGCGCCAGGACTTCGCGATCCAGCAGAACATCACCACGCTGCGCAACCGCGTGGACGAGCTCGGCGTGACGGAACCCATCGTGGCCCGCCAGGGGCTGGACCGGATCGTCGTGCAGCTTCCTGGCGTACAGGATCCGAACGAGGCGCTGCGCGTGCTGGGCGCCACCGCGACGCTGGAGTTCCGGCTGGTGGATGACCAGAACTCGGCGGCCGATGCAGAGCGCATCAAGCGCGCGCCGCTCGGTTCGAAGCTCTAC
>JALHTE010000195.1 GCA_022865595.1 Steroidobacteraceae bacterium | reverse complement strand
TGGACGCTGCCGCCGGCGCTGCGCAGCTCGACCTACGGTTCGGGCCAGCCCGCCGATCCGAACTTCGATCACTCGAAGTATCTCGCGATCGGCGAATCCGATCGTATGACCCTCAAGTTCGTCAAAGAGAAATAGAAAATAGGTGCCAGGCACCGAAGGAAACAGGGGACATTCCCCTATTTTCGGAAATAGGGAAAAAACAGGGGAATGTCCCCTGTTTTCCTATTTCTAGGCCCGTCCCCTAGATGTCCTCGGGGACGGTGCGGATCGCGCCGCAGGGGCACTCGGTCACGCAAAGGCCGCAGCCCTTGCAGTAATCGTAGTTGAACGCGTAGCGCTGGCCCGGGCCGAGCTTCATCACGGCGTTGTCCGGGCAGACGCCGTAGCAGTTGTCGCACTCGAAGCAGTTGCCGCAGGACAGGCAGCGGCGAGCCTCGAACTGCGCCGTGGTCTCGTCGAAGCTGCCGACGACCTCCTCGAACGTCGACTGCCGACGGATGGTGTCGAGAACCGGCTGCGTGGATTTCGGCGCGTCGGAGTAATACCAGGTGTTGAGCTTGTCGAAGCTCGCGAGTTCGTGCGACTCCGGGTGGGTCCACGACTCGTCGCGCAGCCACGCGTCGATGTTGCGCGCCGCAAGCTTGCCGTGACCCACGCCGACGGTGACCGTGCGCTCGCCCGGCACCATGTCACCGCCAGCGAAGATTCCTGGCTGGCCGGTCATCATCGCCTGGTCGACCTTGACGACTCCGTCGTTGATCTCGAGGCCGGGCACGCCGTCGAGCAGTGACAGGTCCACGTCCTGGCCGAGCGCCAGCACCACGGAATCCGCCTCGAGGGTCTCGAGTTCACCGGTCGGTTGCGCGTTGCCTTTCTCGTCGAGAGTCATCTTCTCGACGGTGATCGAGGACTCGCCCGCCTGCTTGATCGTGGACAGCCACTTGACCAGCACGCCTTCCTGCAGAGCCTCCTCGAGTTCAGATTCGTGAGCCGGCATCTTCTCCCGCGTACGACGGTAGATGATGATGGACTCGGTGGCGCCGAGGCGCTTCGCCGTGCGGGCGACATCAAGTGCGGTGTTACCGCCGCCGTAGACGACGACACGCCGGCCGAGCAGGGGCTTCTCCTCGCCCTCCATGCTGCGCAAGACCGAGACGGCGTCGAGCATCTTCGCGGCACTGCCGGCCGGCAGGTAGGCGCGCTTCGCGATGTGCGCGCCGACGGCCAGGAACACGGCGTCAAACCTGCCCTCGGACTTCGCCTCGAGCACGTTGGTGACCTTGGAGTTGAGTTCCAGCACCACGCCAAGGTCGACGATGCGCTGGATTTCCCCTTCGAGCACGTCGCGCGGCAATCGGTACTTCGGGATGCCGAAGCGCATCATTCCGCCGGCGACGGGACCGGCCTCGCGGATCGTCACCGTGTGGCCGAACCGTGCCAGGTGATAAGCCGCCGAGAGTCCGGAGGGGCCTGCACCCACGACCAGCACGCGCTTGCCGCTGCGCTTGCGCGGCGGATCGAACTTCCAGCCGTGCTTCAGCGCCTCGTCGCCCAGGAAGCGTTCGATCGGGTTGATGCCGACCGACTCGTCGAGCTGGCCGCGGTTGCAGGAGGTCTCGCAGGGGTGATAGCAGACGCGACCCATCACCGCCGGCAGCGGGTTGTCCTGCGTGAGAAGGCGCCAGGCTTCCTCGTAGTGTCCCGACTCGGCATGGAAGAGCCAGCCCTGGATATTCTCGCCCGCCGGGCAGGCGTGGTTGCACGGTGGCAGCCGGTCCACGTACACGGGCCGTACGGTGCGCCAGGAGCCCGTGTGGTTCGCGAGGCTGGAACCCGGGTCGAGCGTGATCGCGAAGGGTTTCGTCTTCATGCCCTGCGCTCCACGTCGTCGGTCAGCCGATAGCGCCGGATGTTGCGGTCGGCGATCTGCTGGATGCGCTCGACTATGTCCGGATGCCCCGGTGGCTTGAACAGGTGGGCGAAGCGCTGCTGCGGCTTCAGGTAGTCTTCCACCGGCATTTTCCGCTTGATCTTCGACACCTGCGTGACTGTACCGTGCTCGGCCTCGAACACGGGAAAGAGCCCGGTTTCCTTCGCCAGTCGCGCCATGCGGATGGTGTCGGATGACGCGTGGCCCCAGCCGAGCGGGCAGGGCACCAGGATGTGGATGTAGCGCGCACCGCGGAACTCCATCGCGCGGCGGACCTTCGCCTCGAGGTCCCTGAGTTCCGCTACCGTGGCCGTGGCGACGTAGGGGATGTCGTGCGCGATCGCGATCGCCGGAACGTCCTTGCCCTGGCCGAATCGTGCGCCCGTCGAGTCACCGACCGGCATCGTGGTGTTGGTGCGCGCGCCCGGCGGCGTGGCGGAGGAGCGCTGCACGCCGGTGTTCATGTAGCCGCCGTTGTCGTAGCAGATGTAGAGCACGTCGTCGTTACGCTCGAACATCCCTGACAGGCAGCCGAAGCCGATGTCGGTGGTGCCGCCGTCGCCACCCTGAGCGACGACGCGAACGTCGTGCCGGCCTTTCACGCGCATCGCCGCGGAAATGCCCGTCGCGACTGCGGCTGCGTTTCCGAACAGCGAGTGGATCCACGGGATCTGCCACGAGGTCTCCGGGTACGGCGTCGAGAAAACCTCGAGGCAACCCGTCGCGTTCGCGGCCACGAGCTGGCGATTGGTCGCCTCCATCGCGGCATCGATGGCGTAGCGCGCGCCGAGCGCCTCGCCACAGCCCTGGCAGGCGCGGTGCCCGGAGTTGAGCGAATTCGTGCGGCGCATGTTCGCCTGCACCGAACGCTGCTCGTCGGGCAGCAGGCGGTTCCCGACGGTGAACGTGCCGGTCTGGTAGAAGCGGACTGGCTGGTAGCTCATTGCGTTTCCCTCAACCGATCTTCGCGGCGACGACACCGAGCTCGCGCAGGATCGACTCGGCGATAGGTCCCGAGCGTCGCTGCTCGCGCTCGCGCTTCAGTACGTGGTCCACCATCGCGTAGTCGAGATCCATGAACGTCAGCGGCTCGAGGCGGCCTTCGATCGCCTCGAGGAAGACCTTGTGCAGCGACTGGCGCGTGATTGACCGCCCGCCGAGCCCTGCGATCACCGTGTGCACCAGGTCGGGCGACCCGGCGTAGGACGCGGAGACGTTGTTGGACACGATCCCGCCCACCCCCACCGCGAGGCTCTTCTCGAGCACGACGATGCGCTTTGCGCCGGCCAGCGCCTCGCGAACCGCGGCCATCGGCCAGGGACGGAAACAGGAGATGCCGAGCACGCCGATGCGCGCACCCTCTTCGCGCAGCTCGTCCACGGTGTCCTTGATCGTGCCGAGCACCGAGCCCAGTGCGACGACCACGGTCTCGGCGCCCTCGAGCCGGTAGCCACGCACCAGACCGCCACTCTCGCGGCCGAATATCCGGTGGAATTCGCCGGCCCATTCGGGGATCAGCTCGAGCGCCTGGCGCTGCTTCACATGGGCGAGGTAGCGCACCTCCATGAATGCCTCGGGCCCGACCATCGCCCCGATCGAGACGGGATCTGCCGGATCGAGCACCTGGCGCGGTACGTAAGGGGGAAGGTAGGCGTCTACCTGCTCCTGCGTCGGCATGTCCACGCGCTCGTACGCGTGCGTGAGGATGAAGCCGTCCATGCACACCATCACCGGCAGCGACAGTTCCTCTCCGAGCCGGAATGCCTG
>JALHTE010000194.1 GCA_022865595.1 Steroidobacteraceae bacterium | reverse complement strand
GGCGGCGCGCGAGGCCGACCTGCAGCGCCAGCTTGCCGCGGAAGAGGCGGAGGGGCTGGCGCTTGCCCGCTCAGGGGTAAAGGATGAATACAAGGCGCTGCTCACGCAGGCGATCGAGCGCAACTGGATCCGACCGCCGTCGGCACGCGCCGGATTAGCCTGTACCCTGTATGTGAACCAGGCGGCGGGCGGGACGGTGGTGGACGTCAGGCTCGGCACCTGCAATGGCGACGAGGCGGTGCGTGAGTCGATCGTGACAGCTGTGTATAAAGCCTCGCCGCTGCCACCGCCGAGCGACCCGCGGGTGTTCGAGCGCAGGCTCGAGATCGTGTTCAAGCCGACGGAGTAGGGTCTTGATGAATGTTGACGGAGTGACTGTGCGCCGCTTGCTGGCGCGAATCCTGGCACTGGTCGCGATGCTCGCGGCCGTGGCTGCACCTGCGCGTGCCCAGTTGAGGCTCGACATTACCGAGGGCGTGAAGGATGCGGTGCCGGTCGCGGTGGTCCCGTTTGGTGGCCAGGCAGAGGGTGGCACCAATGACATCGCGGCCATCGTCGGCGGGGACCTGAGGCAGAGCGGCCGGTTCGCGCCGCTCGAGCGGCAGGACATGGTGACGCGCCCGACGAATGGCGGCCAGGTCCGGTTCGAGGACTGGCGCCTGCTCAAGGCCGATTACATCGTGGTCGGCAGCGTTGACGGCGGCGGCATGGGCGTATCGTTCGAACTCTTCAACGTGCAGACCGGTCAGCAGCTGCTCGCGCAGACGATCCCGGTATCCGGCCAGACGCTCCGCGCGGTTGCACACCACATCTCCGACCTGGTGTTCGAGCGGCTGACGGGTATCCCCGGCGCATTCTCCACGCGGATCGCCTACATTTCGGTCGAGGGCAAACCACCATCGCAGCGCTACCGGCTGCTGGTCTCCGACGCGGACGGCTTTAACCCGCGCACGGTGGCAGAGTCCGGCGAACCGCTGATGTCGCCGTCGTGGTCACCCGACGGGCAGAACCTCGCCTACGTGTCCTTCGAGAGCAAGGCCTCGGCGGTCTATGTGCAGCGGCTTACCACGGGAGAGCGGCGGCGGGTGTCGGCGCGGGCGGGCATCAACGGTGCGCCGGCCTATTCGCCGGACGGCACGCGGCTTGCCCTGACGCTGTCGCGAGACAGCAATCTCGACATCTACGTGCTCGACCTCGCGACGCAGGCGCTCACCAGGATCACCTCCAACGAGGCGATCGACACGGAAGCCGCCTGGACCCCGGACGGAAAGTCGCTGTACTTCACCTCCGACCGTGCGGGAAGCCCGCAGATCTACCGGGTGAACCTGGCAACGCCGTCTGAGGTAGAGCGAGTGACCTACACCAACGGCTACAACGCGCGACCTCGGGTGTCGCCCGACGGCAAGTCGCTCGCGATGGTGACGCAGGACCGGGGCTACAGGATCGCACTGATGGACCTCGGCAATCGCACCCTGCGGATGCTGACCAACGGCCGCCAGGACGAGTCCCCCAGCTTCGCGCCGAACGGGGCGGTGATCATCTACGCGACCGAGGACCGTGGCCCGGGTTCGCTCGCGATGGTTTCCAGCGACGGGCGCTACCAGGAGCGCCTGCGCTCGTCGCAGGGCGACGTGCGCGAACCGGCCTGGTCTCCGTACCCGCCGCGCTGATGATTGCGCATGACCATTGTGGTAAAAGGCGCGCACTTTCGTGCGGGCCATGCCGGTCCGTGATCGAACACTGAATTTCCGAGGAGCCCGCCCGCCATGAAACTGACCCACGTACTCGCGCTAGTCGTCCTCTCGACCAGCCTTGCCGCATGCACCAAGCCCACCTCGACCAAGCCGGCTACCCAGACACCTGCCGCACAGACCGATGACGCATCGACGACCGGTATCGACCAGGGCACGGTGCCATCGGGCAACCTTACGCCGCAGCAGCAGGCGCTGGCGCAGCTCAAGACGAAGAACATCATCTATTTCGACTACGACAGTGCCGGAATACCGCAGGAATACCTCCCGGTTGTCGCGGCCAACGCGGCATACCTGGTGAAATACCCCACGGTACGCGTTCGCCTCGAGGGCAACACCGACGAGCGCGGCACGCGCGAATACAACATCGGTCTCGGCGAACGTCGCGCGCAGGTGGTCAGGAATGCGCTGCTCGCGCAGGGTGTCGCGGCCGCGCAGATCACCACCGTGAGCTACGGCGAGGAGCGCCCGGCTGTCGAAGGCCACGACGAGGCCGCCTACGCACAGAATCGCCGCGTCGAGTTCGTGTACCCGCAGTGATGGCCGTGAAGACACCACTCAGGGCCTTCGCGGGCGTCGTGCTGCTCGCGTGGAGCGTCGCTTCGCTGGCCACCGCGAGCAACAAGGAGCTGGAGGCGCGCGCCAACGAGACCGACGCGCGACTGGCAGCCGTCGAGCGTGCCAACCAGACGCTGGTACAGCTGCAGCAGCAGGCCGAGGTGATGCGGCAGGAACTGCGCACGCTGCGCGGGCAACTGGACGAAGTGCGTCACGAGATCGAAGGCCTGCGGAAGCAGCAGCGTGATCTTTATTCGGACCTGGATCGCAGGCTGCTGCTGATCGAGAACGGAGTGCAGCCGGGCGTTACCGGAACGCAACCGCTCGACCGCGAGCAGGGAGTCGGGGCGCCGGACGGCGCCGAGGCCACGAGAATTCCAGTGGCCGGAAGCTCGGGGCCGACCGAGGAAGAGGTCAGGGCCGCCGATGAGACGACTGTCTACAGCGATGCGTTCGCGGCGCTGAAGGCGGGACGCTACGAGGAAGCCGCACGCGGGTTCCAGCTCTACCTGACCAAGTACCCCGACGGTCCGCGTGCCGACTACGCCACGTACTGGCTGGGCGAGTCGATGTACGCGCAGAGGGATTTCGTGACGGCGCTGAAGGTGTTCCAGAAGGTCGTCAGCGACTTTCCGCAGTCACGCAAGGCGTCGGACGCATTGCTCAAGGTCGCCTACTGCCAGTACGAACTCAAGGCGTTCCGCAACGCCCGTGCCACATTGCAGAAAGTCGTCTCCGGCTTCCCTGGTACAGACGCTGCCGGACTGGCCGAGCGGCGGCTCGTGCAGATGGATACCGAGGGCCGGTGAGCCGGCTCAAGGTCACGGAGACCTTCGTCTCGATACAGGGCGAGGCCGACGCAGTCGGCTGGCCGACCCTCTTCATTCGACTGACGGGCTGCCCGCTGCGCTGTGTTTACTGTGACACGCAGTACGCGTTCCACGGCGGCGACTGGCAGCAGGTCGATGCGCTAGTCGAGACCGCACGCGGCTCCGGTGTTCACCATGTGTGCGTGACGGGCGGCGAGCCGCTGGCGCAGAAATCCTGCCTCGAACTGCTGCGCGCGCTGTGCGATGCCGTCTTCCGCGTATCGCTCGAGACCAGCGGAGCGATGGACGTGGCGCCGGTCGATCCCCGAGTGAGCCGGGTGGTGGATCTGAAGACCCCGGATTCAGGCG
>JALHTE010000193.1 GCA_022865595.1 Steroidobacteraceae bacterium | reverse complement strand
GTTCGCGGAGTTGGAGTACTACTATCGGCCGCCGGGGCTACCGCTCGAGCAACAGCCATGGCTTGCCAGCGTATGGCGCAAGAGAGGCGACTCCGGTGAGATCTAACAGCCTGCTGGACGGTAACGCGGGAATCGTTGCCCGGATTTGAACCTGCGAGACGGATGGGCGGAAGCGGGAAAAGTGAGGCAGACGGCAGGCGGGAGCGGACAAAAGCTGGAGTAAAGGCGAGACGTTCGGGAGCCGCAGTCGGCGGAAGCATTTGAAGAAACGACATGACACTGCCTCGCGCGATCATTGATCGCGCCTCTGAGTGGTTTACTCGGCTCGTCGTGAGCCTCGCCGGTCAAGGCGATCGGAATTGGAATATTGGCGAAATCGCCGGGAGCCGAAGTCGGCGGTTCAACGCACGAAATAAGCAAGATACTGCCTACGGCGGTTGAGGAAACGTCCTGCGTTTGCTGAACTGTCGCTACGGTCCAAGTACGAACGCTACTGCACTGAGCACACCGGCGACACAAGACCGTTTCCTGTTGCCAGGCCGGAGTCGATCGAGGCGAGAGTATCGGCCAGACGGACAGGAGCGACAGTGCGCGGGTAGGAATACGGCCGCGAGGTTCATGAGCCGCAGTCGGCGGTATCACCTTCGGCGGAGTCGACTTACTTACTCAGTCGGCGGTGTTAAGTTCAGCAAAGTCATGTCACTGGCGGTGGCATCTGCGATATGGTCTAGATGCCGTTCCTGAACGCGTAAGTAATCCGAAGGAAAGGCGGAAATCGCGCAAGACGACGTATCCTCAGGCACGAGAGCCATACGTTTTTTGCGGTGCAGTGTGAAAAGGCTGCTGAACCGCACCGCTACGCGACATTCAGGTACCGGGGTCGACTCGCAGCGGACTTCTACTTATTGCGCCTGCGATCGGCCGGAGTAGCGTCAGGAAGATCGAGGCGGTCGCCACGACTCAGCCAGGTTTCCGTCAGTGGAACCGGCGCCGCGGACGCTAAAGGGGAGTAAGCAAATGATTAACAGGGTGCATCGTCTATTGACGTCGCTGTGCGGATTCGCCGCGCGGTAAGCGTTTGCCGGTTGCGCGCCTGACGACGTGGCCGCAGGGTGGCCTGTGTGTGGCACGTCCGGGACGCATCAATCGCAGCGCGTCCGATCAGGTGCAGACGACAAATCGGGTGGCACCCAGCAGCGAGATTCAAAACTGGGTCAAGTGGGGCGAGGTGCGCCCCGGGGGCGAGCGTAGAGCGCGCCGCCGATATTCCACAAGGAGCTCATCATGCGTGGTTTTTCCATACCCGTAACATTCCTGTTCTCCGCGCTCTTGACCGTCTCGAGCGTCGAGAGCGTTTACGCGAAGAACGACAAGGTCCACTACCAGGTGCAGGTGCTGCGCACCTCCTACGGCATCCCGCACGTGCAAGCAGAGGACTGGGGCAGCCTCGGCTACGGTTACGGGTACGTGTTTGCGCAGGACAACATCTGCGTGCTGGCCCGGGAAGTGCTGGTAGCGACCGGCACGCAGGCGCGCTTCTTCGGCGCAGGCACCGGCAGCGGATATCTCATCTCGGACTGGGTCTATGCGATGGTGAACTCGGATGCGCGCGTGAGCCTGGCGTGGGCGACGCTCGACTCGGAGACACACGATCTCCTGCAAGGCTATGCGGACGGCTATAACCGTTATCTCCGTGACAAAGGCGTGGCGGCGCTGCCAGCGGATTGCCGCGACGCAGCGTGGGTGCGGCCAATCGATCAACTGGACGTGTTCAAGGTACTGAGGAAGCTGATGGTGCGCGCCTCGACGGGCAACTTCGCTGCCTCTCTCGTGGGCGCGACGCCGCCTCCGAATCCGCTGGCCTGGGCGTCGGGCGATGCCGCAAAGTCGACGAGCGTCGCGAAGGTCGCGAGTACGGAAGAGGCGACACGGCTGGTCGTCGCGGCCGTACTTCCGGACTTCACGCCTGAACGCTTCGGCAGCAACGCGGTCGCGCTGGGTAGTGAGCTCACCGGCGGCAGCGGAGCGCTGCTCGGCAACCCGCACTTCCCGTGGTTCGGGATCGAGCGCTTCTACGGCGTGCACCTGACCATCCCGGGGCGCTACGACGTGATGGGGGCGTCGATCTATGGGTTCCCGCTCATCAACATCGGCTTCAATCGCGACCTCGCCTGGAGTCACACGGTCTCGACCGGGCGGCGATTTGTGGTGCGCGAACTTACCGTGGCACCGGGTAATCCAACGGCGTACGTCTACGACGGCAAAGTCGTGTCGATGATTCCCG
>JALHTE010000023.1 GCA_022865595.1 Steroidobacteraceae bacterium | reverse complement strand
CTATTCGCGCGAACTCATTCTGTTAACGGAATTGGCGAATTTTGCCAACTTTCGCACAACCTCTATGTCTTCCGGAAGTTCCAGCACATTTTCTGCTCTAGCAAGTGCCAGGCGGGCATGGTGAATCGCGGCGTCCCGCATTGCGGCATGCCCAATCGATGCCAGCGACGTAAATGCCTTTTGCAGCCGCACCTCGATTTCAATGGTGGGAACAAACGTCCATGAAATTATGATTTCAAACCACTTCATTTCAATTTATTTCATTATTTCATGGACGTCCCCAAGATTTAACTCGCTTCGCAATGCTCGCCAATATGTTCAGGTCAATGCTCTCCGGCCTCCGCTGAAGACCGTGCACCTGCGCGGCCGCCTCGAGCACGGTTTTCTGCGGCTGCGGTGCGACGGATGCCACGCCGAGCACATGGTGGCGTTCAGCTGCAAACGTCGCGGCTTTTTCCCGAGCTGCGACGCCCGCCGCATGGTCGACGGGACCGCGTGGCTGGTCGATCAGGTGCTGTCGCAGCGGCCGATCCGGCAATGGGTTTTGAGTTTTCCCTTTTCGCTGCGCATTCTCTTCGCGATCCACCTGGCGCTCGTCAGCCGCGTGTTGGGCATCGTCTACCGGATCATTGCGGAGAAAAGCTGGGGCACCCACAACATTTTGTTTGCCTGGTGTAGGTATCTGCCCTTCGGCCGTGTACGCATTTGACTACACGCGGACAGGCCACCTTTAGGGGGTAAGAGTTGTGGGTGTCCCAGCTATTTTGGCGCAAACAACCGATTGGCAACGGGGTAAGTTTTCGGTGCTGCCTTTCCCTTGCACGGAAAATCGATCCTTCCCTTTTAGCGCCGCCTCAGTCCACGGATAGACCGACCTCCATCACGACCTGCTCGTCGTTCTCGGACTCGACTTCCCTGGGCTCCGCCAGGAGGACCCGCTCGGGCTCGACCGCGGTGCCTTCTTCCGGGCCGTCGGGCGCATCCGCCAGCAGGCGGTCCCGCACGGCGGCGGCCCGTGCCTGGCCGAGTGCCGCGAGATCGGCATCGGTGACGGGTTGCGCCGCGATCACCTCCTCGGCGAGATGGGCTCGGTAGGCGACAGCGTCGAACTCCGAGCGGCCCTCCGGGTCCTCGTCCGGCTCGCGCGTAAACCGCTCACGGACCTCGTCCAGGCTGGTTTCCGGGTAGGCGCTTGAGAAAATCGCCTCCATCGCGTCTTGCGTCGATTCCGCGGTCAGGTCCGGGGACGAAACCTCGCGTCCCTGCTCGCGCAACCACTCGGCGAGCTGCTCGACGGCGCGTTGGCGCTTGAGTGCCGGGCCGTCCACATCCGGATCGAAGGGTCCGGCGAGCTCCAGCGCCAGTTCCGGACGCTTCACGAGGGCCTTGCGGAGCAGCCCGACGCGCTGGCGCTGCGGCGGTGTCAGGTCGCTGCGGCCCGCCGGGTAAGCGATCCGTTGCAGGTCCTCTTCGCCAGCCCCGACCAGCCCCGCCAGGAAGCGGAACGGCGCGCTGACGACGTTGCCGATCGCGTCACCGATGGCGCTGCGAATCGCGCCGCCCAGCTCGAACTGCGGATCGCCGAGATCTCCCGTGACCGGGATCTCCATCTCGATCACGCCCTCGCTGTCCTTGAGCAGCGCGACGGCG
>JALHTE010000192.1 GCA_022865595.1 Steroidobacteraceae bacterium | reverse complement strand
TCTGGCACGAAGGCTGTTGCATCCGCGATCAACTACATCGACCGCCGCCTGTACACGATCGACTCGCCGCCGCTGTGGGAGGCCTGGGCTGTCGGCAAGCCGTCCACGCTCGGTTTGACCTCGCTGCGGGTGGGGCTGCAGTTCGAGAGCGACTTCAATTCCGAGTACTCCGCTGCGTACAGGGAGAGGCTGCGGGCGCTGCACATCGCCGCATTGCTGCTGCTGCCGCTGATTATCTGGGTCAGCAGCCGGACGCGAAAGCTGGTGTCCCACGATCCGGAGCTGGGGTCATCGGTGCAGGCGCTTTTGCGACCGATCTCTTCGTGGATGGTCGTGGTGCTGGTCAGCGTGCTTTTCCTGGAGCCGCATGCGCCAATCATCCGGCACCAGGCGGCGCTGCTGCTGGCGCTGATACCCGTGCTGCGACTGCTGCCTCGCAAGGTGTTCGCGATACTCGGGCCCTGGCCGTACATAGCCACCGCGCTCTACCTGCTCTCCCAGCTGAGTTTCATTTTTGTGGGCGTGCCGCTGTTGCACCGGTTGTACCTGCTGACGATGGGGCTGCTTACTCTGGGGTCCGTGCTGTGGCTGCTGCTGAGACGCAGTGGCCACGCAAGGGGCAACACACAGTCGCTGCAGTTCAAGACCGTCCGGGTCTTCGGCTGGCTGTCGATAGCGGCGCTGGCCTCGGCAGTGCTTGCAAACCTGCTGGGCAACGTCTCACTGGCCGAGATGCTGACGGACGCCGTGCTGACCAGTGGCTACCTCGGTCTCGCCCTCTACGCCGGCGCGTCGGTGCTGAACGCAATCGTCGCGCTGCTGCTCGCGCGCCAGGGCATGACGCGATTCAGCATCGTGCAACAGCACGCCGGGCCGCTGTTGCAGGCGATCGGCCGACTGGTGAACGTCATTGCCGTGGTCTTGTGGTTCGTCATCCTGCTCAACCAGTTCCGCGTCTACCGTCCGATAGCGGAATGGACCGGGTCGGTTCTCACCCATAAGATCGCGATCGGCGAGATTTCGTTGACGCTCGGCAGCGTGCTGTTGTTCCTGGCATCGCTTTGGGTGGCGTTCTGGCTCTCAAAGACCACACGCGTGGTGTTGCGCGACGATGTGCTGCCCAGGATGGAGTTGCCGCGCGGCGTCGGCAACAGCGTGTCCACACTCACCTACTACGGAATCCTGGTCGCCGGAATCATGATCTCGCTCGCGGCGGCTGGATTCCACGTGAGCGAGCTGGCCTTCGTGGTCGGCGCCCTCGGTGTCGGCATCGGCTTCGGTCTACAGAACGTGGTGAACAACTTCGTCTCGGGCCTGATCCTGATGTTCGAACGTCCGATACAGCCCGGCGACGTGATCGACGTGTCGGGAATTTCGGGCAAGGTGCTCAATATCGGCATGCGGGCGACGACGCTCACGACCTTCGAGGGAGCCGACGTCGTGGTACCGAACGGCACGCTGCTCTCCGAGAAACTGATCAACTGGACTCTGAGCAACACGACCCGCCGTCTCGAGGTGAGTGTCGGCGTAGCCTACGGTACCGACCCGCATCGAGTGCTCGCGCTGCTCGAAGAGGTCGCGAGGTCGACTCCGGCCGTCCTGCGTGATCCACCGCCCATGGCGGTGTTCGTCGGCTTCGGGGCGAGTTCGCTCGATTTCCTGGTGCGAGCGTGGGTCAGCGATTACTTCGAGTCGGTGGTCACGAAGAGCACGCTCACCGTGCGCGTGAACGACGCGCTGAAGGAAGCGGGCATCGAGATACCGTTCCCCCAGCACGACCTGCATGTGCGCAGCGTGTCGCCGGAGGCGCAGGCCAGTCTTGCCGGCGATCGCAAGGATCCGCAGACGGGTTAATCTACCGAACCCGCGGGTCCATTGCCGCGGCCAGCAGTGTCGAGGTCCCAGCCGATGGCCGACGTCTTTGTTTCCTATGCCCGCAGCGACAAGTTGCGCGTCGCTCCGCTGGTCGCGGCAGTCGAAGCGCAGGGGTGGTCCGTGTGGTGGGATCCGGAGATAGCACCCGGCCAGGAATTCGACGATCGCATCGAGGCCGAGTTGAAGGCGGCGACAGTCGTGCTCGTGATCTGGACGCCGACCTCGGTGAGTTCACGCTGGGTTCGCGGTGAGGCGCGCGAGGCGGCCGATCTCGGCAAGCTCTTGCCCGCGCGGTTCGACGACGCGCGTCTGCCGATGGACGTGAGGGCAATCCACACGACCGACCTCGACACATGGAACGAGGACCCGGCAAGCCCGCCGTTCCAGGCGCTGCTGCGGGCAATGGCAGCCATGATGGCGGGTCATCCGACCACCGCCACGGCCATCGCCGCGCCGTCCGGCACTTCCGTCCGGCTCGGCATCTGTGTCCTGCCTTTCGCCAACATGAGCGGTGATCCCGAGCAGGAGTACTTCAGTGACGGAATCACCGAGGACATCATCACGGACCTGAGCAAGGTCTCGGCGCTGTCGGTCATAGCCCGCAACAGCGCCTTCATGTACAAGGGCCGCAGCGTTGACGTGCAAAAGGTTGCGCGTGAACTCGACGTGAGCCACGTGCTCGAGGGAAGCGTGCGCAAGGCGGGGGGCCGGGTGCGCATCACTGCGCAGTTGGTGAAAGGCTCGAGCAACGACCACGTCTGGGCCGAGCGCTACGACCGGGACCTGAACGATATCTTCGCGCTGCAGGACGAAATATCCGAGGCGATCGTTAAGGCACTCAAGCTCAAGCTGCTGCCCGAGGAGAGGAAGGCGATCGAGCGGCGCGGCACGGATAATGTCGAGGCGTACAACCTCTTCCTGATGGCGTGGCAGTACTACGTTACCGGACTGGAAGGCGATGCTCGAAGAGCCGAGTCGATCATCCGCCTGTGCACCGGTGCCGTAGAAATCGATCCCAACTACGCGCGTGCCTGGGCACTCATGGCTCTGGGACAGATGATCCTGCGGTTCGTCAATGGCAGAAGCGGCGAGGACGGCCTTCTCGCCGCCGAGCGGGCCCTCGCGCTGGATGCGAACCTTGCCGAGGCCCATGCCGTCAGGGCCCGAATCTTTTCCGAAACCGCTCGCTACGATGCTGCGTCCGCCGAGATCGACATCGCCCTGCGTCTTGACGCTGAGTCCTACGAGGTAAATAGAGCCGCCGCCTATGTGAGATTCCGGCAGCAAAGAATCCCTGACGCCATTCGCTATTTCGAGAAGGCAACGTCTCTCATGGAGACGGACGTCAATTCAGCATCCATGCTGATCACCTGTTACACCTCGGTGGGGAACTCCCAGGCTGCCCTGCGCCTGGCGAAGACCACCTTGTCCAGGGCTGAAAAGACCCTGGCGCAGGATCCGAATAATGGAGCCGCCATGGGATTTGGCGTGGTGGCTCTGGTACTCCTCGGGGAGACCGAACGTGCCAAGGAATGGATCAAGCGCGCCCTGATGATCGATCCGGACAACATGAACATGCGCTACAACTTCGCCTGCGGCCTGGCGACCTATGCCAGGGATTGCGACGGGGCGATCGAGCTGCTTGGTCCGCTTTCGAAGCGGATGTCCATCGGCTTGCTGAACCATGCGAAGGCCGATCCAGATCTCGACCCCTTGCGCGACGACCCGCGCTTCAAGGCCATGATGGTCGAGGCCGAGGCGCGGATCGCTGCGGCCGGCGGGTCTGCACCAGCAGCGTAGCCCTCGCGAAACGGGGCCCGGGCACACAGGGACACGCGTCCGTGTACCCCAGGAGCCGCCCTCGGCGTCATGCCGCCTTGTCCACCGTTGCGCCGCCAATTGCGTTCGCCACCGCGTCGTCCACACGCTCCAGCCACACGAACTCGACGTCCCGCTTGACGCTTTCGGGGATGTCCTCGAGGTCCTTGCGGTTACGGGCAGGTAGCAGCACGGTACGGATCCCGGCGCGGTGCGCGGCGACGGTCTTCTCCTTGATGCCGCCGACCGGCAGCACGAGCCCGCGCAGGCTGATCTCGCCAGTCATCGCGACGTCGTTGCGCACCGTGCGGTTCGTGAGCAGCGAGACCAGGGCCGTGTAGATCGCCACGCCGGCGCTTG
>JALHTE010000191.1 GCA_022865595.1 Steroidobacteraceae bacterium | reverse complement strand
CTGGGCAGTGATCGATGCGTTCAGCTGCTGGCCGGGGATCGAAGGCGTGCCGCCGAGTTCGCCGATCGCCACCTGCTGGTTCTGCGCACGGATCGCAGCGATCACGTCCGAAGGATTCATGCGATAGGTCTCGAGCCGGCTTGGATCGAGCCAGATGCGCATCGCGTACTTGGTGCCGAAGGCCTGCACGTTGCCGACGCCAGGCACGCGGGCGAGCGGGTCCACGATGTTGGCAGTGACGTAGTCGGCGACATCGTCGGCTTTCAGTCGACCATCACGGGAGGTGAAGGCAACGACCATCAGGAATCCGGTGTTGGATTTCGTGACGCTGACGCCCTGCTGTCGGACCACCGCCGGGAGCAGCGGCGTGGCCAGTTGCAGCTTGTTCTGCACCTGCACCTGCGCCACGTCGGCGTTGGTGCCGCTGTCGAATGTCAGCGATATATTGGCGCCGCCGTCTGACCCGCTGGTCGAGGACATGTAGATGAGCCCGTCGAGGCCCTTCATGCTCTGCTCGATGATCTGCGTGACCGATTCCTCGACGGCCTGCGCCGTGGCGCCTGGGTAGAACGCAGAGATGGAAATCGTCGGCGGCGCGATGGTCGGGTAGCGTTCCACCGCGAGCCGCGTAATCGAGATGACGCCCGAGAGCATCACGATGATCGCCAGCACCCAGGCGAAGACCGGACGGTCGATGAAGAATCGTGCCATGGCCTGGCGCGCCTACTGCTGCCGCGCGGCGGCGGGCTTTTCTCCAGCGGCCGCGCTGTCGGCTGGGGCCTGCGTTGCTGCTGGCGTACCCGGCGGGCTGGCCTCGGTTGCCGTGACCGGCGCGCCGGGCTGCACTTTCTGCAGGCCTTCGACGATGACCCTGTCGCCTGGCTCGAGCCCACCGTCCACCAGCCACTTGTCGCCGATGGTGCGGCTGACCTGGACGGCGCGCAGTTCGACCTTGTCGTCCTTGCCGACCACGAGCGCGGTCGCGTTGCCCTGAGGATCCCTGGCGATACCCTGCTGGGGTACCAGGATGCCTTGCGGCCGGACGCCGTTGCCCACCAGCGCGCGAACATACATGCCCGGCAACAGCAGTCTCTCCGGGTTGGGTACCTTGATCCGGAGCAGGTAGCTTCCCGTCGTCGGGTCGACGCTGACGTCCGAAAACTCGAGCACACCGAGGTGCGTGTAGCGGCTGCCGTCCTCGAGCACGATGGTCACCGGCAGCGCGGCCTGCTGCTCGAGCGTGCCTTCCGCCAGTTCGCGCTTGAGCTGCAGCAGTTCCGCACTGGACTGCGTGACGTCAACATAGACGGGATCGAGTTGTTGCACGGTGGCGAGAGGTGCGTCCTGCTCCGCCTTGACCAGCGCTCCTTCCGTGACCTCCGACTTGCCTACGCGACCCGAAATCGGCGCGGTGATGCGTGCATAACCGAGCACCACACCGGCCGCAGTAAGCGTCGCGCGGCTCGACTCCAGTTCGGCCTCCGCCTGGCCAAGGGCCGCAATGGCATTGTCGTTGTCCTGCGCGCTCACGACGCCGGTCTTGACCAGTTCGCCGGTCCTGCGGGCCCGCAGCCTTGCGGCCTCCAGCGTGGCTTGGGCGCGGGCGACCGCCGCCTTCGCCACGCCGTAGTCGGCGCGATAGGTCGCGTCGTCGAGTTGATAGAGAGCCTGGCCGGCCTTGACGTTGGCTCCTTCGGTGAAAAGCCTGGCCTTGACGATGCCGGTCACCTGGGGCCGCACCTCGGCAACCAGGAAGGCGCTGGTGCGGCCCGGAAGCTCGCGGACCAGCGTGACCGGCTCGACCCGCAGCGTGACGACGGTGACGGGCATCGCGCCCGGGCCTTGCGCGGGAGCTTGCTGCCCGTTGCCGCAACCGGACAGCGCGGCTGCGAGGGCAATGGTCGACAGGACGACGTGGACGCGCATGGGGCGCTCGTTCATTTCTGTGCCTCGAGTCCCACGGGAGACAGGGCGGCATTGCCGCCCACCCGTGAGGATTGGTGCAGGTAGCCGAACATCCTTGTCGCACCGGGCCGCGCTGTCAATCCGGGAGTGTCTTGCGGGCCCATGCCCACGCTTGGTCATGGTCGCCATGATCAACTTGAAGCCGAGGCACTAATATGACCGTGTATGACCGTGTCGCGTGCGTTAACCCGGCGCGAGAATTGTTCCGAATTTACGAACAGACCATTTGAAAATACGCTGTTTATCTGATCAATCGCCTGGAATATCGTTGGCTCCAAGTTCAATAGGAGGATCCAGCGATGTTCACCATCAAGCATTCAGAGCGTGTCCTGGCCCGGGTCGTCGCCGGCCTGGCAATCACCGCGACGTTGATGCTCGGCTCAATCGCGCACGCTGTGCTCGCGAGCCAGCCGCTGGTCTGACGCTGCGAGGCGCCGGGCCAGCCGGTGGCCGGCGGGACACTGGCCAGTTGCCGCGCCGCCAGCCAGCAGCGACAGCGGATATTCCGCCGGATCGGGCATGATGGTCCCGGCCTCGGCGCTCCCCGCGGGCTGCGAGCCAATCTGCCACGGCTGTCGCCACCGGCGGCTGACCGCTGCAGACAGCATCGCCCAGAAGCGCGCTTACCTCGAGCGCGCGCTCGGACCCTGGTCCGGCCGGATAGCGCCGGTCGATGCGCCCGCCGTGAGCGAGCGCCTCGGGTACCGCGATCGTGTCACGCTCACAGCGCGCTGGTCGGGCGAGCAGGGCTGGCGTTTCGGGCTCATGCGCCGCGACGAACTGATCGCCATCCACGACTGCCCGGTGCACACCTCACGCGTGCGAGCCCTGGTGCACATGCTGGTCGAATGCCTGCCGACCGGCGACGAACTTCCGCTCGCATACCTCCACGTTGCAGGGGCACAGGCCACGCTGATCGTGAAGGCCCACCGGGTCGATCATGAGCTGCTCATGCCGGTCGCGTCGGTCGTGACAGGCATCGGCATCGATGGCCTGTGGCTGCACTGCCACCCTGCGGCTGGCAGGCGCCTGTTTGCCCGCAGTGGCTGGCAACTGCTCCAGGGCAGGGCCGAGTCGCGCGACTCGCGCGGATTCCTGCATGGTCCAACGGCCTTCATGCAGGCGATGCCGGGGTTGCACGCGCGCGCGATGCACGATGCAGCGACACACGTCGCGCCCGGCCCTGGCGTTGCCGTGCTCGATCTCTATTGCGGGCTTGGCGCGACACTC
Source organism: Steroidobacteraceae bacterium (assembly GCA_022865595.1). Classification (GTDB taxonomy): domain Bacteria; phylum Pseudomonadota; class Gammaproteobacteria; order Steroidobacterales; family Steroidobacteraceae; genus RPQJ01. The sequence continues at coordinate 4,521 of JALHTE010000191.1, read as the reverse complement.
AGGACATGGACAGAGGCCGGCAGTGTCGCGCTGGGCGTGGAGCTTTCCGGGGAGGCCGTGTCGTTCGCCGCGAAAAACGCCCCGCTCGCGAAAGTGCTGCGCGGCACCTGTGCCCAGCGACTGCCGCAGGTCCGGGAGTGGTGGAGCAGCGCTGATGTCGGGGGCGGGGGAGAGCGCGTCGCGTACGTCAATCCTCCGCGTTCGGGCCTCGAGGGCGAAGTCGTCGTCGCGCTCGCCGAGGAACTGCGCCCCGACAGGGTTGCCTACCTTTCCTGCAGCGCCGGCACGCTTGCACGGGATCTCGCCGCGTTCGAGGCAGCAGGGTATGACGTTGCGGAAATCCGGCCATACGACTTCTTCCCGAACACCCACCACGTCGAGACGCTCGCGCTGCTCGTGCTCCGCTGACGCCGCGCCGCGTGCGCGATAGGTTTACGATGCCACCCGGCGCAGGCCGACCCGGCGCGCTGGAGGCAAGATCATGAGACGAGCTCGAGTGCACGGCGCGCCGGCACCTTCTGGCAGTGCGCGGATCCGGTGCACGTGGCACCACACCTGCTCATCTGCACTGGCGCTTGCGATTGCGGCGTTTGTGCCGGCGTACGCTGCGGCGGACAGCGGTGCGGCCGACCGGGTGCCAGTCGTCACCGAAGGCAGCGCGACCGGGTTCCCGATTGCCGCTTCGCCTGCGACCGCGCCGGTGCCGGCGAGCCAGGGAACGACCGGCCCTGCAGGGCCACGGCCGCGAATAGGGCTGGTGCTGGGCGGCGGCGGTGCCAAGGGCGCGGCGCACGTGGGCGTGCTGCGGGTGCTCGACGATATGCGCATCCCGATCGACTGTGTCGTGGGAACCAGCATGGGCGCACTCGTGGGCGGCACATACGCAGCCGGGATGAGTGCCGTCGATCTCGAACAGGCGGTGCAGGCGATTTCATGGAAGAACGCCATCGCATTCGAGGGCAGGCGTGCCAAGGAACCCATGCGGCGCAAGCTGTCCGGTGTGACCTACAGCAACAACCTGGAGTTCGGGTTCCGTGACAATCGCCTCACGCCGCCTGCCGCGCTGATCGGTTCGCAGAACATAGACCAGACGATCGAATTGCTCGTCTCGCGCAGCCAGGGCATCACTGACTTCGACCGCCTCCCGATCCCGTTCCGCGCGGTTGCAACCGACATGCAGAAAGGCGAGATGGCGGTCCTCGACCGGGGCAACCTCGCGCGCGCGATGCGAGCCAGCATGTCGGTGCCGGGCGTGTTCGCGCCGGTGCAGATCGACCAACGCCTTCTGGGTGACGGGGGCCTGACGCGCAACCTTCCGGTAGACGTGGCGCGTGAGGCCTGTGCGGACGTGGTGATCGCGGTAATCGTCCCGACGCCCGCGCCGACACTGGCGGAACTGCAGTCCCCGCTCACGATGGCGGCGCGCACGCTCGAGATCATGATCAGCGCGAACGAGCGACAGCAGATCGACTCACTCGGCCCGGGCGACGTGCTGATCACGGTTCCCATGGGCGAGGTCGGCGCTTCGTCGTTCGAAAAAGTGGCCGCGGCGATTCCGCTTGGCCGGGCCGCGACACTCGAGCGCCGCAGTGCGCTGGAGCGCTACTCGCTGCCACAGGATGAGTACGACGCGTGGCGCGCGGCCGTGACTCGTGGCGAGCTGGGCACGGTGACGCTCGCGAGCGTGCGAATCGACGGCGTGGCGCGCGTTAACCCGGATTACGTGCGGGAGACGTTGCGGATCGGGGTGGGCGACAGCGTCACGCGCAAGTCGATCGCGAACCATGTCAGCGACGTCTATGCGCTGGGCGACTTCGATACCGTCCGCTACACGCTGTCCGGCCCGCCGGATGCCGCGAGCCTGGACGTCGTGGTCACCGAGCACCAGGCCGGGCCGAATGAGATTCGCTTCGACATCGGCCTCTACATGGGAACGGACACCAACGCGGCGTTCACGGTGGGCGGCGACTACCTGCGTACCTGGATCAATTCACGGGGCGGCGAACTCCATGGTTCGGCCAGCCTTGGCCAGACAACCGGGCTGAATTTCTCCGTCTACCAGCCGCTGGACCGGGCCCACAAGTGGTTCATCGAGCCAGGGGTCACGGCGCAGCGCACCATCCAGGGTATCTACAACGACGGCGATGCGGTTGCCGACTATGCGTTCAACTCTGCGTGGGGTTTCCTCGACGCCGGCCGGGTGTTCGGCACCAACGCCGAGCTGCGCGCGGGATTGCGCAGTGGCGGCCAGTCGGTGAAGCGCGAAATTGCGGCACCGACGCTGGACCAGGTCGATTGGGAGGGTTACGGCGGGACGTCGCTGCGTTACACCTACGACAACCGTGACAGCGCCTACCTCGCGCGCTCCGGCCTGCTTACGCGCGTGGATTATTTCCAAAGCGTGGATTGGCTCGGTGCTGCCTCGGACTACCAGCGGCTGGAAGGCATGGTCGCCTACGCGGTGCCGGTCGGCTCGAGTGTTGTGCAGCTGCGTGTCGCTGGTGGATCGTCGCTCGGTTCGAGCCTGCCGCCATACGACCTGTTCCAGCTCGGCGGGCCGGTCAGCTTCCCGGGTTTCGCGATCGGCGAGCTGCGTGGCCAGGGCTTCTGGAAGGTGTCCACGACCTACCTGAAGCGCATTGCCGAGATCAGCAACCTGTTCGGCCAGGCCCTGTACGTTGGCGCTACGCTGACGGCGGGCGCGATGGACGACCAGTTCGACTACCCGGGCGCCGGCACACTGTATTCGGGTGCGCTGCTGCTGAGCGGACGCACGCCGCTCGGCCCGGTCACGATGAGCCTGGCAGGCACCAGCCAGGGTGACTGGCAGATCATGTTCGACCTGGGCCGACCGATCCAGGAGCGCACGATCACCGACCCGGTGCGTTGAAGCCGGTCGCGTCGGTGTTTTTTACATATTGTGGCGGCCGCAAGCTTCTAGTGAGCGCAATACGTTGATTGTTATGAATATTGATCCAGCGGCCTGTTTCTTGCAGGGCGCAGGGGCGAGCGAGAAAAACAATGATAGGCAAGGCTTCAGGGATGCTCGCGCTGCTGCTGGTTCCGGCGGCGGCGCTATACGCGACGGGTAATTCCGCCGCTGCGCACTGGTTTGTACTCGGCGCGGTCCTGGCGATGCAGATGAGCCTGCTGGCCCGCCCGGTGGCGGGTTTCGCGCTGCTGCTGCCGGTCATATATGCCGCCGCGGCAATTACTGCTCAATCCACCGGTGGCGTCGTGGCGCTGATCCTTGCCGCGGCCGGACTCGTCGGCGCGGCGAGTTCGCAGGGGGTCCAGCGCGGGGTCCTGGCCGTGCTCGCGGCCACGCTCATCGGCTCCGCCGAGCCGGCTTCGCCGTCAGCCGTACTGGAGCCAATGCTCGTGATGCTGGCGGGCAGCGCGTACGGCCTGCTGCTCGCGCTCACATTGTTGCGCAACGTTGACATGGACACCCGCGCGGTGCGCGCGCAGACGGCACTCAGCTTCGCGGCGCTGCTTGCGGTGCTGGTAACGATCGCCTGGCTGGCGGCGAAGGCTTTCGGCGTTGAGCACGGCTGGTGGATCCCACTTGCGGTCGCCGCCGTTGGCCAGCCCGCGATCGAGAAATCCGTGCTCCGATCGATCCTGTACCTGGCCGGCGCGCTGTGCACCACGCTGGCAATGGTAGCCGGATTCGAGTTTGCGACGGGCCTGGCCGCACAGGTGACGCTGCTCGTCATAGTTGCGCTGCTCATGCTGGTGGTCGGGCAGGGCCGTCGCTGGGTGAGGGCCCTGCTGCTGACGCCATTCCTCATGCTGGTCGTCGGCCACCAACTCGACCATGCTGCGCCGCTTGACTACCTGAGGTCGGCATTCATGGCCTGCTCGGTGGTCTTTGCATTCGCGCTGCTGGGCCAGTGGATGCTGTGGACCATCCGGCCGGACCCGGGCTGCATCCCTGCGCGGGCCGAGGCAAGGCGCAGGTAATTCCCTGCAGGTCCGCAGTTGCGCGACCTCGCGCAGCCCGCCGGTGTTCGTCGGCACAGGCTCGGTCAGTCGCCGCTTGGACCGTTGTGGCAGTCGTAGCAGCCAACCTGCACTCCCATCGCTACGTTGCGTGAGCCCCAGGTGCGGCGTGCCGCGGTTCGTGACAGCGGCGTCCCACGGTAGTTGCTGCCGTGGCATGCAGCACAGGCCTGGCGGTCCCGCTTCGCAATACTGCCGTGGCCGGAGCGCCAGCGCGAGTCGCCGACGACGTGCATCCCGTGTGGTCCGTTCAATGCCAGTGACAGCGTGCCGGCACCGTGGCAAGCCGTGCATTCGGTGATGGTGCCCGAATGCCCCTGCACCTGCTGCGCGGCCACGTTGTCGTTGTGAGCGTCGTCCGGGTTGGGCCAGATTGCGTGCGTGCTGTTGTGGCAGCCCTGGCAGGCGACGCCGCCGTGCCCACTGCTGAATCGATAGAGCTTCCCGGTGTTCTCCGCGAAACGCGAACCCGACGCGAGACGTGGTGACGCCGCCGCATCCAATGAATTGAAAGCG
>JALHTE010000190.1 GCA_022865595.1 Steroidobacteraceae bacterium | reverse complement strand
TCGCCGCGGCCGATGTCGCGCAGCAGTGCGTACGCGTATCGAAGCGGTGTCGCGAGCAGGACCAGCGCTCGACTTCCCAGCGACTCCGGCAGGTCGAACAGCCAGTGTTCGACCCGCAGCTGCAGCGAGGAGAAGTTGGCGGACATGCCCTAGGCTGTGAGCCTGCGCAGCGCTTCCTGGTACCTTTCGCTCGTTCCGCGAATCACCTCGGCCGGCAGGGGCGGGCCGGGCGGCGTCTTGTCCCAGTCGAGCGTCTCGAGGTAGTCGCGCACGAATTGCTTGTCGAACGAGGGCGGGCTGGTGCCCGGTGAGTACGTGTCCACCGGCCAGAACCGGGACGAATCCGGCGTGAGCGCCTCGTCGATCAGCGTGAGCGTGCCTGCTTCGTCCACGCCGAACTCGAACTTGGTGTCGGCGATGATGATGCCGCGCTCGAGTGCATGCGCCGCCGCGAACTCGTAGAGCGCGATCGCCGTGTCGCGGACCCTGGCCGCCAGCGCCGGACCGATCGCTGCCTCGATTTCGGCGAATCCGACGTTCTCGTCATGGTGGCCGCGCTCGGCCTTGGTCGAGGGCGTGAATATCGGGCTCGGTAGCCGGTCGGCCATGCGCAGCCCGGACGGCAGGGCGATGCCGCACACCTTGCCAGTGCTCTCGTAGTCTTTCCAGCCCGATCCGATCAGGTAGCCACGGACGACGGCCTCGACCGGCAGCGCCTTCAGTCGCCGCACGACCATGCAGCGGTCGGCGATGGTCGCGCGCTCGGCTGCATCGGGCACCGCGCGCTCGAGCGGGTAGGCCGCGAGGTGGTTCGGCACGATGTGGCCGGTGCGCGCGAACCAGAAGTTCGAAATGCTGGTGAGCACCCGGCCTTTGCCCGGGATCGGGTCCGGCAGTACCACGTCGAAAGCGCTCAGCCGGTCGGTGGTGACGATCAGCATGTGAGTGTCGTCGATGGCATAGATGTCGCGAACCTTGCCCTGGTGCGTGCGCGTGAGGCCGCGCAGGTTCGACTCGTGCATCGGTGGCGAGGCGGCGGTATTCGGCATGGTGGGAATTCCGGTGTCGGGATGCGGGCCTTGCGCTGCTAACATAGCGCGCCGCCGCGTGCAGCCAGTGTTGCAGCAGCCTTCCCCGGCGGTCAAGGAATCCATGGGCTGGTACGGAAAACTCATCGGCGCGATCCTCGGCGCGATCATCGGGCGCGGCCTGCTGGGCGCGATCGTGGGCCTGCTGATCGGCCACCAGTTCGACCGGCGCACGGGCGGTGGGTCCGCGGCTGGCGGCAGTCGCATGGCAATCAGTCGATCGTTCTTCAGGGCGACGTTCCAGGTCATGGGACACGTCGCGAAGGCCGATGGGCGGGTCACTGCGCAGGAAATCGACGCCGCGCGGGCGGTGATGCGCCGCTTTTCGCTGGGCGAGGACGATGTGCGGCGCGCGATCGATTTCTTCACTGAGGGAAAGCAGGCTGACTTTCCGCTCGAATCGGTGCTCGCCGGGCTGCGCGCCTCGCTTGGCAGCCGCGGCGACCTGCGGCGCCTGTTCGTGCAGATACAGCTGGAGGCCTCGATGCTCGGCGGCGGTCTCAATCCGCCGGCGCGGGCAGTCTTTGCGAGGATGTGCGCGGCACTCGGCATCTCGGCGGCCGAATTCGCGGCCCTGGAGGCGATGCTGCGCATGCATACCCACGCCCGCGGGTCGGGGCCGGAGCAGGCCCGCAGCGCGCCATCGCGGCTCGCGGATGCCTACCAGGTGCTGGGGGTGCAAACGAACGCCAGCGACCGCGAGGTCAAGCTCGCCTACCGCCGCCTGATGAGCCAGAACCACCCGGACAAGCTGGTCGCCAACGGCCTGCCCGAGTCGATGATCGAGGCTGCGCACGAGCGCACGCGCAGCATCATCGAAGCGTACGAGGCGGTACGTGACAGCCGGGGGATGAAATAGCGCGACGGCCTGCTACAGTCCGTGGAGCGCCCGAGGAGCCATGACATGACCCAGCACTGGATTGCGCCGTCCATCCTGTCCGCCGATTTCTCGCGCCTGGGCGAGGAAGTGCGCGCGGTGCTCGACGCAGGTGCGGACCTGGTCCATTTCGACGTGATGGACAACCATTACGTCCCCAACCTGACCATCGGGCCGCTGGTCTGCGACGCACTGCGCAAGGCCGGCGTCACCGCGCCGATCGACGTACACCTGATGGTGAAGCCGGTGGACCGGATCGTGCCGGATTTCGCGAAGGCGGGTGCGACCTGGATCACCTTCCATCCGGAGGCGAGCGAGCACGTGGACCGCACGGTCGGCCTGATCCGGGAGCACGGCTGCAGGCCAGGGCTGGTGCTGAATCCTGCCTCGCCGCTCAACTGGCTCGACCACGTGCTCGACAAGATCGACATGGTGCTGCTGATGTCGGTGAATCCGGGTTTCGGCGGACAGTCGTTCATCCCGTCGGTGCTGCCCAAGATCGCGCGGGTGCGCGAGTTGATCGACCGCAGCGGGCGCGACATCCGGCTCGAGGTGGATGGCGGCGTGAAAGTGGATAACATCGCCGAGGTCGCGGCCGCCGGAGCCGATACCTTCGTCGCGGGGTCGGCGATCTTCGGCTCGAAGGACTATCGGGCGACGATCGACGCGATGCGCAGGGAGATCGCGTCGAGTCGCTGAGCGAGGCCGGCCGCGCCCGGGCGGCGCCACCGGCCGGTGACGGGACTACTCTTCGTCTTCGTCGTCGTCCGCGACAGCCGCCGCCTTCGCGTTGCGCATCGCGAGCGGCGAGGGCTCGATGGCCTGTGTC
>JALHTE010000189.1 GCA_022865595.1 Steroidobacteraceae bacterium | reverse complement strand
CGCACCAGTCCGCCCTGCGGCGTGACGCCCTGGTAGAACGCCTCGAAGATCCGCGTCCGCTCTTCGGGCGCAACGCCGGGTCCGCTATCGGCAACATCCAGTACCAGGTCCGCGTCAGCGAGCCGTGCACGCACGACGATGGTCCCGCCGTCGGGCGTGAACTTGATCGCGTTCGACACCAGGTTGTCCACCACCAGTCGCAGCTTGGCGCGATCGGCCCTTATCTCGACGTCGTCCGCCGCGAGGTCGAGCCGCAGGCGCCGCGCGCTCAGCCGCAGCCGGTAGGGCTCGATGGCGGAGTCCACGAACGGCACCATGCTGAACGCGCTCACCTCGAGTCCGCCGCGCTTTGCCTGCCACTCGCTGTAGGAGAGCAGGTTCTCGATCAGACGCTGCAGCCGCAGGCTGTTGTCGCGCAGGATGTCGGCGACCTCGCGCTGTCCGTCGTTCAGGTCGCCGACGGCGCCCTCGAGCATCAGTTCCGAGCCTTCGCGGATGTTGGCAAGCGGAGTCTTCAACTCGTGCGACATGTGGCGCAGGAAGCGGTTGCGTTCCTCTGAGATTTCGCCGAGGCGCAGCCGCAGCCACTCGAGCTGGCGCGCGAGCGCGCGCAGGTCGGTCGGGCCCTGCTCGATGACCGGCACGTCGAGGCGGCCCTGGCCGATGCGGCCGATCGCGTCGTCGATGCGGCGGATCGGGCGCGCGAGAAACAGCGTGAACAGCAGTATCAGCCCGATCGTGACCGGCAGCAGCGCCGCGCTCTGCCAGAGAATTCGGCGGCGTGCGCCTTCGGTCTCGGCGCGCAGTGCCGAGAGTTCGCGGTCGGTCTGGCTGCTCGCAAGTCGCGACAGCTCGCCCGCATCGCGCGACAGCTGCGTGAACTGCCGCAGTGCCTCGTTGACGTCCGCTGTCTGCTGCGACTCCAGGCCTTGCTCGATCGTTGCCAGGTTGGTGCGCATGTGGCCGGTGACGCTGGCGCGGGCCGGGTCGCCGGGAAGCTTTTCGAGCCCGTCGAGCGTCGTGTCCAGCAGCACGCGGTTTTCCTTGAAGATCGCGAGCAGGCCCGGGCGGCGCAGGATCTGGTAGAGGCGGGCGGTGCGCTCCAGCGACGCGACCTGTCGCACGATCGACTGTGTGTAGCGCGTGGCCGCGACGCCGTTCGCGACCAGGCGCTCGCTCGATTGCGCGAGGTCGCGCATCTCTACGGCTGCGCCCAGCGTGCCGAGCAGCAGCGGCAACGCCACTGCCGCGAAGCCGAGCAGGATCAGCCCGCTCAGCGAGCGGGGGCGCAGGGAAGCGAGTCCGATAGTGCGGCGGCGATTCACGCGCGCATTGTGACGCGTTCGACGCGTATATTCCTCAGGTGCCTTCGCAAGTGTCACGCGCCGCTCCGCACCCGTACTCCACGCTGACGCCCGACGTCGTGATCGAGGCCGTGGAGGCCGTCGGGCACCTCTGCGACGGCCGCGTGCTGGCGCTGAACAGCTACGAGAACCGCGTGTACCAGGTCGGGCGCGAGGACGCTGCGCCGGTGGTGGTCAAGTTCTACCGGCCAGGACGCTGGACGACGCCCGCGATCCTCGAGGAGCACGCGTTTGCGCTCGAGCTTGCGGCGGCCGAGGTTCCGGTGATTGCGCCGGAGGTCATCGGCGACCGGTCGCTGCACGAGTCGCACGGATTCCGCTACGCGGTCTATCCAAGGCAGGGCGGGCACTGGCCGGAGCTCGGGACGAAGGACGAGCGGCAATGGATGGGTCGGTTCCTGGCGCGCATCCACGCGATCGGGCGGACACGACAGTTCCGGCACCGGGCGGAACTCGACTGGCGGGTCATGGGCGGTGAGACCATGGGCTACCTGCTCGAGGAGGGGTGGATTCCGCCGCACATCGAGCTGGCCTACGAGACGGTCGCGCGTGACGCGCTGATGATCGTTGAGCAGCGCTTTGACGAGGCCTCGCCGTACCGCACGCTGCGGCTGCACGGCGACTGCCATCCCGGCAACGTGCTGTGGAACGACGCCGGACCGCACTTCGTGGACCTCGACGACTGCATGACCGGCCCGGCGGTGCAGGACCTGTGGATGCTGCTCTCGGGCCGGCCCGAAGAGATCCAGTCGCAGCTCGACGACCTGCTCGAGGGGTACTCGCAGTTCGCCGATTTCGACTATCACGAGACGCGGCTGATCGAGCCGCTGCGGACGCTCAGGATCATGCACTACGCCGGATGGCTCGCCCGGCGATGGGAAGACCCGGCCTTTCCGCGCGCCTTTCCGTGGTTCGAGGAGCCGAAGTACTGGGAGCAGCACGTCCTCGACCTGCGCGAGCAGATCTCCGCAATGGAATAGGAATTGGGGACATTCCCCCATTTCCGGAAATTGGGGAATGTCCCCAATTATGGATGGGGAATGTCCCCTATTATTTGGCTATGTCCACGATCCTAGTCACCGGCGGTGCCGGTTATATCGGCAGCCACGTCGTCCGCCAGCTCGTCGAGCGCGGCGAGCGCGTGGTGGTGCTCGACAACCTCTCCAGCGGCTTTCGCAGCGCAGTGCTCGG
>JALHTE010000188.1 GCA_022865595.1 Steroidobacteraceae bacterium | reverse complement strand
GACGAGGTGCGGGCGATCACGCGCAGCTGCGGCACTTTCGCCAGCAGGTTCAGCAACTCCTCCGAAATCCCGTCGGCGAAGTATTCCTGGTCCCGGGCCTCGCTCATGTCCACGAACGGCAGCACGGCGACCGAACGATCCTCGACGGACTCTGGAGCTGTCGCGCCGGGTTCCCCGCCGGGTGCAGCCCTAGCGATCACCGTCTTGTGCGATTCGGCGGCCGGCCGGACGGCCTGGTATGCATAGAGTCCGATCACCACCACCAGCAGGCCGATGATCACGTAGTCGAGGCGACGCGCGGTGTGCTGGGTAACAGACGCCGATCGCTCAATCTCGGTTTCGCGCTTAAGGCCCTCTGGCGTGAGCTCGTAGATCCACGAGAACATCACCACGAACGGGAAGCCGATCACGCCGATCCAGAGGACGACAGGCCCCACCCACTCCGGCAAGTGCAGCATCGGCGCAACCGTCGCGGTGACTTCCGTGACGATCCAGCCCAGCGCCAGGTAGGCGATACCGACCCGGAATACGTTACGGCGCTTCAGTTCTGCGATCAGGGACAACGGGGCGCCTCACTGTATGGAGTCGGCCCGAGCGTAACAACTTGCCGGGCGGATACCAAACCGTTTACGCCGACCCCAGCATCCCCGCCTTGCGCAGCTCCTCGACGATCGCGGTCGCCGATTCCTCTGCCGCCGCGTGCGTCGTGTCGATGTAGATCTCCGGGTTTTCCGGCGGCTCATACGGCGAGTCGATGCCGGTGAAGTTCTTCAGTTCCCCACGGCGCGCCTTGCCGTACAGGCCTTTCACGTCGCGGGCCTCGGCCACCGCCAGCGGCGTGTCCACGTGCACCTCGAAGAACTCGCCTGGCTCGAAGAGCCCGCGCGCCATGCGACGCTCGGCACGGAACGGGGAGATGAACGACACCATGACGATCAGGCCTGCATCGGCCATCAGCTTCGCGACCTCCGCGACGCGGCGGATGTTCTCGACGCGGTCGGCGTCGGTGAAGCCAAGGTCGCGGTTGAGCCCGTGGCGTACGTTGTCACCGTCGAGCAGGTAAGTGTGCTTCCCGAGCGTCAACAGCTGTTTCTCGACCAGGTTCGCAATCGTCGACTTGCCTGCCCCGGAAAGTCCGGTGAGCCACAGCACGCAGGGCTTCTGGCCCTTCTGGCCTGCGCGCGCCGCTTTATGGACGTCAACCGCCTGCCAGTGGATGTTCTGCGAGCGTCGCAGTGCGAAGTGGACCAGGCCGGCGCCGATCGTCGCGTTCGTAAGCCGGTCGATCAGGATGAATCCGCCGGTGTCGCGGTTCTCGGCGTACGGATCGAACGCGACCGACTGGTCGAGCGAAAGATTGCAGACGCCGATCTCGTTCAGTTCCAGCGTCTTGGCCGCCAGATGCTCGAGCGTGTTGACGTTGACCTTGTACTTGGGCTCGGTGATCGTGGCAGTCACCTGCCGGGTGCCGATCTTCATCCAGTAGGGGCGTCCGGGCAGCATCGGCTCGTCGGACATCCAGATCACCGTGACCTCGAACTGGTCTGCGACGGCGGGCGGTGCCTTGGTGGTCGCCAGCACGTCGCCGCGGCTTACGTCGATCTCGTCCTCGAGCGTAATGGTGACGGCCTGGCCGGCCACCGCGCTCTCGAGATCGCCATCCAGCGTGACGATCCGAGCCACGCTGCTTTCTCGACCGGAGGGCAGCACGCGCAGCTTCTCTCCCTTAGCCAGCGTGCCACTGACGATCGTGCCGGCAAAGCCGCGGAAGTCGAGGTTCGGGCGGTTGACCCACTGAACCGGCAGACGGAATGGCTGGTGCTGCAGGCGATCCTCGATCTCCACGGCTTCCAGGTATCCCATCAGCGTCGGCCCGTGGTACCAGGCCATGTGCTCGCTCGGGTCCTTGATATTGTCGCCCTTGAGCCCGGACACCGGGATCGCTACCACGTCGGTGAGGTTGATCTGTCGCGCGAACTCGCGATACTCGGCGACGATCTTCTCGAAGGTTTCCTGCGAATATCCCACCAGGTCCATCTTGTTGATCGCCAGTGCCACCTTGCGGATGCCGAGCAACGACACCAGGTAGCTGTGGCGCCGCGTCTGGGTCAACACGCCCTTGCGCGCGTCGATCAGGATCACGGCCAGGTCCGCCGTGGATGCACCGGTCACCATGTTGCGGGTGTACTGCTCGTGCCCCGGCGTGTCGGCGACGATGAATTTCCGCTTGTCTGTCGAGAAGAAGCGGTAGGCCACGTCGATCGTGATGCCCTGCTCGCGTTCGGCCGCGAGGCCGTCGACCAGCAGCGCGAAATCGAGTTCGCCACCCTGGGTCCCGACCTTCTTCGAGTCCGCCTCCAGCGCCGTGAGCTGGTCCTCGAAGATCATCTTCGAGTCGTACAGCAGCCGGCCGATCAGGGTCGACTTGCCGTCGTCGACACTGCCGCAGGTGATGAACCGGAGCAGGCTCTTGTGTTCGTGCTGGTGCAGGTAGGCCTCGATGTCCTGCCCGATCAGGTCGGAGACGTGTGCCATCAGAAGTACCCCTCCTGCTTCTTCTTCTCCATCGACGCCGACTGATCGTGGTCGATGACACGACCCTGGCGCTCCGAGCTGGTGGTGAGCAGCATTTCCTGGATGATCGCCGGCAGCGTGTCGGCCTCGCTCTCGATCGCCCCGGTCAGCGGGTAGCAACCGAGCGTGCGGAATCGCACTTTCCGGAGCATCGGCTTCTCGCCCGGATGCAGCGGCATGCGATCGTCGTCCACCATGATCAGCGTACCGTCGCGTTCCACCACCGGGCGCTCGGCTGCGAAGTACAGCGGCACGATCGGGATGTCATGCAGATAGATGTACTGCCAGATGTCGAGCTCGGTCCAGTTCGACATCGGAAACACGCGGATCGACTCGCCCTTGTGCATGCGCGTGTTGTAGATGCGCCAGAGCTCGGGTCGCTGGTTCTTCGGATCCCAGCGGTGCTGCGCCGAGCGGAACGAGAAAATCCGCTCCTTGGCGCGGCTCTTCTCCTCGTCGCGGCGCGCGCCGCCAAAGGCAGCATCGAAGCCGTAGAGGTCGAGCGCCTGCTTCAGGGCCTGGGTCTTCATCACGTCGGTATGAATCGCCGAGCCGTGCGTGAAGGGGTTGATGCCTTTCTCGACGCCGTCCGGGTTGGTGTACGCAATCAGGTCGAAGCCGTGCTCGTTCATCATGCGCTCGCGGAACGCGTACATCTCCCGGAACTTCCAGCGCGTGTCCACGTGCAGCAGCGGGAATGGCGGCTTGGCCGGGTAGAACGCCTTCATCGCGACATGCAGCATCGCGGCGCTGTCCTTGCCGATGGAGTAAAGCATCACCGGCTTGTCGCACTCGGCGACCACCTCGCGCATGATCTCGATTGCCTCGGCCTCGAGGCGCTCGAGGTGCGTGAGCGT
>JALHTE010000022.1 GCA_022865595.1 Steroidobacteraceae bacterium | reverse complement strand
GCCGACTATTTCAAGGACCCGGCGCTCAAGAAAAAGTTCGGTCCGCGGGGCGTCATCCATAGCTACGACGATGGCCGCATCACGGACACGGGCCCGCTCACGAAGAAGCGCATGGAGACCGTGGACGAGGAGGTCACCAAGCGAGCGCTGGAATTCATGGAAGAGGCAAAGAAGGCCGACAAGCCGTTCTTCGTCTGGTGGAATTCCACCCGCATGCACATCTTCACGCATCTGAAGCCGGGCTCTGTGGGCAAGACCGGCCTCGGCGTCTATGCCGACGGCATGGTCGAGCACGACGCGATGGTCGGGCAACTGCTCGCCAAGCTCAAGGAACTTGGGATCGAGGACAACACCATCGTGATGTACTCGACCGACAACGGCGCCGAGACCTTCACGTGGCCGGACGGCGGCACGACCATGTTCCGCGGCGAGAAGAACACCAACTGGGAAGGCGGCTACCGGGTGCCGGCGATGATCCGCTGGCCGGGCGTCATCAAGCCGGGCACCGTGATCAACGACATCGGCGCACACGAGGACATGCTGGCAACGTTGCTCGCGGCGACCGGCGACACCACCGTCAAGGAAGACCTGTTGAAGGGCGAGAAGGTCGGCGGCACGACCTACAAGGTCCACCTGGACGGTTACAACCTGCTGCCGGCGCTGAAGGGCGAGGCGCCGTGGCCGCGCAGGGAGTTCATCTACTGGACCGATGACGGCAGCGTTGCGGCGCTCCGCTACGACAATTGGAAGATCACGTTCCTGAAGCAGGAGGCGCTGGGCCTCAAGGTCTGGCAGCAGCCGTTCGACGAACTGCGTGCGCCAACGCTGACCAACCTGCGCATGGATCCGTTCGAGCGTGCCGAGGAAGAAAACGCGATGGGCTACCAGCGCTGGTATCTCGAGCACATGTTCGCGTTTGCCCCGGCAGGCGCATACGTCGGCCAGTGGCTGCAGAGCTTCAAGGAGTTCCCGCCACGGCAGAAGCCTGGAAGCTTCAACCTCGATCGCGTGATGGAGGCGGTGACCAGCGGCGGCGGGTCGAACTGAGCAAACGACAGGCAGCGCCGGCTTCGGCCGGCGCTGCTTGATTGGAAAGTCTGTATTCATGCCGGCCTTGTGCCGGCGTTTTCTTGTGGAACGATTATCTAGTCTGGCTTGCCGCCGGGCTGAGCCACGATTTCCGCGATCTTGGCCTCGATCCACTGCTGCGCACGGGCATTGATCTCGCGTGCATCGAGACCGGTCGGATCAATCGGTGGGCCGATCACCACGCGGATGGTCCCCGGGTATTTCATCCAGGCGCGCCGCTGCCAGAAGTATCCAGAGTTGTGCGCGATGGGCACGACCGGCGCTCCAGTCTTGGTCGCGAGCAGCGCCCCACTGATGCCGTACTTGCGCGTCTCTCCCGGAAGGACACGAGTGCCTTCCGGGTAGACGATGATGCCCATGCCGGACGCCAGCCGCTCCCGGCCCTGGCTGATGACCTGGTTCACCGCGGGATGCCCGGCGCTGCGATTGATGGCGATCGGGTTGAAGGTGCGCACCGCCCAGCCGACGATTGGTATCCAGATTACCTCTCGCTTAAGGCTCCACGCGGCAGGCGGCACCACGAACATCTGCGCGAGCGTGTCCCAGGAAGAGGAATGCTTCCACAACGAAATGAAGGGCTGGCTCGGGAGATTCTCCTGGCCCTCGACCACGTACTTGAGACCGCACACCGCCCCTGCCAGCCAGGTCAGGAACAAGCCCCAGGTGCGCGGGATGACGTAGCGCTGCTGGATGCTGAGCGGAAGCAGCGCTGAGATGAGCACCACGACACCGAAGAATGCCGTGACAAGAACAAAAAGGGTCGTGTAGATCAGCGACCTGAGGGCCTGCATGTCTCGCGTCCTAACCGGGCAGTCTGGAAAGATCCGCCGCGTGCATGAACAGCGACCGCAGCCGCCCGAGCAGGGCGAGCCTGTTGGCGCGTAGCGCCGGATCGTCCGCCATCACCATCACCGAATCAAAGAATTCGTCCACGGCGCCACGCAACACCGCGAGGTCCTTCAGCGCTTCGGTGTAGTTTCGCGCTTGGAACTTGGGCTCGACCATGCGCGCAATAGCGGTCAGCTGCTCGCCCAGGATCTGCTCGGCCGGGTCGCGAAGCAGGTTCTCGTCGATTGTCTCCCCGACCGGCCCAGGCGCCTTGCGCAGGATGTTGGCGATGCGCTTGTTGGCCGCCGCCAGGCTCTGTGCGTCGGGCAGGCGCAGGAATTCCGCGAGCGCGCGCAGCCTGGAGTCGAAATCCAGCGGTGATGCCGGGCGGGTGGCGAGGACCGCGTCGAACATCTCAGCCGTGATCTCGAGGCCGGCGTCGCCTTCCAGGTAGTAGGCGCGCAGGCGCTCGAACACATAGTCGTAGACCTCGGCGGCGGTGTTCTCCGGCGCGGCGAACGGCAGTGCTGCGAGCGCGTTGCGGATCAGCCGCGGCAGGTCGAGTTCCAGTCGGCGCTCCACGGCGATGCGCAGCAGGCCCAGTGCCGCGCGGCGCAGCCCGAACGGGTCGCGCGTGCCGGTCGGCTTCTGCCCTATCGCGAAGATGCCCGCGATGGTGTCGAGCCTGTCGGCGATGGCGACCGCCATGCCGGTCCTGGTGGACGGAAGCTCGTCACCCGCGAAGCGCGGCAGGTACTGCTCGCACATGGCTGCGCAGACCTCGGCGGCCTCGCCATCGAGCTCAGCATAGTAACGCCCCATCAGGCCCTGCAGTTCCGGAAACTCGCCGACCATCGCGGTCAGCAGGTCGCACTTGCAGATCTCGGCGGCACGGCTCGCGAGCGCGGCATCTCCGCCAATTGATGCCGAGATGTCGGTGGCCAGCGCGCGGACTCGCTCCGACTTGTCGTAGAGCGAGCCGAGCTGGGTCTGGAAGGTCACGCGTTTGAGCGCGTCGCGGTGCGAGTCGAGACGGTGCTTGCGGTCCGAGGCCCAGAAGAAAGCCGCGTCGCTCAGTCGCGGGCGCACCACGCGCTCGTTGCCGGCGATCACCTGCGCCGGGTCCGAGCTTTCGATGTTCGACACGGTGATGAACCATGGCATCAGCCGCCCGTCCGCGTCGCGCACCGGGAAGTAGCGCTGGTGATCCTGCATGGTCGCGATCGGTACTTCGGCCGGCAGTTCCAGGAACTTCGCATCGAAGCGACCGGCAAGCGGCACGGGCCACTCGACCAGCGCCGTCACTTCGTCGAGCAACTCGTCCTCGATGACCGCCGTGCCATTGAGGCCGGCCGCGACGGCGGCCACACCCTTGCGGATGGTCTCGCGTCGTTCATCGATGTCGACCATCACCCTGCCGCGTTTCTGCAGTGCGCCGACGTATGTCCCTGGGCTCGCGATGCGAATCGCCTTCGGCGCCATGAACCGGTGGCCGTAGGTCAGGTTGCCGGAGCGCACGCCCAGGATCTCGCAGGGCACTACTTCGCGGCCGAAGATCATCAGCACCCAGTGGACCGGCCGCACGAACTCGGCCTCGCCCGCACCCCAACGCATGCGCTTGGCGATGGGCAGCGCGTCCAGTGCTGCCTGGACGATGGCTGGCATCAGGCTCACGGTGCTGGCGCCGGTTTCGGTTCCCCGGTGCACCATCCAGACGCCCTTGGGGGTCTCGAGCTTTTCAAGCGCCGAGACCTCGGTGCCGCAGCTGCGCGCGAAGGCCAGCGCAGCCTGAGTGGGCGCCCCTTGTGCGTCGAATGCAGCCTTCAGCGGCGGGCCGCGCCGCTCGATCGCCCGGTCGGGTTGTTGTTCGACGAGCCGCCGCACGCGCACCGCAAGGCGTCGCGGCGTGGCGTAGCGCTCGACAGCCCCGTGCACGAGACCGGCGCTATCGAGGCCTTTCGCGATGCCGTCTGCGAAGGCAGTCGCAAGCGTCAACAGCGACTTTGGCGGCAGTTCCTCGGTGCCGATC
>JALHTE010000187.1 GCA_022865595.1 Steroidobacteraceae bacterium | reverse complement strand
TCATCGACCAGCTCGAGCGCCGCGGCCTGCTCACTCGCAAGCGCAGCACCCGGGACCGGCGCGTCGTCAACCTCGCGCTTACAGCCAGGGGCCGCCGGACGATCGAGGAACTGCTTCCGGTGGTGGTCGGCCAGATGAACACGGCACTCGAACCGTTCAGCCGCGCAGAGTTCGAGCAACTGCGCGAGATGATGGAAAGGCTGGTGAACCACCTGCAGCAGCTCGCGCCGCCGGAACAGCAGGAGCCGCGCGCGCCGGCGACCGCGGCTCGCCCGCGAGCCAGGCGCAGCGGCAGTGCCGGCAGCCCGGTCTCGCGAGCCCGACGGCCGCGATCATGAGCCGTTCACGGCTCCTGGTCACCGCGGCGTGGGCGCTGCTGCTCGGCGCCTGCGTCAGCACGCCACCGGGCGGCCCGCGCGTGACGGAGACGTCCCCGGACAAGCTCGGACTCGCCGGACCGGACTACGACGCGCCAGCCGGCGACTGGTGGAAGGCCCTGGGAGACCCGCAACTCGACCGACTGGTCGCACAGTCACTTTCAGACAACCCGTCCCTGGCCGCCTCGATCGCTCGCGTACGAGGCGCCTGGGAACAGGCACGGGCCGTGGGTGCCGGCGACGAATTGCGAGTCGACTTCGACCTGAACGTCTATCGCTCCAAGGTGAGCGGCAACTACATCTACCCGCCGCCCTATGCCGGTTCGACGTTCTGGGATGGCCGAGTCGGTTTCAACCTGGTGTGGAACATCGACTTCTGGGGCCGCCAGTCCGCACTGATCGAACAGGCCCGCTCCAACGCCCAGGCCGCGGAGCTGGATACGGTCGCCGCGGCACTCGCGCTCTCGGGAGCAGTGTCGCAGACATACGTAGACCTGGAGCGCGTGACATCACTGCGGGAACTCGCGGATCGCTCCGTCCAGCAACGCGAGCAGTTGCTCGGCCTGACGGCGCGCCGGGTGCAGGCGGGCCTCGACAGCGACGCCGAACTGCGCACAGCCGAGAGCAGTCGAGCCCAGGCCGACGTCGAACTCGAACAGGCTCGCGTCGGCGCCCGGCTTGCAACGCACGCGCTCGCTGCCCTGGCTGGCGCAGGTCCTGCCGGCTACGGCTCCATCGGCAGCCCAACACTGGACCTCGAGAATCCCCTGGCGCTGCCGGCGGTACTTCCGACCGACCTGCTTGCGCACCGACCGGACGTCGCCGCTGCGAAGTCCCGCGTGATGTCAGCCCAGCAGGGCCGCTCCGCCGCACATGCGGCCTTCTATCCCAACGTGAACCTGATCGGATTCGCGGGCTTCACCGCGGTCGGCCTTAAGAGCCTGCCGAAGGGCGATTCGCAGACCTGGACGCTGGGTCCCGCGATACACCTTCCGATATTCGATGCGGGCCGGTTGCGGGCCGAATACGGAAAGTCCACCGCTGACCTCGACGCTGCGGTCGCTAGCTACAACGAGACGGTGCTGCGCGCGGTCCGCGAGGCAGCCGACCAGGCAGCCAGGGTCGAGTCACTGGACCGCCAGCTCGCCGACCAGCGGCGCGCACTCGATGCCGCCGAGCAGGCGTATCGACTCGCGGAGCAGCGCTACAACGCCGGGCTTGCCACCTTCCTCACGGTGCTGAACGCCGAGACGCAGGTGCTCGGCGCCCGGCGACAGCGCATCAACCTGCTCGCGGACCGCATGCTTGCGCGCATTGCGCTGCTGGTCGCGCTCGGCGGCAGCTTCGACGCGCGGCAATCGACAAGCCTTGCCACGAACGCACAATCCGGCCAACAGGAAAAGCGTGAGTGAGTACCCCGGACCCTCAACCGGCCGGAAAGGCCGCAAGCTCCTCACGCCGTCTTAGCCTCATTATTCTCGCCGCGTGCGTGGTGGTCTGTGCCGTGGCCTGGACTGCCTACTGGTACGGATACGCGCGCTGGCGAATCTCCACCGACGATGCCTACGTCGGCGGAACGGTCGTGCAGGTCACGGCAGACGTCGCCGGCACGATCCTCGCGGTGCATGCGCGCGAGACAGACACGGTCATTGCAGGACAGACGTTGCTGGAACTTGATCCAGCCGACGCCCGCATCGCGATGGATGCGGCTGTTGCGGACCTCGGCAACACGGTGCGCCAGGTGCACGGCGCGTTCCTGCAGGTCGACCGGCTGCGTGCGCAGCTTGCACTGCGCGAGGTCGAGCTGCGGCGCGCGCGCCAGGACCTCGCCCGCCGCGGCCCGCTCGGTGAAGGTGGCGCGGTTTCCGCGGAAGACGTCGCACACGCGCGCGATGCAGTCGCCGGGTATGAAGCCGCGGTTCGCGCGGCACGGGAGGAATTGAACGTCGCACTGGCACAGACGGCCGGCGCCACGCCGTCCGATCACCCTCAGGTCCTGCGCGCGGCGGCACGAGTGCGCGAGGCGGCCCTCGCCCTGCAACGTACCGTGATCACGGCGCCGATCGGCGGCGTGATCGCGAAGAAAGGGGTCCAGCTTGGCCAGCGCGTTGCGCCCGGCATGCCACTGCTCGGCCTGGTGCCGATGGAGGACGTCTGGGTGGACGCGAACTTCAAGGAAGGCCAGCTCGAGCAGATGCGCCTCGGGCAGCCTGCGAGCCTTCGCGCCGCCCTGTACGGCCGCAGCGTGGAGTTCTCCGGGCGCATCCGCGGCATCTCGCCAGGCACCGGCGCCGCGTTCGCACTGCTGCCGGCGCAGAATGCTTCCGGAAACTGGATCAAGATCGTCCAGCGCGTTCCGGTACGGATCGCGCTCGATCCCGAGCAGGTGCGCAACGATCCGCTGCGAGTCGGGCTGTCGATGGCAGTCGTGGTGGACGTGCACGACCAGTCCGGCACGGTCCTGACCGTGCCAAACACCGAGTCGGTTGCGTCGGTCCAGCCTCGTTCGACAAGTGACCAGGCCACCGAGGCACTGATCGCGCGCACCATCGCCATCAACTCCGGGCAGTCGCTCGCGCAGGAATGAGCGGGCCGAGCGAAGACCACGACCGGCCGCTGATTCCGCTGCCGGCCGGCACGCGGGGACTGACCGCATTCGCGCTCGCACTCGGCACCTTCATGCAGGTGCTGGACATGACGATCGCAAACGTCTCGCTGCCGACGATCGCCGGCAACCTTGGCGTCAGCGCAAACCAGGGCACCTGGGTCATCACCTCGTTCGCGGTGTCGAATGGAATCTCGGTTCCGCTGACCGGCTGGCTGATGCGCCGCTATGGTGTCGTGCGCACCTTCGTTGCGTCGGTAACGCTGTTCACGATCGCGTCTTTCTTCTGTGGAATCGCCTGGAGCTTCGAATCGCTGATCGCGTTCCGGGTGCTGCAGGGCGCGGTCTCCGGCCCGATGATGCCGGGGTCGCAGGCGCTGCTGATGTCCATCTATCCGTCGTCGCGGCGAGGCATGGCGCTGGCGATCTGGTCGATGACCACGCTGGTCGCACCGGTCGCAGGGCCTCTGCTCGGCGGCTACATCTCCGACAACTTCTCCTGGGAATGGATCTTCCTGATCAACCTGCCGATCGGCGCATTGAGCGGATTACTGTGCTGGCGGGCACTGCACGACAAGGAGACTCCGACCGAAAAGCTGCCCGTGGACTGGGTCGGGCTGGCACTGCTGGTGATCTGGGTCGGCGCACTGCAGATCATGCTGGACACGGGACGCGATGCAGACTGGTTCTCTTCCCCTTCGATCGTGCTGCTGGCGGTGGTGACGGTTGTCGGGTTCATCGCCTTCATGATCTGGCAACTCACCGAGCAACACCCGATCGTCGACCTGAGCCTGTTCCTGGGCCGGAACTTCACGGTCGGCACGCTGATCACCAGCATCGGCTACGCGGTTTTTTTCGGCAACGTGGTGATACTGCCGCTCTGGCTGCAGACCCAGCTCGGTTACACGGCGACCTGGGCCGGCATCGTGCAGGCACCGGCGGGCCTCGTCGCGCTGCTTTTCTCGCCGCTGGCGGGGCGCCTGATCACGCGCGCAGACGCGCGCATCGGCGCCTCGATGTCGTTCATCATCATGGCGGCCGGCCTGTACCTGCGTGCTCTGCTGAACTCTCAGGCGACCCTGTTTGACTTCATCGTGCCAATGCTGCTGCAGGGCGCGGGCGTTGCGTTCTTCTTCGTGTCCGTCATCAGCATCACGCTCGACGGGATCACGCCACAACGCATGCCGGCCGCCACCAGCATCTCGAATTTCCTGCGTATCGTCGCGGCGGCGTTTGCGACATCGATCTCGACCACCATCTGGGACAACCGCGCGAGCCTGCACCAGAGCCGGCTCGCCGAGGCCTCCAGCATCTTCGACCCGAAACTTCAGCAAGCGCTCGCCGGCCTGCACGACATGGGCCTGACCGACCAGCAGTCGATCGCCGTGCTGACGCGCGGCATGATCCAGCAGGCCTACACGCTCTCGTCGATCGACTACTTCTACATCTCGACCTGGATCGCCGTGATGCTCGCGGGGATGGTGTGGTTCACGCGCAAGCCGCGCATTGCGAGCGGCATGGCGGCCGTCGCCGACTGAGGCCGGATCGCAGCCGCCAACCGCAGCTTGTCCGCCATGGTCGGCGGGGCCTGTCTGCACGCGCGCGCCTCACGGGCCCGCGCGCTACTCCTCCGGCTCGTTCTCTTCGGCGCTCCACTTGCGACGATGGGCGAATTCGGCTGCCGCGCGCACCGACGCATGGCGGTTCGACAGCAGCAACGACGATGGGTCACACACCCGGGCGCGGATCACGCCCAGGTCCACGGCGGCATCGAACAGGCTGGGATACCAGTGCTGCCAGTCTGGAAATATCGCGTCCACCCGGTCCTTCAGGGTCATGGCTGCCGAGTCTGCCTACGCCTGCGCGGGCCGGCAAGCCCGCGTGCCGACGCTCAGCCCGCGATCGATCCGAGCAGGTTCGAGTAAGCGCCCGGATCGGTGAAGAGCACGAAAACGAGCCCAGCCAGCGCGCCGCCGAGATGCGCATCGTGGTTGATGCGCCCGCGGGCCTGGCGCCCCGCGTACCACGAGTAGGCGACGTACCCGATCGCAAACAACGGCGCTGGAATCGGGATGGGAATCGGCAGGATGATCAGCTTCTGCCACGGGAAGTACACGATCGAGGCAAACAGCACGGCGGAAATCGCACCCGACGCACCGAGGGAAGCGTAGTTCTGGTCGTTGCGATGATTGAAATACGTGCCAATGTCGCTAGCCACCAGCCCGAAGAGGTAAAGCGCCGCGAAGCGGGCCGATCCTATCTGGCGCTCGACCTGGAAGGCGAAGAAGAAGAACGTGAACGCGTTGAACAGCAGGTGCGGAAGGTCGGCGTGCACGAAACCGCTGGTGACGATCGTCTCGTACTGCCGGCGACGCAGGAACCAGTACGGCCGGAACAGGCTGCGCTCGATGATCCGGGGCGATGCGTAGAGGCCTGCGAGGCTCACGGCGACCATGACCACCAGGAACAGAAGCGAAATACTCACCTCAGCCCTCGTGATCCACGTAGATCAGGGCGTCGGTGTCGAAACCGAGGTCTCGGGCGCGTGCGACCAGCCGCTCGATCTCCTCCCGGGCCGGGTCCGGCTGACGGGAAAGTATCCACAGGTAGGAACGTGTCGGGCCGGCTACCAGCGCGATGGAATACGCCTCGTCCAGGTCGATCACGTTGTAGCCGCCGTAGAACGGCCCGAAAAACGACACCTCCAGGGCGCCGACGTCCCGCGGGCCCACGAACCGCGCGCGACCTCGCGCGTCACGCCACTCGCCCTTCTGCGAGTCGTAGCCACGATTGAGCACGTCGATTCCGCCGTCATCGCGCGCCGAATAGGTCGCGGTGATGCGGCTCAGTCCACGCTCGAAGCTGTGGTCGAGCCGGGCAACCTCGTACCAGGTGCCGAGATAGCGCGCCGCGTCGAACCCCGTGACCGGCTGCACGCCGTCCGGAGCCTGTCCGCAGCCCGCGAGCACCACACAAGCGACCCATGCCAGCGAACGAATGGTCATTTCTTCCGGCCCTCAACTGAAACAGGCGGCGATCTTCTCACGTTGGGACAGGTGGATCGAGGACGCGATGCGTTACCGTCGAGGCCACAGGGTGACTCCTGACATCAGCGTTTGAACCGGATATCGCCCGCAAGTTCCGGCTTGCACCCGCGCCTGGTCGAGTAGAACTGTCGGATCACGTCGAGGTCGCGTTGCTCGTCGCCGGTGAACCGAACGTAGGTGTCCATGCCGACCGTGCGCGAGCCGTAGTCGATGTACGCGAGCGCAACCGGAACATTCGCCGCAAGCGCGAGCTTGTAGAAACCTGACTTCAAGTGATCGGTGCGCGAGCGGGTTCCTTCCGGGGTGATGGCGACCCACATCCAGTTGCGGTGCTGGTACTCCCGAACCATCGCATCGATAAACCCTGTCGCTCGACTACGATCCACCGGGATGCCGCCGACCCGTTCGAGGAACCTGCGAAAGGGCCTTGGAAACATTTCCGCCTTGCCGATCCAGTTCGCCGGCAGGTCGTGGCCGATGCGGAACGCGAGGCCGAGCGGGAAGTCCCAGTTCGAGGTGTGCGGATACAGGAAGATGATGCCCTTCGGCGCCGGCGGCCACACGAACGACGTCTTCCAGCCGAAGAGCCGCAGCAGGCCCAGCAGCGCGCGCCGCCAGGGCGCCAGGGGGCGGGGCCCGGGTACTGGCTTTTCCAAGCTATTGCCTCTGCCGGCGCTTCAAGGCACCCACGAAACCCCCAAGTGTCGGCGAGACCGCGCCCGTCGGAATCATCGCCTCGATCAGCTGGAATCGCCCCCTGGTCGCTGCCGCGCGCTCCAATGCGGCTGCAAGCTCGCGCCGTGTCGTCACCCGCACGCCGTCTCCCCCCAACGCAGCGGCCACATCGGCAAAGTGCCAGTCCTCCAGCGTATTGAACTTAGACTCCGGCTGGAAGACACGCAGCATCTCCCAGCTCAGGTTGTTCATCACGATCACGATCGGGTCCCAGCCGTAGCGGCGACAGTTACCGAGCTCCCAGCCGGTCATCTGGAATGCACCGTCCCCGACCAGCACCAGCGGACGCTTGCCCGTCGCGGCCTGCACGCCGAGTGCCGCGGGTACGCCGAAACCCATGCTCGCGTAGTACCCGGGCGCCACGATCTCTGTGTTCTCGATCTCGAAGGACGTGAACAGGCAGTCGCCGCAGTCGCTCGCAACCGGCATGCGACCCATGCGCGCGAACAGGTCATTTACCGCCTTTGCGATGTCCACTGGCGCAATCGGCTCGTCGTCAGCCTCGAGGCGACGCGGGTACTCCGTCGCCCGCCCCTCCGCACGGGACGGCCGTTCGGAGACGCGGCGCACCAGCTCGTCCACCACCGCCGCGAGCGGTATGTTTCCGTAGCGGTGGAATCCCATCGAAACCGAGCGGTCCACCGCGAGGATGCTGTTGCGGTAATTGACGCGCCCCTCGGACACACCGAAATTCGTATCCGACATCGTGACGCCGAACAGGAGCAGACAATCGGACTCCTCCACCGGCCGACCGACGTCCGGGTGGGCGGTGAGCCCGAGATAGGTACCCAGCACCGGGACCTGGCTACCCGCAAGCAGCCCGCGCCCCATGAACGAAGTCACCACCGGGAGATGCAGACGCCGCGCCAGTTCCTCGACGCGCGACTCGATGCCGAACCGGCGCACTTCGACGCCAACCATCATCACCGGTCGTGAGGCAGACTCGATGCGTTCCATGATCTCGTCGGCACAGGCCGATACTGCCTCCGGGTCGAATCCGGTCTCGGGAAGCCGCTGCACTGGCGAGCATTGGTCGAACACGCGGTCGCGTGGCAATTCCAGGTACACCGGTCGTGACTGCTCGATGCAGCTGCGCAGCACGCGGGCAATCCGTCCGGGCGCCCGGGCCGGGTCGTCGAGCAGGGCCTGGTCGCAGGTGATCTCGCGGTAGATCTCGAACTGTGAGTCCAGGCGCTTCACCTGGTGGTGCAGCAGAAGCCCGGCACGGCCTTCGTGGCTGCCCGGCGCACCGGAAATCACCACCAGCGGCGACTTCTCGGCGTAGGCCGCCGCCACCGGGTTGACCATGTTCAAGGCACCGGCGCCATACGTGACGACCGCTACACCGGGGGCACAACTGATGCGCGCAGCTGCATCCGCCGCGAACCCCACGGACGGCTCGTGGCTGAGCGTGTGCAGCGGAAGGATGCCGGACTCCTCGACGACCTTGAAGAACTGCAGCACGAAATCCCCGGGAATGCCGAAGACCTGGCGCGCGCCGTGGTCTTTGAGCGCCGTAAGCAGCGACTGGGCAAGGTTCATGGTTGCCGACCCCTGGTTGCTGCGCCGCTATTCGCGCGGTGCCGCCACCAGCAACTGGGAATTCACCTCGAATCGCGATCCGTCCGCGGCCTCGAGCTCGACCTGCCACAGTTCCTCGTCCGGAATCGTTGTCCGCTCGCGCCCCGGCAGTGCACGTTCATCGTCGACCTGGATTCCCCAGACACGCACCTGGCGAATGCCTTTCACCGGGATGAAGTCGCTCGCAAACTGCGAGCGGATCGCGCGCGCCACATCGTCATTCACCCAGTTTGCGAAGCCGCAATCACGGATCGCCGCAACCTCGGCTGGCATGCCCGGCTCGGATTTACTGTCTTGCATGGGCCAAACCCTCCGTTGACCCCATACAATACCGCCCCAATGCCAGAAACAGAACGTCCGGGCGCGGGGACCATGCCGCGCCGCCCCAGCATTTCGGTTGCACTCGTCGGAAGTGGCGGCGCTGGAGTCATGACCGCGGGCAACATGTTGCTCGAGGCGGCCGCCCACGCCGGTTACTACGCGATAATGACGCGTTCGTCGGGACCCCAGATACGCGGCGGCGAAGCTGCCGCGATGATACGTATTTCGCGCGATCCGATTGAATGCATGGCCGACCGGTTCGACGTGCTGGCAGCCGTGGACTGGGAGAACGTGGAGCGATTCGGCTCGGAGATACCGCTGGCAGCGGACAGCCTCATCGTCGGCGACCCCGACCAGGCCGTGCCGCCCGAGGTCTTCACGCGCAGCGGTGCTGCGCAGGCGCAGGTGTCGCTGAAGAAGCTGGCCAAGGCCATCCCGGACGGACGCCCCAACATGCTGCTGCTCGGCTTCGTCGCAGCTCTGATTGGCCTGCCCGACGATGCAGTTTCGCAGGCTGTCGAAAAGGCACTGGCGAAGCGCCCGACCGCAGTGCCGCCGAGTCTCGCAGCCGTCGCCGCGGGTCGCGACGCATCAGCGACCTGCCCGCCCTGCCGCATGCTGGAGCCGGCACCCGCGCGGACGACAAAGCGCTGGCTGATCACCGGCAACGAGGCCGCGGGTTACGGGGCAATCAAGGGCGGCGTGCGATTCGTCGCTGCCTACCCGATCACGCCGGCGACCGAGTTGCTGGAGTGGATGAGCCCGGCGCTGGCCGAGGTCGGCGGCACGCTGGTGCAGGCCGAGGACGAACTCGCCTCCATCAACATGGCGATTGGCGGGTCGTATGGCGGCATACCCTCGCTCACCGCGACCTCCGGACCCGGACTCGCGTTGATGGTCGAGTCGCTTGGCCTCGCGGTCGCGTCCGAGACGCCGGTCGTGGTGGTGGACGTGATGCGCGTCGGGCCATCCACCGGCATCCCCACCAAGTCCGAGCAGGGCGACGTGAACATCGCAATCTCCGGCCTGCACGGCGACGCCCCGCACCTGGTGCTGGCGCCGAACTCGGTCGCCGACTGCCTGCGCACGACCGAGTGGGCCGTGCGTCTCGCCGAGGCACTGCAGACGCCAGCAATCGTGCTCTCGGACCAGTTCCTGGGGCAGACGCGCGCGGTCATTGACCAGCCAGCGGACGCACGCGGCGACAAGCCCGGCCCGCGCCTGGTCGCGGAAGCGAGCCCGCCCGGCTACAGGCGCTACGCCCTGACACCGGACGGCGTATCGCCGATGGCGATCCCGGGCACGGCAGGCGCTGCATACACGGCCGATGGGCTCGAACACGGTGAACGAGGAACGCCGTCATCGCAGGGAGTCGATCACCTCGCGCAACTCGACAAGCGCCTGCGCAAGCTCGAGCAGTTTGAGTACGGCAGCAGCTGGGCCGACATCGAAGGCGACGGCGACCTGGCCGTGATCACCTTCGGTTCCTGCACCGGGGTGTTGCGCGAAGCTCTCGCGCGGGCGCGCAACGACGGCGTCCGGGCCAGGCTCGTGTCGCTGCGGCTACTATCCCCTGTGCAGCCTGCGCGACTTGCCGAAGCGCTCGACGGCGTGCGCCGCGTGATCGTGATCGAGCAGAACCACACCGGGCAGTTCTTCAGGCACCTGCGCTCGGAATACGATCTGCCTGGCGAGGTCAGTTCGCTGCATCGCCCGGGCGCCCTTCAATTCAACCCGTGCGAGATTCATCGCCGGCTCGTCGAATGGAGCAATGGATGACCGGCATGCTGACGCACTCGGCCTTCAAGTCCGACATCAAGCCCGTATGGTGCCCGGGCTGCGGCGACTTCGGCGTCGTCAACGCGCTGACCAAGGCCTGCGCGAAAATGGAGCTTCGGCCGGAAGACGTCGCCGTGGTATCTGGCATCGGCTGCTCTTCACGCATCCCCGCCTACACCAGCTGCTACGGCTTCCACGGCGTGCATGGCCGTGCGCTCGCCGCCGGCACGGGCCTCAAGGTCGCGCGGCCGGACCTGACGGTGATCGTCACCGGCGGCGACGGCGACGGCTACTCGATTGGCGGCAATCATTTTCTGCACGCCTGCCGGCGCAACGTCGACATGACTTACATCGTCATGGACAACCGCGTTTACGGCATGACCAAGGGGCAACCCTCGCCCACGACCGAGCCGGACTGGGATTCCAAGCTCTCGCCGGAGGGCACGGGTCTGCACGAATTCCGGCCGATGGTGGTGGCACTGTCGTCCGGCGCGAATTTCATCGCACGCGCTTTCACGGGAGACCCTAACGGCCTTGCCGACTTGATCGTGCAGGCTGTCCGCCATCCCGGGTTTTCGTTCATCGAGGTGCTGTCACCCTGTGTCACGTTTCGCCCGGAGCAGCGTGACTGGAAGAAGATCGTCAGGCACGACGCGCTCAAGCCCACCTCTGACCTCCCGCGCGCCGTGCGGCGCATGCTGCGCGACACCGGATTCGACCTGGGCGTGCTGTATGCGGGCGAGCGCAAGCCCTACCAGCCTCGCGGCCGTCGCGAAGCGCGCGACGTGTCGGCACTCGAAGCGAGGTTTGCGCTGTGAAGCGCAGGCTGCCGCGGACAGTGAAGGAATTCATGGCCTATGCGTGGGCCATGGAAGTCGAGGCCGCCGACCGCTACGCGGAACTGGCCGAGCAGATGGATACGCACCACAACGCCGAGGTCGCCGAACTGTTTGCGAAGCTGTCGCGAATCGAGGGCAAGCACCGGGACCAGATCGCGGCGCAGATGGGCTGGACGCGTCCGCCCGACACTTCGGCCTTCCGTTGGGAAACACCTGAGGGACCGGAGACGACCGACTACGGCGACCTGCACTACCTGATGCAGCCCTATCACGCGCTCAAGCTCGCCGAACACAACGAGCAGCGTGCGGCCGAGTTCTTCGAGCAATTCGCTGCAACCAGACTTCCCGCCGATCTCCGCTCGGCCGCGCTCGAGATGGCGGCCGACGAACGCGAGCACGTCCGGCTGATCAGGGAATGGCTGGAGACGTTTCCTGAGCCGGGGCCTGGCTGGGACGAGGATCCTGATCCGCCGGCGGTGGCAGACTGACGTCGGGCTGGACCGCATAGGCCGGCATCGGGTCGGTCGCCGCCGGCGCCGGTTCCACGACCTCCGTGTCCATGTAGCGTTGCATCGCCACCAGGAAGGCATTGAACCCGAACAGGACCACGCCCACGATCACGATCGCCGCCACGAGCGCGACCGAGTGCTGCAGCAGGCGGCGCGGCCTTTCCGGCTGGTGCGCGGCCAGGGCCCGCGCGCGGTCCATCAGCGCCCGTTCGATCGCCGCCCGCTGTTCACCAGGGTCACTCAATTAAGGTCGGGATCCTTGAAGTACTTGGTGCCCTGTACCGTCAACTCGAGCGCAAGTCCTGCGTCCGAGAGCTGGTACAGCCATGCGCCCGGCGCTGCCTCGACCGCTCCGTCGTACAGGCCACCACCCTGGCCGGGATTCACCTGCAGGTTTGCATCCGCGCCCAGTTCGACACCTACATTCACGAAATTCTCGTAGGCCTCAGGGGTCTCGAAGACCCACACCAGGTGCGACTTGCTGATACCCATGCCCAAGCCCGCCGAGACAGACACCATCATCATGAAGGTCTGCTGGCCAGACTCGCGCTTCACCGCGACGCCCTTGCCCCCGCCGCCACCCGCGAAAAAGATCTTGGTGCTCATGTCGCTGAAGACCGCATAGCCGGCAGATTCGTCGATCGCGCGTCGCGCTGAAGGCTGCTGCGCGTACAAGGCCTGCAGCGTCTGCTGGGACGCCTGGTCTATTTCCTGGCGCTGCTCATTCGGGCTGGAAGCCAGCGCGCCGGCGGAGATCATGGTCATGACGACCAGGGCGGCCGCGGCTGCGAGTCGACCGGCCGGCAGGCCCGGGTTTCGGGGATTCATGGTCTGGCTCCTGTCTGGGGGCAGGAATGGTATCAATTCTCCCCGCAAGCGGCACAGGTTCGCCACGGCAGTCAAGTGTGCGGGCCGCGCGCTTCGGCAACCCGCAATCTGCTACCGGCTTGCCGTCGTTGACAGGGGGGCAGCCGGGCCTAGCATCGCGGCATGCCGGCGGATCTCACCGCCCTGCTGCCCTCGCCCGTATGCTGGAGCATGCCATGACTGCCGAACGCACTCGACGCCACCTGCCGCCCCCGCTGCCGGACTGGTTCCCGCGCGGAGCCGCGTTGCTTCGCGACCCGACGCTGAACAAGGGCAGCGCATTCACCGCGCTCGAGCGCGAGGTGCTGGGCCTGCGTGGGCTGCTGCCACCCTATGTGTGCACGCAGGAGGAGCAGGTCGCGCGGGTGCTGGAGAACTTTCACCGCCTGCAGACGCCTCTTGAGAAATACATCCTTATAGAGGCGCTGCAGGACCGCAACGAGGCGCTGTTCTTCCGGGTGATCGTAGAGAACCCCGACGAAATGATGCCGATCATCTACACGCCGACGGTCGGCCTGGCGTGCCAGCAGTTCGGCCACATTTACCGCCGTCCCCGCGGCCTGCACCTCACGGCTGCGGACCGCGGGCGCCTGTCGCAGGTCATGCGCAACTGGCCGCATCGCGAGGCCGCGATGATCGTCGTCACCGACGGCGAGCGTAT
>JALHTE010000186.1 GCA_022865595.1 Steroidobacteraceae bacterium | reverse complement strand
GCCCCGGATCGCAATCAGGCGCGGTCGCTCGAACAGCGCCGTGATCTGGTTGCTCGTGGTCTCGCCGAGAATCGTTCCCACCCGAAATACCACCTGTCGGAGGCGTGGGTGCGCTTCGCGGTACTCGGCCAGCATTTCCTCCACCAGCCGCTTGTGGTGCGAGTACGCGAATGCCTCGTTGCCCCGGACCGGGTCGTCTTCGGTGAGCCATTCGGGATTGTCGGCGTGGTAGCCGTAGGCGGCGCCGCTGGAAGTGACGACGATTCTCTCCACGCCGGCAGTCACGCAGGCCTCGAGCACGTTGCGCGTGCCGAGCACGTCCACCGAGTATTCGAGTTCGCGGTTCGATTTCGGCCCAGGCGTCACGATGGCCGCGAGATGGACGACCGTGTCGATCGCATGCTGTCGTAGCGTTTCGGCGAGCGCCCGATCGCGAACGTCCATCACGCCATATTCGACGCCGGGCAGGCGATCCGCCTCCGGGGTCTCGCGGACGTCGGTGGCGACGATGTACTCGATGCCGCGGTCGCTGGTACACCGCCCGTCTGCGTCGCCCAGTTGCCCGGCGGGCCACCCCGCAGCGGGCAGTCGCTGCGCGAGCGATCCGACCAGCGTGCTGCCGAGGTACCCGGCCGCGCCAGTCACCAGCACGCGGTGCCCGCTCACTGGGCCCACCTGCCGGCCGGCGGCCGCCGGCGCCACCACGCGGCCAGCGTGGTTCCAGCCAGCAGGTGCCAGATACCCCACCAGGCCGCAACGATCGCCATCCCGCCCAGCCCACCGAAGAAGTTGAACACCAGCGCCAGCCCGAACCCGGCATTCTGGATGCCGACCTCGAAGGACACGGCGCGGCGGTCAGCCTCGGGCAGGCGCGCGAGCTTTGCCGTGTAATAGCCCACGGCGAGCGCGAGCGCATTCAGCAGGAAAACGAACACCGCAACCCGCGGCACGTACTCCACGAAGAACTCCGCGTTCGCCACCAGTGCCCCCAGCACGAACGCGGAGAAAAATAGCAGCGACAACATCCGGAATGCCCGGCGCGCGCGAGCCGCAAAACGCGGGTAGCGGTGCGCGACGCCCATGCCCAGCACGGTCGGGATCGCGAGCAGTACGACGATCGTGCCCAGCACCTGCCAGGGGCTCAGTGCGACCTCCTGCAGGATGGGACGTGTATCGGGGTTGAGCCCGCCCCAGAACGCGAGGTTGAACGGCGTGAACAGCACCGAGCCCAGCATCGAGAAGGCCGCGATGGTGACCGAGAGCGCCGGGTTGCCGTGCGCGTAGTTGACCAGGAAGTTCGAGATGTTGCCGCTCGGGCAGGACGCAACCAGGATCATGCCAAGCGCGATGCTCGGCGCGGGTTTCAACAGCATCGTGAGCAGGAATGCCACTGCGGGCAGCAGAATCGAGTGCGCAGCGAGCCCGATCAACGTCCCCTTCGGTGCGGAGACGATACCCTTGAAGTCCTCGAACCTCATGTCGAGTGCGACGCCGAACAGCACGAACGCCAGGATCGCATCCAGTGCGATCAGCGAGCCCGGCGTGAAATGCAGATGAACGGCGTCGATCGCGTTCATCGACCCTTCGGTTCCTGGTGCATGTCCTTGAAGTGGATCAGGCCAGGTGCCCACATGTGCTTCACCGGGTCCACGTCGACGTGGATCACCGCCGGGCCGCCGCTCGCAAGCGCCCGCTCCAGCGCGGGACCGAGCTCGCGCGGATCGGCGACGCGCTCGCCGTGAGCTCCCATGGACCGGCCGAGCATGTCGAAGCGGATTTCACCCAGGTCGGCCTTGATGGTCTCTTCGGGCCCGAGCGACTTCATCACCAGCGTCTTCAGCGGCTTCAGCGCGAGCTGCTGGGTCATCTTCACCATGCCCCACTGCTTGTCGCACAGCACGACGTAGACGACGCGCAGGCCATTGCGTACCGCTGTCTCGACTTCCTGCGGATGGAAGCCCATCGCGCCGTCGCCGATGATGCAGCAAACGGGCTTGTCGGGCCGCGCCACGGCAGCGCCGAGCGCCTGCGCCACGCCCGCACCGAGCATGCCGAACTTGAAGGTCGACAGGATGGTGTTCGGCACGTGCATCTCGTGGAACATCATCGCCCACACCGCCGTGTTGCCGCCGTCGGCGACCAGCACGGATCCTTCCGGAAAGGCGAGCTGGCAGGCGTGTGCCACGTGCGCCGAGTTCATCGGCGCCAGCATGTCAGAGAGTTTCCTGTCGAGCTTGGCGCGTTCGTCCGCGACGGTCTCGCGGTACTTCGCGACCTTGCGGCGGCGCGCGTTGAGGTTCATGCGCCCGGTGCGCGACGCAAGCTCGTCGGCCAGCGCGGCAAGGAACAGCTTCGCGTCGGCGAGCACCGCGATCTCCGCGGGCTTGTTGGCGCCGAGCACGTGGCCGTCCACGTCCACCTGGATCATCTTCTGCTCTGACGGGTGCCGCCAGTACGGGGCCTTGCCCCACCAGTCTGTCTCGCCCAGGCGTGAGCCGACGACCAGCACCAGGTCGGAGTCGTTGCGCACCTCGTGGTTCAATTTCACGTAGGGCATCGGGATCGCGACGTCGCAGGTCTCGGGCAGCACGCCGCGCGCCGCCCAGCTGGTGGTCACAGGTGCGTGCAGGATTTCGGCAACCTTTCGCAATTCATCGAATGCGCCCGCGTGGATCACGCCGCTGCCCGCGTGGATCATCGGCAGCTCTGCGGCTGCGAGCAGGTCGGCCGCGCGCTCGACCTGACCCGGTGGCGGCTCGACCGGCTCGGTGCGCCGGTACTGGTGCGGCTGCCAGGTCGGCACCCCGGCCTTCACCTTGCCGTTCATGATGGTTTCCGGCACGTCGAGATGCACGACGCCGGGCCGACCGTCGAAACAGTAGCGCAACGCGGTTCGCCCGAGCTCCGCGACACGGTCGAACGACACCACTGAATGACTCCACTTGGAGAGATGCTTGATTGCGCCCACCTGGTCGAAGGCCTGGTACGCGCCGCCACGATCCGGATAGACGATCTGCGGCCGCCGGCAACTGGTGATCGCGAGCACCCGGTTGCCTTCGGCATTCTCCACGGCGAGACCGGGCAGCAGGTTGGCGACGCCGGGACCGTTGCTGGCCATGCAGACGCCGAGGCGTCCGGTCAACCGCGCGTAGGCGCCCGCCATGTGCGCGGCGCTGGTCTCGTGCCGCGGGGTCACGATCTCGATGCCGAGCCGGTGCAGGCTCGAGTAGAAGCCGAAATAGGTGCCGTCGATGATGCCGAAGACCTTCTCCACGCCCTCCGCCTGGAGCATGCGTGCAAGGACTTCGCCGCCGCTGGTTTCCGTCATGGTCTCCCCCGGGAATCGCCTTCTGGATCAGGCTTGAAGTGTCCCGAAACTATACGCCGGTGGTTCCGCTGGTATGCATGCGCGCTCCGCTGACAGTAGACTGCCGCGGTTTCCCACGATGGACAATTCACATGCGTCGCGTTCTCGAAGCACCCGAGCGGGTGATTAAGGGCGGCCAGGTCGTCCGGTGAGCGGCACGGCCCTGCACTGGCTGCCGATCGTAGCCGCGATCGCGGCCTCCGGCGCAGTCGGTGGGCTGCTCGCTGGGCTGCTCGGTGTCGGTGGCGGCATCGTGATCGTCCCGGTGCTCGACGCCGCCCTCGAGTTCGCGGGCGTGCCATCGGGCGCCGCGCTGCACGTCGCGGTCGCGACATCGATGGCCACGATAATTTCCACCGCGCTTTCGTCTTCGCGTTCGCACGCGAAGCGGGGTTCCGTGGACTACGCGCTGATGAAGCGCTGGGCGGTGCCGATCGTGCTTGGCTCGCTTGCGGGCTCGGTGGCCGCGGCGCACCTGGATGCGAGCGTTCTGGCAGCCGTCTTTGGCTGCGTCGCGCTGGCGGCCGCACTGAAGATGCTGCTGCCCCTTGACCACGTCGTGCTGCGGCGCGCGGTTCCTGGGGGTATCGGCGGAGCGTCGATCCCGGCGGCGATCGGTGCCGTGTCCGCGATGATGGGGATTGGTGGCGGAACGCTGAGCGTGCCGACCATGACGCTCTGTGGTGTGCCGGTGCACATGGCCGTCGGCACCTCGGCCCTGGTGGGACTCTGGATCAGCGTGCCGGCGACCGTCGGTTACCTGCTGGCTCCGGCTGCCGATGCGGCCGGGCTGCCGTTCACCATCGGATACGTGAGCCTGCTGGGGCTCGCGATCATCGCGCCGGTGTCGTGGGCGGTTGCGCCGCTTGGTGCGAGGCTCGCTCACTCGCTAGATCGCCGCAGGCTGGCGGCGGCTTTCGGCGTATTCCTGGCCCTGGTGGCTGCCAGGATGCTGTACCGGGCGTTCGGCTGAGCCGGCCTTGCGCTGTGACGTGGCGGACGCCATTCTTGCCGCGCCCGGCCACAAGGTCCCTTGATGTCCGTCGGCACGAACGGGGGAGAATCGGATGAGAATCACCACTGCGTTGACGCTCGCGCTCGTGCTGACTGCGCCGTTGCCCGCGGCGGGCGGAGATTTCACTTCGAACGAGGCATCGCAGGCGGCCATCGCGGCCGGCATCGCGAGTCCCGATCGCCCGAGGTCCGACCTGGAGCAGGACGCCCGGCGCAAGCCCCAGCAGGTACTAGAATTCACGGGCGTCGGCCCCGGGATGCACGTGATCGACGTGTTCTCGGCCGGCGGCTACTACACCGAACTGCTGGCCCGCACGGTCGGGGCGACGGGCCAGGTCATCGCCTACAACAATCCGCCCTATGCCAGCTTCGCGGCCAAGGCGATCGTCGAGCGCTACGCCGGCGACCGCCTGCCGAACGTGAAGCAGGTGACGAGCACGATCGAGGACCTCGAGCTCGTGCCCGCGAGCCTCGATCTCGCGCTCTTCGTGATGTCCTACCATGACCTTTACTGGCGGCCGGACGACGGATCATGGCCTGCGACGGACCCGATGCTGCTGCTCGCGAAGCTGCATGCGGCGCTGAAGCCCGGCGGAGTCGTCGTGGTGGAGGACCATGTGGCGAATCCCGGCGGTGACCCGAGCCAGGTAGTAACGGACCTGCATCGAATCGACCCGTCCGTCGTGAAGCGCGACTTCAGGAAG
>JALHTE010000185.1 GCA_022865595.1 Steroidobacteraceae bacterium | reverse complement strand
TGGCCGCAGCGCTTGGCAAGGTCGCCGAGGGCGATCGCGCGATGCCGGTCACGGTCCGTGCCGATGCACGAGCCACGCACCAGTCGGTGGTGACCGCGATGGAAGTTGCCGGGCGTGCGGGGTATCGGCAGATCAACATCGCGACGGTCAACGATGAAGCCCAAGGAGATTAGCGGCATCAAGTCCGCCGGCATCGCGGACTTGCGCCTGAAGCCGGGTGCGCTGAAGACCTACCGCAGGCTGCTCGGTTACCTGCGCGAGCACCGTGCCATGTTCATGGTGGGAGTGCTCGGCATGGTGATGTCAGCTGCCTCCGATGCCGGTTGGGCTGCTTTCATCAAGTTCTTCCTCGATGGGGTCTTCGTCAACAAGGACCCTCGCATGGTCTGGCTGGTGCCTGTCACGCTGGTCGTGTTGTTCGTTTTCCGTGGTATCGGCGACTTCCTGCAGACCTACTGTCCCGGCTACGTCGGCCGGCACATCGTCAAGAAGCTTCGCGCGCAGCTCTTCGACAGCTACCTGCACCTGCCGATCAGCTTTTTCGATCGCGAGGCATCGGGCGCGCTGCTGTCGAGGCTGACCTACAACACCGAGCAGGTCGCGCAGTCGACCACTGACTCGATCACGGTGTTCATCCGCGACACCTTGACGATATTCGGCCTGGTTGGCTACCTGGTCTGGCAGAACCCGAAGCTGACCCTGATCAGCCTAACGGTCGGACCGCTGATCGCGTTCATGATCCGCCGCGTAAACCAGTTGTTCCGTCGCTACAGCCGCCGCATCCAGAATTCGATGGGCGAGGTCACCCGGGTTGCCAAGGAGGCGATCGAGGCGCCGCGCGTGGTACGCGTGTTCAACGCCCAGGCCTACGAGACGGGGCTGTTCGAAAAAGTGATCGAGCACAACCGGCGTTCCTACATGCGATTGATGCTGACCAAGGGCTTGAGCAATCCCATCGTGATGCTGATCGCTTCGAGCGCGATGGCGGGAGTGCTGTACATGGCAACCAGAGACGCAATGAACGGCGACATGACGGTTGGCGACTTCACGTCGTTCATCGCCGCGCTGGGACTGGTCACCGCGCCACTGCGCCGTATCATCAACGTTGCCGGACCGCTGCAACAGGGAATAGCCGCCGCGCAGAGCATCTTCGAGATCATGGATACGCCGCGCGAGGATCCGGGCGGGACTCGCCCGATGAAGCGCGCCCGGGGAGAGGTCGAGTTTCGCAACGTCACGTTCCGCTACGCCGCAGGCGCGAGCGACGTGCTCTCCGGGGTCAGCTTCGAGGTTCATGCCGGCGAGACGCTGGCCATCGTCGGGCGTTCCGGGAGTGGAAAGTCGACCGTCGTGAACATGCTGCCGCGGTTCTACGACGTTGCAGCCGGCTCCGTGCTGCTCGACGGGCACGACGTCCGTGAGTACCGCCGGGCTGAATTGCGTGCGCAGGTGAGCCTCGTGAGCCAGGACGTGGTGCTGTTCAACGACACCGTGCGGCGCAACATTGCCTTTGGTTTTCCCGCAAGCGATGCGGAGATCGAGGCGGCTGCAATTG